>NZ_JAMYQY010000003.1:0-375710 GCF_040321125.1 Mesorhizobium sp. M0518
GGGGCCCCCCCCCGGGCGGGGGGCGGGGGGGCGCGGGCCTTCCGTCCCCACCCCGCCCGCTGTGGGTGGTCCCAACCCCCCCTAAACTTGGGGCGGCGCCCCCCCGGGCCCCCCCCGACTTCTTAAAGCGTTTCTTCGCTGGGCTGGTTCAGGTGACCAGAAAAGACGATGCGGTAATCGACAGATGCGGAGAGAGGCTCGCGAAATGGATCTGGTTTGCGCCTCCGACGCCGTCGCTGTCGAAAGAAAGAGCTCCCGTCGAACTGTTGTAGATAATGTGATCGGAACTGTCATGCGCGGCTTTGCCGGCAAAGAAAGCGTCCGACGAGAGGCCCCCCTGATCGAGACCGGCAAAGATGGAATGATCGAGGTGGATTTTGTCCTGGGCTTTGTTGAAATCAGTGATCTTGTCGACGTTTCCAGCACCAAGGGCGGTACTGAACACGAAGGCATCTCTGCCCCCACGCCCGCTCAACGTATCGGCTCCGCCGCCGCCGTCGATCTTGTTGCTACCGGCATTGCCTTGAATGGTCTGTCCGAATTCGTTGCCGGTCAGATTGATGGCGGCCTTGCTGGATGCCTTGGTGGTTGCGAGTTGCTCGATATGCGAGCCAGCCGAAAGAGCGAAGCTCACCGAGGCAAGAACCTTATCGGCGCCGCTTCCTCTCTGCTCCACCACCTTGTCGTGGGCATTGTCGACGTAATAGGTGTCATTGCCGCCATAGCCGGTCATCTTGTCGGCGCCACCGCCACCATTGATCTTGTTGGCGCCGCCATTCCCATAGATGGCTTGACCGAATTCGTTGCCGGTCAGGTTGATGGACGCCCTGCCACCCGAACTGGCGGTGGAGAGCTGCTCGATATGTGAGCCCGCCGTAAGAGCGTAACTCACCGAGGCCACGACCTTGTCGACCCCGCCGCTTGGCGCTTCCATCACCTTGTCATGGGCATTGTTGACGAGATATTTGTCATTGCCCGTGGTCGCGTGAAAAACGTCTGCGCCGCGCGTGCCATGGAATATATGATCGCTGTCCGACGGGGCCGGCGCGGCGGGAGCAGGGGCGCCGGCGTCGCTTGGCGGCGTGGTCGGGGTATCGATCGGATCGCTTGCTGGAGGGGCGGCAGAGCCACCGGTGCTTTGGAGGTTGTGCTGCTGGAAGAAGGCCTGCAGTGCCGGCGAATTCTCCAGAGCTGTGTCTCCGTTCTGCGAGCCCCAGGCATAGGCATAATCGAAGGCAGGCGACGGAACCAGTGCTGCCCAATGATCTATCATCGTTTGCATCTGTTCCGTCGTTGGCATCTGATGCTTCCCGCCCGTGTCGGTCGTCCAGTTGCCACCGCCAAAAGTCTGGTAGACCGGAATGATCTTGTCGATCGGGATGCCGGACTTCACTGCCGCGCCCACGGCCCTGTCGATCATGTTGTAGTCGACCGTGCTCACGTCATCGCGCACCGGGTACGGGTCCAACCCGTAATAGTCGATGCCTGTATTGGCCGGATTATAGGTGTTGGAAAAATCCGGATTTGTAGGAGACCCCATATTCATCATGGTGACGAAGGTCTTGGCGCCCGGAAAATGGGAATGGATCCAATCCGATTCCGCTTTCAGGTTTTCGGCAGTTGCATATGTGCCCCACCTGCCGGTGGGATCTGGCTCGTCCATCAGGAAAAATCCGAACACCTTCGGGTTGTTCAGAAATGGTGTAACTTTTTCAATGAAGGAGGAGGTGACGCCGTCATGCGCGCCGAGATAGACGAGGCCTTTCATGCCGTCCGGCAAAGCATTGACCTGCGAGAGATATTGAACATCGACCAGGTTGAACCCGGCGGTTGCGACTTCGGTGGCTGATCCACCGGACGCATAATGGAGTGTCATCCAATGATCCTTTGGTTGATTCGATTTATGCCCCGCGTCTGCTTAGGTGATTGCTACATTAGGATGAAATCAAATACGAAACACAGCGAGATAGAATGTTTGATTGATCTAAGTTGTTGCTCAGTAGCAGGTATTTTGCTCAGCCGACTGTGGCACCTTTGAAAGTGTTTGGGAGCAAGGACATACGCCTCTTTTGCCGGCTCCGTTCTGACCAGTTCCTTTAGCGAAAATCGTCATTTTTCGTGAAGTTATCCCCAGACAGGGAGACGTCGGCGGCCGCGTTTCGCCGGTTCATGCCACGAATCCGCTGCATTTTCCTCAAAGTCGACGTATGTAAGCAGAGCGTAATAAGGGGGGCGACGGATAGCGGCTGCTATGCGCATCAAGAAAGGTTTGAGCCATCACAACTTACGGAAGTAACGGCGCGGCAGTGTCGCGCGAACGACCGCTGGTCATGAAAACATCGGGGGCTGGTTCTCCCGAGCTACGTTCCGCCATTCTCGCCTGCATGCCTGGGCTGCTTGGCGTGGCGCTGTTCTCGGCAGTGATAAACATTCTCGCTCTGACCGGTTCGGTCTATATGTTGCAGATTTACGATCGCGTTCTGCCGTCGCAGAGCGTTCCCACCCTGGTGGGGTTCACGATCGGCATGCTGGGTCTGTATGCGGTCCATGGGCTTCTGGATTTCGTGCGGCTTCGCGTGTTGGTCCGCATCGGCAGCCGTCTCTATAGGAATTTGCAGCAAAAGGTGTTCTCCATCTCCCTGTCCTTGCCGCTCAAGGCAGGGCGTGATGCGGACCGTCTGCAGCCTTTGCACGATCTTGACCGACTGCGCGGCTTTCTCTCCGGAACGGGACCGACGGTCATCTTCGACGCCCCGTGGATCCCCTTTTATCTGCTGATCATTTATTTGCTCCATCCTTCGCTCGGCCTGCTGGCGACGGTCGGCGCGATCGCTGTGGTCCTCATAACAGCGATCGCGGAAGTGTTTAGCCGAGGCCCCGCCGCGCGTGCCTCGGAGGAGCTGCTGTCGCAGCGGGCGCTTGCCGATTCCGGCCGGCGCAACGCCGAAGTCGTTCACGCAATGGGGCTGTCTGGTCGACTGGCTCGACGCTGGAGCGACGTCAGCCGAGCCTATCTCGCCCAGCAGGAACGTCTCTCTGACGTCGTTGGTGGCGCCAGTTCGCTGTCGAAGGCCCTGCGGATGGCGTTGCAGTCCTGTGTTCTCGGTCTCGGCGCTTACCTGGTGATCGGCGGCGAGGCTTCACCTGGGGTGATCATCGCATCTTCCATTTTGCTTGGCCGCGCCTTGGCCCCGGTGGATGCTGCGATCGCAAACTGGAGAGGCTTTCTGTCGGCCCGGCGCAGCTATTCCGAGCTGGCAGCGGTCATGGCGGCATTCGGCCGCCAGGACGAGCCAATGGAGTTGCCTCGGCCGCAGGCGCGGTTTGCGGTCGAGCAATTGACCATTGCGCCGCCCGGCTTGCCAAAGCCAACCGTGGTGAATGTGAGCTTCCATCTGTCGAGAGGCGCTGGGATGGCCGTAATCGGCCCAAGCGGTTCCGGCAAGACAACTTTGGTGCGTTCGTTGGTCGGAGTGTGGAAGCCGCTCCATGGCTCGGTGAGATTGGACGGCGCCTCTCTCGATCAATGGAACTCGGAACAGCTCGGCGCCCATATCGGCTACATGCCGCAGGATGTGGAGTTGTTTGACGGCACGGTAGCAGACAACATTTCGAGGTTCCGAGGCAAGACGGATCCAAAAGGCGTCCTTGCGGCGGCAAGAGCAGCCGGCGTCGAGAAAATGATAATGCAATTCCCTCAGGGATTTCAGACCCGCATAGGCGAGGGCGGAGCGGCCCTGTCGGCAGGGCAGAGGCAACTCGTGGGTCTCGCCCGAGCACTTTATGGCGAGCCGTTTCTTGTCGTGCTCGACGAACCGAACTCGAACCTCGACGTGGACGGAGACGCTGCCCTGGCCGGCGCCATACGGACAGTGCGTCAGCGCGGGGGCATCGTCATTGTCGTTGCGCATCGTCCTTCGGCACTCGCGAATATCGATCAGGTGCTGGTTATGTCGAATGGGACGGTTCATGCCTTTGGCTCGCGCGAGCAGGTCTTGGCGAACGTGCTCCGACCTTCACCGCCTGTTTCACCTCGGCCATCTTCTTTGGCGCCGATACCGGGTGTTGCCGGACATGCATGAAGCTCTGCTCGAAACATTCGTCGCTTTCTCATCGTATGCTCGGACCCTTCGTGGCAGCAAACGGGCTGCCGTGAGCGCGCCAGATCTGTCGGACGGTATACGGGCCAACCTGATATTCGGTTTGGTGATTACAGGTCTGCTGGTCCTTGGCGGCGGCCTGTGGCTGGGGTTGACCAACATCGCCGGCGCTGTGGTTGCACCGGCCACCGTGGTGGTGGAAACCAACGTCAAGAAGGTCCAGCATCAAACCGGAGGCACAGTGGGCGGGATCTTCGCGCAGGACGGAGATCATGTACGAGCCGGCGACGTGCTGGTCAGACTGGATGACACGCTGACTCGCGCGAACCTGCAAATCATCAGTGAGGATCTCGATCGCGCGACCGTCCGGCTCGCTCGGCTGGAGGCTGAGCGAACGGGCCTGGCGGAAATGCAACTGCCGGTCGGCCTGAAGGCGCGAATGAACCAGCCGGAGCTGGCTGCGCTCGTCAATGGCGAGCGCGCGCTCTTTGAAACGCGCGCTTCGGCTTTGGCTGGACAGAAGGCACAGTTGAGAAGCCAATCCCAGCAACTTGAACGTCAGATCGACGGCCTCAAAGCGCAACAGAGCGCGGTGGATGAATCGGTTGCTCTGCTGAATAAGGATTTCGCCGACGTTGATTCCCTCTACGCCAAAAAACTCGTCTCCAAGGAGAGGGTGAGCAACATCAGGCTGGATGCCACCCGGGCCAGGGGAGAATCGGGGCGCCTCGCTGCCGCAGTAGCTGAAGCGCAGGCGCGCATTAGCGAAACGGGGTTGCAGATGCTGCAGCTGGATGACCAAAGGCGCACTGACGTGACGACCGAACTCCGCGAGACGGAAGCCAAGCAGACCGAACTCAACGAACGGAGGATTGTGGCCCAGGATGAATTGACCAAGACAACGATCCGCGCGCCGCAGTCCGGAACAATACAGGAATCGGCTGTCCATACCGTCGGCGGCGTTATCGCGCCTGGCGAGATGCTCATGACCATCGTGCCTGATGCCGACGATCTTGTGGTGGACGCGCTGATCCCTCCGTCGCGGGTCGACGACGTCCGGCCAGGGCAGCCGGTATCGATCCGTTTTCCGGCGTTCGACGTGGGAACCACTCCGGTCTGCCAAGGGTCAGTGAAACACATCTCGGCAGATCTGATTAAAGATCCGCAACGTCAGCTTTCCTATTTCTCGGCGCGGATCAAGGTCGAAAGCAAATCGAATTGCCTGACCGAAGCGAAGGTGCTGAGGCCAGGTATGCCCGCCGAGGTTCATATCCGCACCGATGAACGCAATGTCTGGTCTTATCTGTTGAAACCCTTTGCGGATCAGATGTCCAAGGCGTTTACGCAGTGATGGCGAGGAGGCGAGGCGAGTAGGATATCGGGATTTCTGGCGGCCCGACGGCTTTTTGGGGGCGGGCGGCCGTCGAGCCTAACCGGCGGCGCGGGGATGAAGCGCCTCCGGCTGGAGGAAACATGCGCGTTATGTGCCGCTACCGCATCATTCGAATAGCGAGGCAGTTTGTCCGCTGTCGGTAGTTTTTTGCCCAATGAAATAAACGAACGCGAATGGCGGATGGCGGGCGAGCGGAACCGCAACATTACCCATCAAAGATCAATGTTGCTGTGGTGCGAATTGCGGGGGCGGCCAATCCCCGTGGGCGTCGTGCTGGCAGGAGCTTGCGCAGCCATCGAGCATCACTGGACGGTGGCCTGAGGCGAGTTTGCCAGCCGTGATCTTGCAAAGACTTTTCTATCCCCGTCCAAAATATGCCTGGTACCACTCGACGAACCGCCCCACCCCTTCGGTCACTGTCGTCGTCGGGCGGTAGCCGACCGCCTGCTCCAGCGCCGAGGTGTCGGCGAAGGTATCGGGCACGTCGCCGGGCTGCAGCGGCAAGAGTTCGACGATGGCTTTGCGGCCCAGCGCGTTTTCCAGCGCCTCGACATAGGCGGTCAGCTTCACCGGGTTGTTGTTGCCGATGTTGAAGATGCGCCAGGGGGCGCTGCTTGTGGCCGGATCGGGACGGCTGGAGTCCCAGGCGGCATTGCCCGTGGCCGGGCTGTCGCTGGCGCGGATCACGCCTTCGGCGATGTCATCGACATAGGTGAAGTCGCGCGTGTGATTGCCGTTGTTGAACAGCTTGATCGGCGCACCGGCCAGGATGTTCCTGGTGAACAGGAACAGCGCCATGTCCGGGCGACCCCAGGGACCATACACCGTGAAGAAGCGAAGCCCGGTCGTCGGCAATCGGAACAGATGGCTGTAGCTGTGCGCCATCAGCTCGTTGGCGCGCTTGGTCGCGGCGTAGAACTGCAGCGGATGGTCGGCCGGACGATGTTCGGAAAACGGCATGTCGGTGTTGGCGCCGTAGACACTCGACGTGCTGGCATAGGTCAGGTGCGCGACGGCGCTGTTGCGGCAGGCCTCCAGCATGTTGGTGTAGGCGATGATGTTGCTTTCGACATAGGCATGCGGGTTTTCCAGGCTGTAGCGAACCCCGGCCTGGGCGGCGAGATGGATCACCCGGTCGAATGCATGGTCGGCAAAGCAGGCGTCGACCACGCTCTTGTCGGCGAGATTGCCGCGGATGAAATGATAGCCGGCATTGGTCTTGCGGCTCGCCTCGTCCAGGAGCCGCAGCCTCGCCTCCTTGATCTGCGGATCGTAGTAGTCGTTGACGTTGTCGATGCCGACGACCTCGTCACCGCGCTCCAGCAGCCGCTTGGCTACGTGATACCCTATGAAGCCGGCCGCGCCGGTGACCAGAACCCTCATCAGAAGCGCCCATCCGTAACATGCCTGGGGAACAGACCCTTGATGTCGTAGATGACGCCCGGGGTCTTGGAGGACATTAGCTGATCTGGTCGCGCGGAGTTACCCTCGCCGTGAGGTGAAGGCAAACCGGTGATAGGAGGCTCAACCAAGATCGATATTCGCACTTACAAACCTTCGGTCTCTTCGTCGTCGAGCATCTGTCACCTCAGCGCACCCTTGTCTGCGCGTGTGGGACGCCGGCTTTGTACCCAACCGAATACAGGCACGGGAGTTCCATTCCTGCACGGAATGGGGTGGGAGAGCCGCACTTCATTGCTGGCGATGCTGAATAGGCGCCATGAACCAGCTTCGCTGATCCTGGCGCTCACCGGCGTGCCCTTCAGCTCCTCAAATCGGGATCCCGTTCGGGAAAAACGAGACTGGCCAATGGACGCCCGATCGTCTCGCTGCTCCAAACGTCCGCTCCTGGCTCTTGGAGCTGTAAGGGGTGCCATGTCGGCTGGATTACCGCCCCCAGACGACGGCATTCTCGTGCCGTTTGATGATGTGCTTCAGATTCTCGAAGGCGGTCGTGACGTGGCCGGCGAAGCGCTCTGCCGCCGGCGAGCGCGGTCCGCTGACCCGGCGCAGGATGCCGAGTGAGCGGCTGGGCTGCGGAATTTCATAGGGCAGCACCGTCACCCGGTTTTCCTTGCGCTGCGCGAAGACCACGGAGAATGGCAGCACCGCCAGCGCATCGGTTTCGGCAAGGAAGTTGATCACGCTCATCAGCGAGCCTCCCGAATAGCGGACGTTGAGGTCCGACATGCCGATGCTCATCAGGATCATCTGCAGGTCCGACATCAGCGGAGAGCCGGGTAGGGGGGCTACCCAGGGAAAGCTGGTCAGGTCATGCGCCCTGAGGCGGCGATTTCGCAGCAGGGGATGGTCGGGCCGGCAAGCCACGACGTTGCGTCCGGGCAGGATTTCGGTGAATTCGAAGCCGGGTCCCAGGTCGAGCACGCCGATCGGCACGATCCCGAGATCGATCTGGTTGCTCTCCAGCGCCGCGACCATCTCGGGCAGGTTCATATAGCTTTGCTGAACGGTGACCTCGGGTTCGAGCTTCTGGAATTCTCCGATCATCCGGCTGATCATCGCATCCATGAAGAAGGGCACGCCGCCGACACGGACGACGCCCTTCGTGCCTTTCATGAAGCCCTGGACCGCATCCGACGCCTTGCGCGACGCGGTGATGATCGTGCGGCCCTGCGCCGCCAACTGGAAGCCGAGCGGTGTCGCCTGCAGCGGCCGGCGACCCTTGAGGAAAAGCGGCTCGCCCACCCGCGCCTCCAGCATGGCCAGCGATCGACTGACCGCCGGCTGGGTCAGGCCCAGCATAGCGGCTCCTTCCGACACGCCGCCGGCATCCAGCACCGCGGCGAGCTGCATGAGGTGGCGCTCGTTCAGCTTCATAGCAAAACGCTATACAAGGGACGCCACATCTCATCAAGCATCGCGTCGGGCCGTGCTATCCCGCTTGGCAAGGGGAAGGGAGGCCCCGGCGGAATGCACGGCCAGCACGACCCGAAGCGAGATGAATTCCCCAAGGCGATCTCGACGCAGGCCGAGGAATTCTCACGGCGCCTGACGGCAATGGGCCAGTCCCGCCTGGCGGCGGCGGCGCAGGCAGCCGTCGACGGTTTGCACGCGCTGATCGTCGAGCTGCGACCCTCGGGCGAGGAGTTCCGTCAGGCGATCGATTTTCTGACCGAGGTTGGCCACTACGCCGATGCGCGGCGCCAGGAATGGGTGCTGTTCGCCGACGTCCTGGGCGTGTCGTCGCTGATCGAGGATCAGAACAGCCCGCGCCCTGTTGGGGCGACCCCAAACACCCTGGCCGGCCCCTTCTACCGGGCCGACGTGCCGGTGATGCCGCTCGGCGCGAACATCTCGCGCGATCACAAGGGCGAGCCGCTGGAGGTTGCGGGCCGGATCGTCGCGCTCGACGGCGATGCGATCGGCGATGCGATGGTCGAGATCTGGCAGGCCAATGCCGAGGGTCTCTACGAGAACCAGGAACCCGACAGGCAGCCGGAATTCAATTTGCGTGGACGGTTCCGCACCGATCCGCAGGGACGCTTCGTCTTCGTGACGGTGAAGCCGAAGGGCTACACGCTGCCATCGGACGGACCGGTCGGTCAATTGATGTCGGCGCTTGGCCTTGGCCTCGAGCGGCCGGCCCATATCCATTTTCGCGTCTCGGCGGAGGGCTTCGAGACGCTGACGACCCACATCTTCGACCGGTCGGACCCTGCGATCGGCCGGGATGCCATCTTCGGGGTCAAACCCGAACTCATGGCCGAGTTCCGCGCGCTGCCGCCCAACGGAGGAAAACGGAAGCACGCGCTCGACCTCAACCTCGTGCTCTGTCCACAGCGGCGGGGCGAAACCGAAACCTCTGGGAGGAGATGACCGATGGCACGTGTCAGCGGCTACCACCATTTGACGCTCTCGACCGACAGCGCTCAGGAAGATTTTGATTTCTATACCAAGGCACTGGGCCTGCATTCGGTGAAGCGCACCGTCTTGTTCGACGGCGTCATCCCTGTCTATCACCTCTATTACGGCTCGCCCAACGGCGATGCCTCGACGATCATCACCACCTTCCCGTTCCGCAAGCCAGGCGTCTATGGCCGCCGCGGGTCCAACCAGTCGCGCACCATCATGCAGTCGATTCCCAAGGGGGCCGCGGATTTCTGGGTCGACCGGTTGAACGCGCGCGGCATCGAGGCCATCAAGATCACTCGTTTTGGCGCCGACCGTGCGGCTTTCGCACATCCCTGCGGCATTCCGCACGAGCTGGTGGAAAGCGACAGGGATACGCGCGCGCCGATCACCAACGAGGCGCAGGGCATCGGCAAGGCGCACGGCATCAAGGGAATATACGGCGCCGTGGTGGCGGTGATGGACCGCACTGCGATGGACGACTTCCTGACCATCGCGTTGCCGCTGGAGAAAGAGGCTGACGACCATGAGGGACTGGTGTTCCGCGTGCCCGACGCGACCGGCGTCGCTCAGCGCGTGGAGGTCATTGTCGACCGCGACAGCCCGCAGGGCACCTGGACGCTGGCGGGCGGTACGATCCACCACCTCGCCCTCAACACCGGCGACGAAGAGAACCAGCTGAAACTGCGCGCTCATATCGAGGGTCTCGGCTTCACGGATATATCGGAGCAGAAGGACCGCAACTACTTCAAGTCCTGCTATGTCCGCTCGCCCGGCGGCGCGCTGTTCGAAATTGCCTGGACCACGCCGGAAGGCTGGGCCAAGGACGAGCCTCCGGGCCAGATCGGCAAGACGCTGGTCTTCCCGCCGTGGTTCAAAGATCGTGAGAGCGAATTGCAGGTCGGCCTGGAAGAGGCGGACTTCACGTGAGTTCAGGCAGCGGTCCGCTCCGGCTTGGGCCAAGAGGCCCGGAGGCGAAGGCGATCTGCGTCTTCGTCCACGGCCGTGGCCAATCGCCCGAAGAGATGCAGTCCCATGTGCTGTCGCGGCTTTCCGCAACCGCCGTGGCCTTTATCCTGCCGCGTGCACCACACGGCATGTGGTGGGAGGCGCGTGCCGTCGACCCGTTGACGCCGGTCGCCCGGGCGCAGCTTTCCGACGCGCTCGACCACCTTGCGGCCGCAATGGTCGCGGCGCGGGCCGAACTGCCCGGACTGCCGCTTCTTCTCGCGGGCTTCTCGCAAGGGGCGTGTCTGTCGATCGAATACCTCTGCGCGGGGCTGCCGCCGCCGGATGCTTTGGCGGCCTTCACGGGCTGCCGTGTCGGCGTTCCGGCGGACGAAAGATCCGAGGCCGCGCCGGCCGGAATGCCGATCTATCTTTCCGGCGGCGATGCCGATCCCTGGATACCAGTCTCGGCGTTTGCCGATGCCGCGCAGTCGCTGGGCCGCATTGGCGCGAGCCTGCGGGCCGATCTCTTCCCGGGACGGGGCCATGAGGTCTCGGACGCCGAGATCGTCATGCTGGGCACGATCCTCGACGACCTCGCGGCCGGGCGCGGCCCGCGCATGGAGGCGGCGCGATGATGGACAGCTTCACCTTTCCGGGCCTGACGACACGGGTGGTCTTCGGTGCCGGCACCATAGCTCGCGTCGAAGAGGAAGTCCGGCGGCTCGGCCATGACAAGGTGATGGTGCTTTCGACACCGCATCAGATGGGCGATGCGGAAAGACTGGCCGTAAGCCTTGGTGGCCTCGCCGCCGGGATCTTTGCCGGCGCGGTCATGCATACCCCTGTCGAGGTCACGGAAAAGGCCGTCGGTGCCTTCCGCGGCAGCGGCGCTTCGGCGGTCGTCAGCCTCGGCGGCGGCTCGACCACCGGGCTCGGCAAGGCCATTGCCGTGCGCACGGGCGCCGACCAGGTGGTCATTCCCACCACCTATGCCGGCTCGGAAATGACCGACATCCTCGGCGAGACGGCGGCCGGCGAGAAGACTACCCGCCGCTCGCCGGACATTCGCCCCGAGACGGTGATCTACGACGTCGATCTGACACTGAGCCTGCCGGTAAGTCTCACCGTCACCTCGGCGATGAACGCGATCGCTCATGCGATGGAGGCCTTGTATGCCCCCGATCGCAACCCGGTGATCGTGCTCATGTGCAGGGATGCCATGATTGCCTTCAAGGACGGCATTCCAAGGCTGATCCGCGACCCGCAGGATCGCGCGGCGCGGACGCAGGCGCTCTATGCGGCCTGGTGCTGCTCGACCGCGCTCGGCTATGTCTCGATGGCGCTGCATCACAAGCTGGCGCATGTCTTCGGCGGCTCGTTCGATACGCCGCATGCCGAGACCCACGCCATCCTGCTGCCGTACACGACCGCCTTCAACGAAACGGCGGTGCCTGATCTGTTGCGTCCGATCACTAGGGCATTCGGTGGTGGCTCGGCGGGCGGCGGGCTCTGGGATTTCGCACAGTCGGTCGGCTCCCCGCTGAGCCTGAAGGCGATCGGCATCGAGGAGGCCGATCTCGACCGCGCGGCGGCGATCGCGGTCAAGAATGCCTATGCGAATCCGAGGCCAATCGATCCAGGATCGATAAGGGAACTCCTTCAGGCGGCGTGGGAGGGACGCCGTCCGGGGGCTTGAGAATAAAACAAGAGGGAGGAACTACACATGATCACAAGACGTAGCCTACTGAAAGCCTCGGCGGCGACAGGCCTGGCGCTGGCCGGTTCGCGCCTGGCGACGCCGGCCATCGCGCAAGGCGCCAAGATCCGCCTGGGCTATGTTTCGCCGCAGACCGGGCCGCTTGCCGGCTTCGCGGAGAGCGATGCCTACAACATCAAGGCCTTCCTCGCTTCCGAGGCAGGCAAGAACTTCGAGGTCATCGTCAAGGACAGCCAGTCGAACCCCAATCGCGCGGCCGAGGTGGCGAAGAGCCTGATCGTCGATGACGAGATCAACCTGATGCTCGTCGGCTCGACGCCCGAGAACACCAACCCAGTGGCCACCACCTGCGAGGCGGAGGGCGTGCCGGTCATCTCGACGATGGCGCCGTGGCAGCCCTGGTTCATCGGCCAGCAGGGCAGTCCGGCCGATCCGGCCTCGTGGAAGCCTTTCAACTTCGGCTATCATTATTTCTGGGGTCTCGAAGACATCATCGCCGTCTACACCGGCATGTGGAAGCAGCTTTCCACCAACGGCAAGGTGGGCGGGCTGTTCCCCAACGATGCCGACGGCAATGCCTGGGGCGACCCGAAGAATGGGTTGAAGCCCGGCCTCGACGCCGCCGGCTTCAGCCTTGCCGATCCTGGCCGCTATCAGAACCTTTCGGACGATTTCACCGCGCAGGTCAACGCCTTCAAAGCCGCCAATGCCGAGATCGTTACCGGGGTGGTCATTCCGCCCGACTTCACCACCTTCTGGAACCAGGCCCGCCAGCAGGGCTTCAAGCCCAAGGCGGTGACGGTGGCCAAGGCGATCCTTTTCCCGCAATCGGTCGAGACGCTCGGCGACGCCGGCCACAACCTCTCGTCCGAGGTCTGGTGGTCGGCCTCGCATCCGTTCAAATCGTCGCTGACGGGCGAGAGTTCGGCCGAACTCGCTGCGGATTTCACCGCCAAGACCGGCCGTCCCTGGACCCAGCCGATCGGTTTTGTCCATTCGCTGTTCGAGGTGGCGGCCAATGTCATGGGCCGCGTGTCGGATCCAACCAATGCCGAGGCGATCGCGGCGGCGATAGCGGCCACCGACATGACGACGGTAGTGGGCAAGGTGGCCTGGAGCGGTGCGGGATTGCCACCTTTCGCCGCGAAGAACGTCTGCAAGACGCCGCTCGTTGGCGGGCAGTGGCGCAAGAAGGCCGGTGGCGGCTTCGATCTGGTGATCGTCGAAAACGCCGGCGCCTCCCAGATACCCACCGCCGGCAAGATGGAAGCCCTGGCCTGACGCTGCCGAGGGCGGCTGATACCGCCGCCCTCGTTCGGCGCGACCCAAGGATGACAGTGATGATACTCAGGCTGGAAAACGTTTCGAAGTCCTTCGGCGCCTTGAAGGTTGCGGATTCCGTGACCGTCAGCGTGCCGCGCGGCGAAGCGCTGGGCATTATCGGCCCGAACGGCGCCGGAAAATCGACGCTCTTCAACCTGATCACCGGCAACTTGTTTGCAAATGAGGGTCGCATCGAATTGCTCGGCCGCGACGTGACCCGTGCTCCGGCGATGGAGCGGGTGCGCATGGGCGTTGGCCGCAGCTTCCAGATTCCGCAGCCTTTCGAGGGGCTGACCGTGTTCGAAAATCTCTTGACCGCTGCCGCCTTCGGCCGCGGCGCACGCGAGGCCGAGATGGTCGACGATTGCGCTGGTATCCTCGAGGAGACGGAGCTTCTCAGGAAGGCCAATTTCGTGGCCGGCTCGCTGAGCCTTCTCGACCGCAAGCGCCTCGAACTCGCCCGCGCCCTGGCGACAGGCCCTGAGCTTCTGCTCCTGGACGAGATCGCCGGCGGTCTGACGGAGGGCGAATGCAAGGCCCTGGTCGCGACGATCAAGGCGATCCACGCCAGGGGCACGACAATCATCTGGATCGAGCATGTGCTGCACGCCCTGAATTCGGTGGTCGAGCGGCTTCTCGTGCTGGATTTTGGGCGTGTGATCGGGATCGGTGCGCCTGATGAGATCATGGCCTCGAAGGCGGTTCGCGAAATCTATCTGGGGCTCGAGGTCTGATGCTGGAAACGCGCGGCCTCACCGCGAATTACGGCCAGTTCCGGGCGCTGTTCGGTGTGGATATCAGCGTGGCCGCGGGCGAATGCGTGGCGATCATCGGCGCCAATGGCGCCGGAAAATCCACGCTGATGCGCTCGATCACGGGCGTGATCGGCAACGAGCCCGGCATGGTGCTGCACAGGGGCGAGCCGATTGGCGCGCTGTCTTCGGCCGAGATCATGAAGCGCGGCATTGCCATGGTGCCGGAGGGGCGCCGACTGTTCCCTTCGCTGACCGTCGAGGAAAACCTGCTGGTCGGCGGGCAAGCGCGCAAGGTGCCGGGGCCGTGGAACCTCGACGCCGTCTATGACCTTTTCCCGATCCTGCGCGAGCGGCGCAAGAGCCCCAGCACCGCGCTCTCGGGCGGCCAGCAGCAGATGGTGGCGATCGGCCGGGCGCTGATGTCGAACCCCCAATTGCTGCTCTGCGACGAGATCAGCCTCGGCCTCGCGCCGGTCGTCATCCGCGATATCTACGCAGCCCTTCCCAGGATCCGCGAAGGCGGCGCCGCGATCGTGCTGGTGGAGCAGGATATCGGCAAGGCGCTGGCGGTGGCCGATCGCGTCTACTGCATGATGGAGGGTCGCGTCACGCTGGCCGCCAGGGCGGCTGAGGTCACGCGCGAAGACATCCATTCCGCCTATTTCGGAGTGGCGGCATGACGCGGCAACCGAGGCTCTGTCATCTGCTCGCGCAGCGCTCTTATGGCCTGATCGAGGTGGCGCGGCGATGATCTGGCTGGACACCCTCGTGCAAGGGATTCTGCTGGGCGGGCTCTATGCCTTGTTCGCAGCGGGATTGAGCCTCGTCTTCGGTATCATGCGGCTGGTGAACCTCGCCCATGGCGACCTCATCATTCTTGCCGCCTATCTGGTTTTGATGGGCGTCACGCTGCTCGGCCTGTCGCCCTGGATTGCCGCTCTGGTCGCCATGCCGGTGATGTTCGCGCTCGGCTGGCTGCTGCAGACCGCCGTTCTGAACCGCGTGCTGGGCAAGGACATCCTGCCGCCGCTTTTGGTCACCTTCGGCCTGTCGGTCGCCCTGCAGAACGGCCTGCTCGAGGCCTTCTCCGCCGACAGCCGCCGCATCCCGGTGGGCGCGTTGGAAGGGGCATCGCTCGATCTCGGGCTGGTCACGGTGGGGATCATGCCGCTGATGACCTTTGCCTCGGCGATCGTGATGATCATTGCGCTCAACGCGCTCTTCTACCACACCGCCCTCGGCCGTGCCTTCCGCGCCACCTCGGACGACGTCGTGACGGCGGGGCTGATGGGGATAGAGCCGAAGCGGATCTTCGCGATCGCCACCGGGATCGCCATGGTCGTCGTGACGCTGGCGGCACTCTATCTCGGCATGCGGGCGAACTTCGATCCTTCGATCGGACCGGCGCGGCTGATCTATGCCTTCGAGGCGGTGATCATCGGCGGCCTCGGCAGCCTGTGGGGGACGCTCGCGGGCGGGATCATCATCGGCGTGGCGCAGACGTTTGGCGCCGCGCTGAATCCGGAATGGCAGATCCTGGCCGGCCACATCGCCTTCCTGGCCGTGATGCTGCTCAAGCCGCGCGGGCTTTTTCCGCGCGCAGTGGATTGAGGGCGGCATGTATCGACTGACAACCCGCACCCGCGCCGGAACCGTGACCGCGATCATCGTGCCGATCTTCATCGTCGCCGCGCTCGCGCTGCCTGCCGTGGCCTCGCGTGGCGTCATACAGGATCTCTTCTTCATCCTCACCATGCTGACGCTGGCGCAGATATGGAACCTGCTGGCGGGCTATGGCGGCCTGGTGTCGGTGGGCCAGCAGGCTTTCGTTGGCATCGGCGCCTATGCGATGTTCGCCGGCGTGATCCTGCTCGGCTGGAATCCGGTCCTGGCGATCCCGCTGGGCGGCCTTGCCGCTCTGGTGCTGGCGGTTCCGACGGCCTTCTTCGCGTTCCGTTTGCAGGGCGCCTATTTCGCCATCGGCACCTGGGTGATCGCCGAAGTGACGCGACTGCTGGTCGCGCAGTGGAAGGCGCTCGGTGGCGGCACCGGCACCTCGCTGCCGCGCGAGGCGACGAGCAGTATCCTGGGCACCGATGCGGTCCGGGCGCTGTTCGGGGTCCGCGAGGCCGCGGCACGCGATGTTATGGCCTACTGGCTGGCTTTGGCGCTGCTCGTGGCCGTGACGGGAGGCATTTATTGGCTGCTGCGCAGTCGCCTCGGGCTGGCGCTGGCGGCCGTGCGCGACAATGTCGACGCGGCGCAATCGGTGGGCGTCGATACCGGCCGGCTCAGATGGGCGGTCTTTCTGATCGCCGCGGCCGCCACCGGGCTGACCGGCGCGCTGATCTTCCTGCAGACGGCCCGCATCTCGCCGAGCGCGGCCTTTGCCGTCACCGACTGGACCGCCAACGTCATCTTCATTGTCGTCATCGGCGGCATCGGCACCATCGAGGGGCCGATCCTCGGCGTGCTGGTCTTCTTTGCGCTGCGTTCGGCGCTGGCCGACTACGGCAGCTGGTACTTGATGACGCTCGGCCTCATCGCCGTCGTCGTGATGCTTTTTGCACCAAAGGGGCTGTGGGGCCTGATCGCGTCCCGCAATGGCCTGCACCTGTTTCCGGTTCGCCGCAGGCTGACCGGTCCGAAGATCGAGGGAGGAATTTGATGGCGGATATCGAAACCGACGTGCTGATCATCGGCACGGGCCCAGCCGGCTCGGCCACGGCGGCACTTCTGTCCAGCTACGGCGTGGCCAACATGATCGTCAATCGCTACCGCTGGTTGTCGAACACGCCGCGTGCCCACATCACCAACCAGCGCACCATGGAAGTGCTGCGCGACCTCGGTCCGGATGTCGAGGCGGAGGCCATGATGCACGCCTCGCCGCAGGAGCTGATGGGCGAGAACGTGTTCTGCGAAAGCCTGGCCGGCGAGGAGATCGGCCGCATGAAGAGCTGGGGCATCCACCCGCTCTCGAAGGCCGAACATCTCCTGTCGTCTCCCTGCTTCATGAACGATCTGCCGCAGACCTTCATGGAGCCGATCCTGTTCAAGTCGGCCTGCGCCCGCGGGACGCAGGCACGCATGAGCACGGAATATGTCAGCCATGTCCAGGATGCGGACGGCGTGACGACGACCTGCCACGATCGGCTGTCGGGCAAGGATTTCACCGTGCGGTCGAAGTTCCTCGTCGGTGCCGACGGCGGCAACTCGCTGGTGGCCGAGCATCTGGGCCTGCCGCTCGAAGGCAAGATGGGCGTCGGCGGCTCGATGAACATCCTGTTCAGGGCCGATCTCTCGAAGTATGTCGCCCACCGGCCAAGCGTCCTCTACTGGGTCATGCAGCCCGGCGCCGACGTCGGCGGCATCGGCATGGGCCTCGTTCGCATGGTGCGGCCCTGGACCGAGTGGCTGATCGTCTGGGGCTACGACATCAACCAGCCGCCGCCGGACGTGACGCCGGAACTGGCCACCAGCGTCGCGCGTCAACTGGTCGGAGATCCCGCGCTCGAGATCGAGCTCCTGGGCGCGAACACCTGGACCGTGAACAACTGCTTCGCCACGCACATGCAGAAGGGGCGGGTGTTTATCATGGGCGATGCCGCGCACCGGCATCCGCCCTCGAACGGGCTCGGCTCGAACACATCGATCCAGGACGGGTTCAACCTCGCCTGGAAGCTTGCCAAGGTCATCAAGGGGCAGGCGGGGGTCGGGCTTCTGGACAGCTTCTCGGCCGAGCGCGCACCGATCGCGCGCCAGATCGTGACACGGGCGAACCAGTCCATCGCCGAATTCGGACCGATCTTCGAGGCGCTCGGCATGGACGGCGGCGTGGATCACGACAAGATCCAGAGGAACATGGAGGCTCGCGCCGATGCGACGCCCGTCGCCGAAGCGCAGCGCGAGGCGCTCCGCAAGGCCATCGCCTTCAAGAAGTACGAGTTCGACGCCCATGGCGTCGAGATGAACCAGCGCTATGCGTCGGGCGCGGTGGTGACCGACGGCCAGCGCGAGCCGGCCTTCGAGAAGGATCGCGAGCTGCACTATGCGCCGACAACCTGGCCGGGCGCGCGCTTGCCGCATGTCTGGGTCTTCGAGCGCTCGGGCAGGAAGGTCTCGACGCTCGATCTTTGCGGGCATGGCGAGTTCACGCTGTTGACCGGCATTGGCGGAGAGGCGTGGGTCGCCGCGGCGGAGACGGTGGGCGCGGAGCTCGGTCTGCCGATCCGCAGCCATGTGATCGGCCCGCGCCGCGCGATCGAGGATCATACCGGCGACTGGGCCGGCGCACGGGAGATCCGCGACACCGGCTGCCTGATCGTCCGTCCCGACCACCACGTCGCCTGGCGCTCCGAAACGCTGGCGGCCGAGCCGGCGGCCGAACTGCGCCGGATCTTCAAATCCGTTCTGGCGCGCTGAGGAGGATCGCATGATCGACGAACACGAATCCGGCTATTTCACCGAAGCGAACTCGGCCGAGGTCGTGGTGGCGCGGAACAGGAACGCCAAGGACGAGCGGCTCAAAGAGGTGATGGAGGTCATCACCCGCAAGCTGCACGAGGCGGTGAAAGAGATCGAGCCGACACAGGAGGAATGGTTCGGCGCGATCATGTTCCTGACGCGGACAGGCCAGATCTGCAACGAGTGGCGGCAGGAATACATCCTGGTGTCGGATGTTCTCGGTATCTCGATGCTGGTCGATGCGATCAACAACCGCAAGCCGTCGGGCGCCTCGGAATCGACGGTGCTGGGACCCTTCCACGTCGCCGACGCCCCCGAACTGCCGATGGGCTCCAACATCTGCCTCGACCAGAAGGGCGAGCCCATGTTCGTGCATGGCCGCATCCTCGATACCGAGGGCAAGCCGATCGCAGGCGCCAAGATCGACGTCTGGCAGGCCAATGACGAGGGCTTCTACGACGTGCAGCAGAAGGGCATCCAGCCCGACTTCAACTTGCGCGGCGTCTTTCGCACCGGCACGGACGGGCGCTACTGGTTTCGCGGCGTGAAGCCCAAATACTACCCGATCCCGGATGATGGCCCGGTCGGCAAGCTGCTGGGCGCGCTGGGGCGTCACCCCAATCGTCCGGCGCATCTCCACTACATCGTCGAGGCCGAGGGCTTCGAAGCGCTGACCACGCACATCTTCGACCCGGACGACCCGTACATCGATTCAGATGCCGTCTTCGGCGTGAAGAAGAGCCTGCTCGCCGAATTCCGCAAGGTCGAGAACGCCGAAGCTGCCGCCAGGGTCGAGGTTGCGGCCCCGTTCTACGACGTGGAGTTCGATTTCGTGCTGTCGCACAAAGGAGGAAACTGATGGCCGCACTTGAGAAGATGTTCGATGTCAGAGGCAAGTCGGTGATCGTCACCGGCGGCGCCGGCGGCATCGGGCAGGCCTATGCCGAGATCATGGCCGAGCACGGGGCGAAGGTCTGCATCTTCGACCTGAACCCTGCCGGGCTTGACACGACCGTGGCCGCGATCAGGGCGGTGGGTGGCGATGTCTGGGGCCAGGTTGTCGACGTCGGTGACCGTGCGGCCATGGCCGCAGCCTTCGACAAGGTCGCCGGGAAGGCGGGCTCGATCGATGTCGTGTTCGCCAATGCCGGGATCGATGCCGGGCCGGGCTTCAACACCCCGACGGGCGAAAGGAACCCCGAGGGCGCCATCGAGAACCTGCCCGACGAGCACTGGGACAAGGTGATCGAGATCAACCTGACCTCGGTCTACACCACGATCAAACATGCCGTCCGGCACATGAAGCCGAATGGCGGCGGCCAGATCATCGTCACGTCGTCCATTGCATCGCTGATCAACGAGAGCATCGTGGGCACGCCCTACATGCCCGCCAAGGCCGCGGTGAACCATCTCGTTCGCCACATGGCGATGGAGCTTGGCGCCTACAACATCCGCATCAATGCCATCCTGCCCGGACCGTTCATCACCAACATCGCCGGCGGTCGGCTGCGCAATCCGGCGGACCGCGAGGCCTTCGAGGCCCAGTCGCTGCTCGGTCGGATCGGCGACCCGGAAGAGATCAAGGGCCTGGCGCTTTATCTGGCGTCGCCTGCCGCTTCCTACGTGACGGGCTCTCTGATCGTCATCGATGGCGGCTCGCTGCTGCGGATGACCTGAACACGCTTTGAACTGAGACCGGTCCCGTGGGCCGGAGAAACTTAACCCAGGGAGGAACCGACGATGAGCTACTACAACAGACTGGTGAAATCGGGCTTGCGGCCCAGCCGTCGAAGCGTGCTGAAGGGGATTGGAGCCGGCGTTGCCGCCAGCACGCTTGGCATGCCGGCCTATGTGCGCGCCGCGACCGCCGGGAAGATCAAGCTGGGTTACCTCAGCCCGACGACCGGACCGCTCGCCCTTTTTGGTGAAACGGATGGCTACACCTTGCAGAAGATCCGCGCCCTGCTCGGCGGCCAGCTGCAATGCGCCGACGGCAATACTTACGAAATCGAGATCCTCGACCGCGACAGCCAGTCCAATCCGAACAAGGCATCGGAAATCGCCGGCAATCTGATCCTGAACGACGAGGTTCATCTGCTCGTGCCGGCCTCGACCACCGACACGATCCTGCCCGCGGCCGAGCAGGCCGAACTTTATGAAACGCCCTGTATTTCCTCGGGCGCTCCCTGGCAAGCGGTGATCATGCCGCGCGGCGGCGGCAAGCAGACCTTCGACTGGACCTATCATTTCTTCTGGGGCCTCGACGAGGCGTTGAACACCTTCGTCGGGCTCTGGAACCATTTGGAGACCAACAAGAAGGTCGGGATGCTGTTCCCGCAGAACATCGACGGCGAGACCTGGGGCAACGACGAATATGGCTTGCCAGCGCCGACCCGCAAGGCCGGCTACGAGGTCGTGGTGCCCGGCTATTTCCAGCCCCGCACCAATGATTTTTCCGCACAGATCGCCGAGTTCAAGAAGCAGGGCTGCGAGATCATCGGCGGCATCACCTATCCCGACGATCTGAAGACCTTCGTCACCCAGTGCAACCAGCAGGGCTTCAAGCCGAAGGCGGTCACGGTGGCGGCGGCGCTGCTGTTTCCAGGCGGCGTCGAGGCGATGGGTCCTCTGGGCAACGGCATGTCCTCGGAGGTCTGGTGGACGCCGGCCTTCCCGTTCAAGTCGTCGCTGACCGGGCAGGTCAGCAGCGACATCGCCAGCCAATGGGAAGTCGATTCGAAGCGCCAGTGGACGCAGCCGTTGGGCTATTCGCATGCCTTGCTCGAGGTTGCGCTCGACATCCTGAAGCGCTCTTCCAATCCGCTTGACCGTACGGCCAACCGTGACGCTCTGGTCGCTACCGATCTGCAGACCCTGGTCGGTCATATCAAGTTCGACGGCTCGCCCCACAAGAACATCTGCAAGACGCCGATCTTCGGCGGCCAGTGGGTGAAGGGCGAGAAATGGCCCTATGACCTGAAGATCGTCGACAACACGGTCAATCAGCTTTTCGCACCCCAGCAGGCTATTCAGCCGATCGCCTGGTGACATGAGCGGGGACGCGGGCAGAGCTATGGATAGAGAAATCCTGCTGAAAGCGCACGGCGTGTCGAAGTCTTTCGGTGCTGTCCGCGTCCTGCATGAGGTGAGTTTCGACGTACATCGGGGCGAGGTGCTGGGCATCCTCGGCCCGAACGGGGCGGGCAAGACGACGCTGTTCAACATGATCAGCGGCGATTTGAAGGCGTCCGGCGGCGAGATCCAGCTCGGCGACACGGCGCTCCGTGGCGAGCCGCCCTTCCGGCGCTGCCAGATGGGGATCGGGCGGACCTATCAGATCCCGCGTCCCTATTCCGGCATGACCACCTTCGAAAACCTGCTGGTCGCCGCTGCTTTCGGCGGCGGCCGGTCCGAGAAGCAAAGCTATGCTTTCTGCGCCCAGGTCCTGCGCGATTGCGAGCTCTCCGACAAAGCCAATGTCTCGGCCGGCGCTCTGACGCTGCTCGACCGCAAACGGCTGGAGCTGGCGCGCGCGCTGGCGTCGGATCCGAAGCTGCTGCTGCTGGACGAGATCGCGGGCGGGCTGACCGACGATGAATCGAAGGCGCTGGTGGCGCTGGTGCGCCGCATCCGCGACCGCGGCATCACCATCGTGTGGATCGAGCATGTGCTGCACGCACTGCTGGCGGTGGCCGACCGGCTGCTGGTGCTGAACTTCGGCGAGAAGATCGCCGAAGGCGTGCCCGCCGAAGTGATCGCGCTGCCCGAGGTCCAGCGCGTCTACATGGGGATCGAGGTATGACGGCTGTTCTTTCCACCCACGGGCTCTTGGCCCGCTATGGCGACTTCCAGGCGCTCTACGGCGTCGACATCGAGCTGCACCAGGGTGAGGCCGTGGCTCTGATCGGCGCCAACGGGGCTGGAAAATCCACCCTCCTGCGTTCGATCATGGGCCTGCTCCCGGTTGGGCGCGAGATGGTGCTGCTGCACGGCGAGCCGGTCGGCGGCACCGCCACCGACCGCATGGTGCAGAAGGGCGTCGCTATCGTGCCGGAGGGCCGCCGCCTCTTCACCGGCATGTCGGTCGAGGACAATCTTCGCGTCGCCATCGACCAGGCCGCGCGCATGGGCGCCAAGGGCGGATGGACGCTGCCGCGGTTGCATCAGCTGTTCCCGATCCTCAAGGAGAAGGCCCGCACGCAGGTGCAGAGCCTCTCGGGCGGGCAGCAGCAGATGGTGGCCATCGGCCGCGCGCTGCTCTGCCAGCCGCGCGTGCTGCTCTGCGACGGATCAGCCTCGGTCTTGCGCCCAAGGTGATCCGCGAGATCTATGCCGCCTTGCCCGAAATCCGCGCCACTGGAACGGCGATGATCGTGGTCGAGCAGGATGTCGGTCTCGCCCGAACCGCCTCGGACCGCCTCTACTGCATGCTGGAGGGGCGCGTGACCCTGACCGGCAAGTCCGCCGAGATCACGCGCGAGCAGATCGGCAAAGCCTATTTTGGAGCGGGCCATGGAGTGGTTTGACGCCTTGGTGCAGGGGATCCTGCTGGGCGGCATGTATGCCCAGTATGCGCTCGGCATGGCGCTGATGTTCGGCGTCATGCGGATCGTCAACATCAGCCACGGCGATCTGGTGATCCTTTTGTCGCTGATCGGCATTTCGATCGCCACGGCCTGGGGTCTGGGACCGCTGCCTGTGCTGATCGTGCTGGTGCCGCTCGCGGTGCTGATGGGCTGGGTGCTGCAGAAGGCCGTGCTGAACCGCGTGGTGGGCAGCGATCCGCTGCCCTCGCTGATCGCGACCTTCGGACTGTCGATCGCGCTGCAGAACCTGATGCTCCAGATATGGTCCGCGAACAGCCGGTCGTTGCCGGGCCACGGGATCGAGAGCCAGTCCATCGAGATCGGCGGTATCTATATCGGCCTCCTGCCGCTGATCGTGCTGGCGGTCGCCACGGGACTGACATGGGGCCTCGACCTGACGCTGAAGCGCACGCGCTTCGGCCGGGCGCTCCGCGCCGCGTCGGCCGATGTCGAGGCGGCGGCGATGACCGGCATCAACCCGCGCGCCGTCTATGCGATGGCGACAGCGGCGGCGGTCGGCATCCTCGGCTTTGCCGCCGTCTTCCAGGCGCTGCGGTCGACCGTTGCGCCGGCCGATGGACCTGCCCAGCTTATCTACGCGTTCGAAGCGGTGATCATCGGCGGCATGGGTACGGTATGGGGCGCCTTCGCCGGCTCGATGGTCCTCGGCATCTCTCAGGCCATCGGCTTCCGCATCGATCCGGGCTTCGGCGTGCTTGCCGGACATATCGTCTTCCTGGTCGTGCTGGCGACCCGCCCGCAGGGTCTGTTCGGAAAGGCATTGTCATGAGTGCGATCCCCTATGTGGCAACAACCGAGGTGCCCGAGGTCCTGGTCCAGCGCCAGACCCGGTCCGGTCGCATCGCGATGACGCTGGCGGTGCTGGCGATGATCGGTGTTGCTGCCATGCCGTGGTGGGCCTCGACCGGCACCATCCGGTCGATTCTGGTGCTGTGCTCCTACATCGCCGTCGCGCAGATGTGGAACCTGCTCGCCGGCTATGCCGGCCTCGTCTCGGTGGGCCAGCACGCTTTCATGGGTGCGGCCGGCTATGCGCTTTTCGTGCTGGCGCAGACTTACGGCATCAATCCGTTTGTGGCGGTCTTCCTTTCGCTTCTGGTGCCGGCCGCGCTGGCCGTGCCGATCTACCTGCTGCTGCACCGCCTGGATGGCCCCTATTTTTCGATCGGCACATGGGTTGTGGCCGAGGTTTTTCGGCTGACCGCCTCGAACCTGCCGCTCGTCAATTCCGGCGCGGGCATGTCGCTTCGCGTGATGAAGGACTATTCGGCCTTCGAGCGGAATGTCGCCATGTCGCTGCTCTGCGCGGGGATGCTGCTCGTCACGCTGGGCGGCAGCTACTGGCTGCTTCGCTCGCGCTTCGGCCTTGCGCTGATCGCCATGCGCGACAATCCGGGCGCGGCCGCGAGCCAGGGCGTGAATGTCGTCAAGCTGCGCTTCCTGATCTACGTCGCGTCGGCGGTCGGCTGCGGTCTTGCTGGGGCGATCTATTTCATGGCGCAGCTCCGCATCACCCCGGGTTCGGCCTTTGATCCGATGTGGGCGAACGTCGCGATCTTCATCGTCATGGTCGGTGGAATCGGCTCCATCGAGGGCGTTCTGATCGGATCCCTGATTTTCTTCATCGCGGACCGCTGGTTCGGCGAATACGGCGCGACCTATTTCGTTGTCCTCGGCCTGATGACGCTTCTGGTCGCGCTCTACGCCCGGACGGGCATCTGGGGCCTGATCACGAAACGGTGGGATGCACCATGGTTCCCGATCCGACGCAAGCTTGTTGACCCGAACCGCTGACGAGGAGGATTCATGAAAGCCGCCATCTTCGATAGGGTCGGCGTCCCGCTGCGGATCGGCACGGTGCCGGACCCGACGCCGGCACCGGACGAGGTCGTCTTGCGTGTCGCCGCCTGCGGCATCTGCGGCAGCGATCTGCATATCACCGAGGATCCCGTGCCTTTCGGCATCGAGGCAGGCTTCGTGCTCGGCCATGAATTCTCTGGGGACATCGTCGCGGTCGGATCGGAGGCAACAGGCCTTCGGATCGGTGACCGTGTCGCCGTCGCGCCGATGCGCGGTTGTGGACACTGCGAGGCCTGTGAGCGAGGCGATCCGGCGCGCTGTCGCGAGATGGAGCTGATCGGCGGCGGCTATGCGCAATACGCGACTGTGGCCGCACGCCAGTGTCATATCCTGCCCGGCGATGTGGCGCTCGAGGATGGCGCGCTGGCCGAGCCGCTCTCGGTTGCGCTGCATTGCATCGTCCGCTCGGGCATGAAGCCGGGGGATCGGGTTGCCATCCTGGGCGCTGGGCCGATCGGGCTGCTCGTCGCCTTCTGGGCGCGGCGGATGGGCGCGTCGCGTGTCGTCGTCGCCGACATTCACGGCCATCAGCGCGAGCGTGCGCTTGCTCTCGGCGCGACCGGCTTCGCGCTTTCCGGCGAAAAGCTGGCGGAGAATCTCGCCGACCTCTGCGGCGGGGCGCCCGATATCGTCTTCGAATGCGTTGGCAAGCGCGGCCTCATCGGCGCGGCGGTCGAAGCGGTACGGCTGCAGGGCACGGTGGTCGGGGTCGGCCTCTGCCTTGGCGGAGACCAGTGGGACCCGTTCATTGCGCTGACCAAGGAGGTGAACCTGCTGTTCTCGGTCTTCTTCCATAAGCGAAACGAATTCGGCGTCGCCCTCGATGCGCTGCGCGGCGGACCTTTCGCACCGCAGGCGCTGATCACCGATCGGATCGATCTCTCACCGGTTCCGCAGATATTCGAGAGCCTTCGCCGCCGCACAACGCAATGCAAAGTGCTGATCCAGCCGGACCTTGTTTGAGGAGGAATAAAATGGCCGTTCAATTCGAAACGCTCAAATACGATGTCGCTGGCACCAAAACGGTGGTGAAGGCCATTGGTGAGGGAAAGCCCGTGCTGTTCCTGCACGGCGCCTCGACGCTTGAAGGTTTCGACTTCGCCGAAGGCCTCGCCGACCGTTTCCGCGTGCTTTGCGCGAGCCATCCGGGCTTCGGCTTTTCGGGCGCTGCGCCGCATGTGACCGGGATGTCCGACATGGTTCTGCACTACCTGAACCTGCTCGATGTTCTGAACCTGCCGGAGAAGCCTCATCTCATCGGCTTTTCCATGGGCGGCTGGATGGCGACGGAGCTCGCCGGCCTTGCGCGCGAGCGTTTCGACAAGGTGGTGCTGATCGCGCCGGCAGGGCTCAACGACCCCGCGCATCCGGCCACCGATCTGGGCGCGGTCGCGCCGCAGGAGCTGCCGGCCTATCTGGCGCATGACGTCTCGGTGGCGCTGCGCTATTTCCCGGACGGCTCGGATCCCGCCTTTGCGGAGGCCTTCGGCGCCGATCGCGCCCGCGAAGGAGAGACGCTCGGCCGGTTGCTGGCGCCGTTCGGCATGGGCCATCCGAACCTGCGGCGCTTCCTGGCGCGCATCGCCAATCCGACGCTGGTCGTCTGGGGCACCAGGGACCGTCTGCTGCCAGCTGGCCAGGCGCCGCTCTTCGTCGAAGCCCTGCCCGACGCACGCCTGATCCTGGTCGAGGATGCCGGCCATTTCGTCATGCAGGAGAAACCCGAAACACTCAGGAAGATCGGCGATTTCCTCGCCGGCTGACCGCATTTGAAAAGGAGGAGAAGACAATGAACAAACCCATCAAGCACGGCTCGTGGGGGACGACCACCGACTATCGCGACTTGCTCAGCAAGATCGCGGAGATCGGGCCGGCCCTGGAAGCCAACGCCACCACCGATGAGGAGAATGGCGAACTGACTGCGGCCACGTTCGAGCTGCTGAAGCCGCTGCGCATGTCGCATATCTTCGCCGCGGAGAGCCTCGGCGGTGCGCAGCTGCGACCCACCCAGGGTCTCGAACTGCTGGCGGCGATCACCTGGCACTCCGGGGCGGCCGGCTGGGTTTCAATGGTGCATTGCTGCATCGGTGCGATGTCGGCGGCCTTTCTGCCGGATAGCGCGGTCGAGCGGCTGTTCGCACCGGGCACCGACAACCGTTTCTCGGGGCAGGGCGCGCCGCTCGGCATGCTGAAGAAGGTCGACGGTGGTTACCGGCTGAACGGCAAGTGGAGCTATGGCAGCGGCTTCAGCCACGCCACCTATAGCCACAGTGCCGCCTTCGTCGACGACGGCACCGGCAAGCCCGCCAAGGACGACAAGGGCAATTTGATTATCATGTGCGCCCATGCCCCGATCTCCCAGCACAAGCAGCTCGGCAATTGGGACGTTCTGGGCCTCGGCGGTACCGGCAGCATCGACTATGCGGCCGAGGATGTCTTCATCGCCGACGATCTCGTCTTCCCGATCCTGACCGCACCACCGCTGCGCCAGAAGGAGTTCTTCAGTCTCGGGGTCGTTGGCCTCGCCGCCATCGGTCATACCGGCTGGGCGCTCGGCACCGGGCGGCGGATGCTGGACGAGATCGCCAAGTTCGCCCGCTCGAAGTCAGGCCGGGCCGGACTGATCGGCGAAAGCGAGAAGTTCTGGCACGACTATGGCCGCGCCGAAGCCCGCTATCGCGCTGCCCGCGCCTTTGTCTTCGAAGTCTGGCGCGACATCGAGGCGACGGTCGAAGCCGGCAACAGCGTATCGACGCGGCAGATCAGCCTTGTCCATCTGGCCAAATCCGAGATTCACGAGGTTGGCGTCGATATCTGCAACTTCGCCTACCGCGCCGGCGGCGGCGCGTCGCTGCGCGCCGGCGTGATCCAGCGCACCTTCCGCGAGATGATGGTGGCGGCCAACCATTTCACGATCGCGCCGTCGATCGTCACCTCGGCCGGTCGCGACATCGGCGGCCTGTGGAGCGATCGCACCTGGCAGTTCTACGACCTGATCGAGAAGAAGTAGCCCGCAAGGGCCGGACGGCGGACGCCGTCCGGCCCTTATTCACGCTGCAGAAGAGAGACGTCGATGAGCTTCCCGCATCCGATGACCAACGCCTTCCGCGAAGCCTTTCGCCACCATCCGGCCGGTGTTGCCGTGATCACGGCCGATCCCGGCGACAGGCCGGTGGCGATGACCGTATCCTCGCTGATCTCGGTAAGTGCTGCGCCGCCGGTCGTCGCTTTCTCGCTCTCCATGAAATCGACTTCGTCCGAGCCCTTGCTACGGGCCGAGACCATGGTGATCCACCTGCTGCGCTTCACTGATATCGACCTGGCGCAGCTCTGCGCGTCGAGCGGCGCGGAACGTTTCCCGCCGGGAGGCGCCTGGGCGCGGCTGCCTACGGGCGAACCCCGCTATATCGGCGTTTCGACCTGGTTCCGCGCCCGTCGGCTCGGCATCCTGCCGATCGAGGGCGCGACGCTGGTCGCGGCCGAACTCCTTGACGGCGAGGTGCAGCCGGACGAGGTCCCCCCGGAGGCGCATTCGCTTGTTTATCTCGACCGTCGCTGGCATCGCCTGCACAAGGAACTGGACGGGGTGGCTGAGCTTCTTGAGTCGTCGCGTTTTCTTTGAACGGCGCCGAAGCGCGGGTTGTCCGGTCGTTGCGCACGGAACTTGCAAAGCCAGTCGAAGCGCGTTCGGCGTCAGTCGTACCGCGCTCCCTGGCTCGCCGCGCAGGGTTGAGGGTCATCCGGCCAGTTGGGCATTGGCCGGAACTTCGTCCCGCATCGGATGCGGTACGAGTGGATGGCAATTTTTGTCGCAGATGACGTCAGACTTTTCCGCAAAATATCTCACATGTTGACGTTAACTTAACATGCTATTATGGTCTGTTTACCGCGTCGGATGCGTCGCTTTTGTATCACCGTTGCTCGTTGATTGTCGTCATGACTGTCCTCCCTATCCCAACCTGCAGGTTTGCCTTGCAGCGCCCTTCACCAGTTGCTGAAAGCGGCGGCGCCCATGCCCAGTTTGCTCGGAATCGATAACGGTCTCACGGTCACCAAGGCGGTGATCTTTGATGCCGATGGCACGCAGTTGTCGGTGTCGCGTCGGCGGGTTCCGCAATTGATGCCCCATGCGCGCTGGGTGGAGCGCGACATGGCAAGGCTATGGCAAGCCACCGCCGATGCCATCCGCGAAGCGATCGCATTGTGCGGCCGGCCCGCCAACGATATCAAGGCGGTGGCGGCGACCGCACACGGCGATGGTCTCTATTTGCTCGACAAGGATCGCCGGCCGCTAGGCCCCGGTATCCTGTCGCTTGACAGCCGCGCCGGCGAGATTGTCGAACAATGGTCGGCGGACGGGGTCTTCCAAAATGCGTTGGCGCGCACCGGACAGGCGCCGCACGTTTCGGCTCCGTCGGCGCTGCTGGCCTGGATCAGGAAGAACCAACCCGACCGCTATGGCCGCATCGGGCATATACTGGCCTGCAAGGACTGGCTGCGCTTTTGCCTGACCGGCACGATCGGCACCGACCGTACCGAGGCCAGCACCTCATTCACGGATTTCCGCACGCAGGATTACGCGCTGGAAGCGATGCGCATCTTCGAACTGGACGATCTTTTCGACGCGCTGCCGCCGATGGCGCATTCGGCCGAGATCGCCGGCCACGTTACCGCCGAGGCCGCCGACATGACCGGCCTTGCCAAGGGGACACCGGTCGCGAGCGGCCTGCATGACGTAACTGGCTCCGCACTTGGCATGGGCGGCCATGAGGAGGGCGTGCTCGCCATTGTCGCCGGGACCTATTCCATCAACGAAGTAGTCTCTTCGCAACCGCGCGTCGATCCGCGTTGGCTCTGTCGCAACGCCATCGACGCCGGCCGCTGGAACAACATGGCGATATCGCCGGCCTCGACCGCGAACTACGATTGGTTTCTCGACACGTTCTGCCGCTCGGAACAGGAGAGGGCATCGGTCGGTGGTGGCTCGATCCACGAGTTTCTGGCAGGCGAGATCGACGCGGCGCTGAAAAAGCGGTCGACCATCCTGTTTCATCCCTATCTGTTCGGCTCCCCCTTTGGCGATGTCGCCAGCGCCAGCTTTGTCGGCCTTCACGGCTGGCACGATCGCGGCGATATGCTCAAGGCGGTCCTGGAGGGCATTGCTTTCAATCATCGTACCCATGTCGAAGCCTTGCGCGACGGCTTTGCTATCAGCGAGATCCGCCTGACCGGCGGCGGCTCGCGCAATCCGGCCTTCGTCCAGATGTTTGCCGATGTGCTGAACGCCCCGGTCATCGTCACCTCGACCGACGAGGCCGCGGCCTTTGGCGCTGCCCTTTGCGCGGGTGCCGCGGTTGGCATCTTCGCGACGCCGCAACAGGGCGCCAGGCAGGTCGGCATGACGGCACGCCAATACGAGCCGAAGGCGGCCTCAAGTGCTGTGTTCAACGAGCGCTTTTCCCTCTATGGCCGCATAGCCGGTGCGCTCGAACCGCATTGGCCGGAGATCGAGAAGCTGGCGCGGCAAGACACTGGGGGAACCGCATGATCAAGGCCGACGAACGACGCGAAGAGATCGCCGACTATGTGATCAAGCTCGGCCAGGTGCGCATCGACAATCTGGTCGAGCATTTCGGCGTATCGCGCATGACCATCCACCGGCACATCGACCGGCTGGCGCAGCAGGGTGTGCTGCGCAAGCTGCACGGTGCGGTGACGGTTCAGCCGTCCGGCCTCTACGAAAGCGCTTTCCGCTACCGGGTGACGGTCAACCGGGCCGAGAAGGATGCCTTGGCGCGGGCAGCGCTCGATTATGTCGAGGCCGGCCAAGTGGTGATGCTGGACGATTCCTCGACGGCAAACGCCGTCGCGACGCTGTTGCTCGACATCAAGCCGTTGACCGTCATCACCAACTCCGTGGCGACGGCATCACTGCTGACCAATGTCGACGAACTCGACTTCATCTGTCTCGGCGGCCAGTACCACAACACCTACAACGCCTATATCGGCATCGTCTGCGAGAACGCCGTGGCGCAGTTGCGCGCCAATGTGCTGATCTGTTCGGCTTCGGCCATCACCGGAACCACGGCCTTCATCCAGGATCCCAATGTCGTGCGGGTCAAGCAGGCGATGATGGCCGCATCGGTGAAGCGCATCCTTCTGATCGACCATGCCAAGTTCGACAGGATCGCACTGCATGTGTTCGACGATCTGACCAGCTTCGACGTCGTCCTGGCGACCGAAGGCCTGGGCGATGCGCGGGCGCGAGTCCTCGAACGGGCCGGCGTGAAGCTGCGCATCGTCAAGACGAAAGCGCCATGAGCTCAAGCGAAGCAACATTTACGGAAAATCCCGCCGGGCGGTTGGCCGCCATGGCCGGGACGGGCGAGGTCGACGTCGTCATTCTCGGCGCCGGCATCAACGGGGCGGGCCTGTTCCGCGATCTGTGCGCGCAAGGCGTCAGCTGCCTGATCGTCGACAAGAGCGACTTCGGCTCGGGCACCAGCGCCGCGCCGTCGCGGCTCATTCATGGTGGCCTGAAATATCTCGAAACAGGCGAGTTCGGTCTCGTGGCGCAGTCGACGCTCGAACGCAACTTGCTTCTGAAAAACGCACCGCACTATGTCAGTCCGTTGCCGACCGTCATCCCGATCTTCTCCTGGAGCAAAGGCATGCTGGCGGCGCTGCGGACGCTGTTCGGCTCGACCAGCGCGCCGCGCAGCCGCGGCGCCATCCTGATCAAGATCGGCCTGATGATCTATGATTTCTACGGCTCGCGAAACCAGGTCATGCCGCGCCACCGCATGGTCGGGCGGCGCCAGGCGCTCAGCAAGATGCCGGCGCTCAACCCCTCGATCGTCGCCACCGGCACCTATTACGACGCCAAGATAAGCCATCCCGAAAGGCTGGTGCTCGAACTGATCCTCGATGGGCTGCAGGCAAATACGGCCTCGGCCAGCGCGAACTACACGGCGCTGGCGAAGTCCGCCGATGGCGTGCTGACCTTCCAGCCGAAAAAAAACGGCGCGGCCTTTTCGGTGCGGCCGAAGCTGGTGGTCAATGCCGCCGGTCCATGGATCGACGATGTCAACGATTTGCTAGGCGCGCCGTCGAAGATGATCGGCGGTACCAAGGGCTCGCACATCCTGCTGAAGCATGACGAGCTGGTCAAAAGCCTTGCCGGGCGCATGCTCTATTTCGAGGCCGATGACGGCCGCATCTGCCTTGTCTACGACTATCTCGGCCTGGCGCTGGTCGGCTCTACCGACATCAAGGCCGACAATCCCGACGCGGTACGCTGCGAGCCTGACGAAGTGGAGTACCTGCTCGACAGCGTACGCACGCTGCTGCCGGGGATGGCGTTCGAACGCGACCAGATCGTCTATGCCTATAGCGGCATCCGGCCGCTGCCGGCCTCGGATGCATCGGTGCCCGGCTTAATCAGCCGTGACCACTCGGCGCCAGTCGCCGAGCCGGATGGGAACAGACCTTTCGCAGTCATCTCGCTGATCGGCGGCAAGTGGACGACCTTTCGCGGCTTCGCCGAGGAAGTCGCCGACACCGTGCTCGGCCGCCTGCAGCGCAGCCGCAAGGTGACGACGCAGGCCATGCCGATCGGCGGCGGCAGGGATTTCCCGGCCGATGCCGCAGCGCGAGCAAGTTGGCTGGCTCTGGCTCACTCGGAAACGGGCGCTGGAGGACGGCGTCTCGAGGCGCTGCTGTCGCGATATGGCACCAGAGCCACGCAGATCGCCACGCATGGGTCGGGTGATGAGGGTCGGCTGCCGGATTCAGAAAGCTACAGCAAATCGGAAATCGACTACATCGTCCGCACCGAGTTCGTCGAACATCTGGCCGATATCGTCATGCGCCGCAGCACCCTGGCGATATCAGGGTCACTGACGGGCCGGGATCTGCAGGAGATTGCGACGATTGCCGGACGGGCGCTGGGCTGGAGCGCCGGGCGCCTCGCAGAGGAAGTCGAGGCCGCCGCCCTGGAACTCGAGGACCGGAACCTGATGCGGCTGGGCTGATCATTCCGTCGCCGATGCTCTTTCCCAAGGCAATCCGGTCGGTTTGCCTAAGGATGCGCCGCATCCCCAATCGCTCAACTCACAGGCGGGTTGGGATTTTGCGATATTAGATATTATTATTGAGAAACAGTTAGTTAGCAAAAAATTGGATAGCCGATGGCTGTGCAATTCTACTGGCTCAGACACGAAATAACACAGATTGACGTTAAATTAACATAGCCGTATGATCAAGTGACATGCTCACCTCCTAATAGGTCGATGTTGCCCGCCGAAATGCCGGCAGACCGGCGTTTCGGGAAGGGCGAGAACTGTGAATTCCCCGTATGTGCATGCGCCAAATCCGGCGAGGGATTGACAGCGATGCAGGGATGTGAAAATTTTTGCACACAAAGATAATAATATCATCCTGGGGAGGAGATGGCTTGAAATCCGGCGGAACCGCTAACCGCGACCATGAGTCCAGCCTCGCCACGCGCGCGGCCTGGCTTCACTATGCCGGGGGGCTCACACAGGCCCAGGTGGCCAAGCGGCTCGGCCTGACCAGCCTCAAGGCGCATCGGCTCATCACCCGGGCCACCCAGGATGGCCTTGTCAGGGTAATCATCGACGGCGATGTCGGCGAATGCATCGACCTCGAGCAGCAGCTGATCAATGCTTACGGGCTGGATTACTGCGAGGTCGTTCCTGATCTCGATCAGGACGAGCTGCCGCTGAAGGCCCTTGGCATCGCCGGCGCTCAGTTTCTGAAGCGGGAGATCGATCGCGGCGAGGACATGCTGATCGGCGTCGGCCATGGCCGTACCCTTGCCGCAAGCGTCGAGTATCTGACGCGCACCGCCGCTGCCCATATCCGTTTCGTCTCGCTGCTTGGCGGCGTGACGCGCAAATTCGCGGCCAACCCGCACGATGTCATGCATCGGCTGGCCGAGCGGACCGGCGCGCAGGCCTATGTGATGCCGGTGCCTTTCGTCGCCAACACCGCCGAGGACCGTGAAGTGCTGCTTGGCCAGCGCGGCATCAGCGATGTCTTCGACCTCGCAAGCCGGTCCGACCTGATGTTCGTCGGCATAGGCACCGCCGAACGGGAAGCCTCGCTGGTCGCTACCGCCATGATCGAACATTCCGAAATCGATGAGGTCAAACGGGATGGCGGCGTCGGCGAGCTGCTCGCCCACTTCTTCGACGACAAGGGACGCCCGGTGGAAACGGCGCTGTCGGACAGAATCCTGGCGCTTCCGCGGGACCAGTTGAAGGGCCGTCGGATCGTCGCAGTCGCCGGCGGCAAGGTGAAAATACGCGCCATCAAGGCGGTGCTCGAAAGCCGCTATCTGAGCGGGCTGATCACTGACGAGTCCACCGCCCGTGCCCTTGTCGAACAGAACAAACCCAATGGTGCGAAGCGCCATGTGAACGGAGGATCGTCAAATGCGTGACAAGCGCGGATCAGCCTTGCCGGCGGTTGCGTCATGAGCGCGAAGGCCGCCCCCGCACCAACCAGGCCGGCTTCGCCCGGCTTGCGTCGGGTACTTGCCGGCGCTGCGGTTGTCGTCCTGCTCGGCGCCATGGCGCTCGACACCAACGTGGTCAGGATCGGCTCTGCCGGCGATGTCCGCAGCGCCGTCTTTTCCGCCGCCGACTACGGCAAGTCGGAGTTTCCCAAGGTGCAGGCCGATGTCGAAGCGCGTGCCGCCGACGCGGCAACGGTGGCGACGGCGATCACCAAGGACAGGGCAACGGCGGAAAAGGAATACGGCGTGCCGGCGGGCGTTGGGCCGGTCATCTCGGTGAAGTTCACCGGCGTCGTCGGCGAAGGAAAATCGGGCATCTACAAAGTCGCCGTCGAAGGTGTGCCGGACACGCTGATGATCCGCGTGCAGACGGGACCGGCGATCAACGGCACCGAGCTTCGCGACGCCACCGGCAAGATCACATTCGGCCAGTTCACCAACCAGATCGAATACCAGGACGCCGGTTCGGCGCTGAACAACGAGATGAAGAAGGAAATCCTGGCCAAGGTCGATACGAGCACCTTGACCGGCAAGACCATATCGGTGGTCGGCGCATTCAAGCTGGTCAACCCGAAGAGCTGGCTGGTCACTCCGGTGAGGCTGGAGGTCAAATGAGCGCGGCTGCCGACACCGGACCCGCGAATGGCGACGCCGTGCTTTCGGCGCGCAACATCGTCATGTCGTATGGCGGCGTCCATGCACTCAAGGGCGTCAATTTCGACATCCATCGCGGCAAGGTCACCACGCTGTTCGGAGAAAATGGCGCCGGCAAGTCGACGCTGATGAAGATCCTCTCCGGCGTGGTCACGCCGACATCCGGCGACATCGTGCTCGACGGCAATCTCGTCAGTTTTTCCTCATCCTCGGACGCACGCGATCGCGGCATCTCGATCATTCACCAGGAACTGAGCCTGGCGCCCAATCTCAGCGTTCGCGACAACATCTTCATGGGCCGCGAACTGCGCACCAGGACCGGCCTCGACTTCGCCGAAGAATCGCGCCAGGCGCGCGCGCTGATGGCTGATCTCGAAGAGGACATCGACCCGATGACCCTGGTCGAGGATCTGCGCCTGGGCCAACAGCAGATCGTCGAGATCGCGCGGGCGCTGTCGGTCGATTCGCGCATCCTGATCATGGACGAGCCGACCTCGGCGCTCAGCGCCACAGAGGTGGAGGTGCTGTTCAAGGTGATCCGCGATTTGACCAGCCGCGGCGTTTCCATCGTCTACATCTCACATCACCTCGAAGAGGCGCTGCAGATCACCGACTACGCCGTTGTCCTGCGCGACGGGGCGATAACGGCGACGGCTGAAGCCAGAAACATCGACCTCGAGTGGATCGTCCGCAACATGGTCGGCGAGAACTTCGATCTCGGCTCGCCGCCGACCGGCCATGCGTTCGGTGAGGTCGCCCTGTCGATCGAGGATGTCAGCGTCGTCGACACTTCGGGCTCGGGCTATTCCGTCGTCGACCACCTGTCGCTGGATGTCCGGGCAGGCGAGATCGTCTGCATCTATGGGCTGATGGGCGCCGGGCGCACGGAATTGCTGGAAGCCGTCGCCGGACGGGTGCCGATGGCGGGCGGCCGCGCGCTTCTGGAAGGCGAGGACGTTTCGGGACTGAGCATTGCCCAGCGCATCTCCAGAGGTCTTGTGCTGGTCCCCGAGGACCGCCAGCGCGACGGGCTGGTGCAGACGATGACCGTCGGCCGCAATCTCTCGCTGGCCAGCATCGAGGCGTTCGCCAAGGGGCTGTTTCTGTCCCGTTCCAAGGAGCGTGGGCTGGTCGAGGATTCGATCCGCAAGGTGACCATAAAGACCGCAGGCGGCAATGCCATGATCGGATCGCTGTCGGGCGGCAATCAGCAGAAGGTCGTCATCGGCAAGATGCTGACGACCAACCCAAAAGTCATCCTTCTCGACGAACCGAGCCGTGGCATCGATGTCGGCGCCAAGGCCGAGGTCTTCCGCTTGCTGAGCGAACGCGCCGCGCAAGGGCTTGCGGTCGTCTTCTCGACCTCTGAGGTCAACGAATGCCTCAGCATTGCCCACCGCATCGTCGTCATGCGGCGTGGCAGGATTTCAGCTGAATTCGGCGCCAACGCCACCAAAGAGCAGATCATGGCCGCCTCTGGCGAAGCCGTGGTCGCCTGATCACCAGAATTTCGGAGCCCAGACCAATGACCGACGTCAGCCAGGCCAGAAAACAGTCCAGTCCAAGCGCGGGCGGCGAAGGCTTCGATCTCGCCAAGCTGCTGCTCGAGGGTCGCGCTTTCTTTGCCCTGATCGTCATCATCGTCGTGTTCTCGATCCTGTCGCCCTACTATCTCTCGGTGGCGAATTTCCTGACCATGGCCTCGCATGTCGCCATCTTCGGAATCCTCGCGATCGGCATGCTGCTCGTCATCCTCAATGGCGGTATCGACCTGTCGGTGGGGTCGACGCTGGGCTTGGCCGGTGTCGTTGCCGGGTTCCTGATGCAAGGCGTGACGCTGACCTGGCTGGGTGTCGTTCTCTATCCGCCGGTCTGGGTGGTCGCGGTGTTGGCCTGCATGCTCGGCGCCGTCGTCGGACTGATCAACGGCGTGCTCATCGCGCGCTTCAAGGTTCCGGCTTTCGTCGCCACGCTCGGCGTCATGTACATGGCACGCGGCCTGGCGCTGCTGATGACCAGCGGCCTGACCTATAACAATCTCGGCGGCAAGCCCGAGCTCGGAAACACCGGCTTCGATGCGCTTGGCTTCAACCGCCTGTTCGGCGTGCCGACGGGCGTCGTGGTTCTCGTGGTCATCGCGCTCATTGGCAGCATCGTCTTGAACCGCACCGCTTTCGGGCGCTGGCTCTACGCCTCGGGCGGCAACGAGCGCGCGGCCGAACTCTCCGGCGTTCCGGTCAAGACGGTGCAGATTTCCGTCTATGTGCTGTCGGGCATCTGTGCCGCCATCGCCGGCCTGATCCTGTCCTCGCAGTTGACGTCGGCTGGACCGACCGCCGGCACCACCTACGAACTGACGGCCATCGCGGCCGTCGTCATCGGCGGCGCGGCACTGACCGGCGGGCGCGGCAACATCCGCGGAACCCTGCTTGGGGCCTTCGTCATCGGCTTCCTGTCCGACGGTCTGGTGATCATCGGCATCTCATCCTACTGGCAGACAGTGTTCACGGGCGCGGTCATCGTGCTCGCCGTGCTCCTCAATGCCGTTCAGTATCGCCGCCGTAGCAAGCTCCCAAGCGCGTCAGGTGGCCAACCGACTTCTCAGAAACGGGGGAAGGCCGAACCGGCCAATCCTGCCCAAGGGAAGACTGCCAGGTGAACTGGCAGCAACACCGCGTAATCATTGGAGGAATGTACATGAAAACCATGCTGAAAAGTCTGCTCGCCGCCGCGATGGTCGTCGGGTTCACGGCCGCCGCGTCAGCCGCGGGCCTGATCTCGATCATCGTCAACGATCCGGCCAACCCCTACTGGCTGACCGAGGGCAACGTCGCCAAGGCCGAGGCTGAAAAGCTTGGCTATACGGCCAATGTCGGTGCCCACAAGGGCGATACCAATACCGAAAGCAATTTGATCGACACCGCCATCACCAACAAGTCGGTGGCGATCATCCTCGATCCGGCCAACGCCGACGGCTCTGTCGGTGCGGTGAAGAAGGCGATTGCAGCCAACATCCCGGTGTTCCTCGTCAATGCCGAGATCAATCAGGAAGGCCTCGCCAAGGGTCAGCTCGTTTCCAATAACGCGCAGGGTGCTGCTCTCGGTGCCCAGCAGTGGGTGCAGGCCGTCGGCGAAAAGGGCAAATATGTCGAACTGCTCGGCGCCCCGTCTGACAACAACGCCGCCACGCGCTCGAACGGGTACGCGACTGTGCTGAGCCAGTACCCGGATCTCGAAAAGGCTGCTTCGCAGGTCGCCAACTGGGATCGTACCCAGGGCCACGACAAGATGCAGAGCATGCTGCAGGCCAATCCCGACATCATCGCCGTGATCAGCGGCAATGACGAGATGGCGCTTGGCGCGGTTGCGGCGCTGAAGGAAGCCGGCAAGCTCGCCGGCATCAAGGTCGGTGGCTTCGACGGCTCCCCGGATGCGGTTGCGGCGATCAAGTCCGGCGAACTGCAGTACACCGTGCTTCAGCCGGTCGCCATCTTCTCGGCCAAGGCCGTGCAGCAGGCGGATTCGTTTATCAAGACGGGTGCCACCGGTGCGGCGACCGAGAAGCAGCTGTTCGATTGCCTTCTCATCACCAAGGACAATGTCGACAAGTACACCGCACCCTTCGTGTTGTCTGAGTAATACCTGTACAGGGGGTGTCCTTGCGGACACTCCCTGCCTCTTCTACGAAATGACTGCCCTCGTGAACCGCCTTCGCAACCAACCGGAATTTGCGGCATGAAAGACCTGCTGATCGGCATCGACGCGGGAACGTCGGTGATCAAATCGATCGCTTTCGACCTGTCCGGGCGGCAGCTCGCCATGACGTCGGTGCCCAATAGCTTCGTCACGCTGGAAGGCGGCGGCGCCGAGCAGGACCTCGACCAGACCTGGCGCGACATGGCGCGGACCGTTCGCGATCTCGCGGCCAAGGTTCCCGACCTCGCGCAACGAACCGCGGCGGTGGCCATCACCGGGCAGGGCGACGGAACCTGGCTGATCGATGGCGACGGCTTGCCTGTCTCGCGCGCCTGGCTGTGGCTTGATGCCCGAGCTGGACATCTGGTGGACGAGATGCGCGCCGATCCCCGGGATCGCAGGCGGTTCGAGCTGACCGGCACGGGGCTGAATTCCTGCCAGCAAGGCGCCCAGCTTGCCTTCATGAAAAAGAACCATCCCGACATGCTGGAGCGGGCGGCGACCGCACTGCATTGCAAGGATTGGCTCTACTTCAAGATGACGGGCGAACGCGCCACGGATCCCTCCGAGGGAACCTTCACCTTCGGCGATTTTCGGTCGCGCAGCTATTCCGACGAAGCCCTCGACATCCTGGATCTGACGACGCATCGCCGCCTGTTGCCTCCCATGCTCGAAGGCACCACCGACCATCATCCGCTGTCGCGATCGGCGGCGGCAGAGACTGGCCTGCTCGAAGGCACGCCGGTGGTGCTGGGTTACGTCGATATGGTCATGACGGCGCTCGGAGCCGGCCTCTATGATCCCTCGGGCAATGTCGGCTGCACGGTCATCGGCTCGACCGGCATACACACACGCTTTGCCGCCACTCCCGACGATGTCGTGCTGAACGACGATGGCTCCGGCTACACGATCGCCATGCCTATTCCAGGCGCCTTTGCACAATTGCAATCCAACATGGCGGCGACGCTCAACATAGACTGGGTGCTTGGCCTTGCGCGCGACGTGCTCGCGACGGCTGGCGGCAAGCCTTCTCATGACGAGTTGCTGAAGGCCCTCGACGCTTGGGTGGAAGCATCGGAGCCTGGTTCGCTGATCTACCAGCCCTATATATCGCTGGCCGGTGAAAGAGGACCGTTCGTCGATCCTGACGCACGCGCTGGCTTCATCGGCCTTTCGGTCAAGCACGGCTTTGGCGATCTGGCACGCGGCGTCCTCGAGGGACTGGCCTTCGCCGCACGCGATTGCTACCAGGCGATGGGCGCCGTGCCGAGCGAGATCCGCCTGTCGGGCGGCGCCGCGCGCAGCCCCTCCCTACGCCGCATCATCGCGGCGGCGACCCGGGCGCAGGTGCGCACCAGCAGTCGCCAGGAAGCCGGCGCGGCAGGCGCCGCGATGATGGCGGCCGTCGGCCTCGGCGTCTATGGCTCGATGGAAGACTGCGCCGCCGAATGGGTGACGCCGCTTCTCGGCGACTGCGATGCCTATGACGAGGCGCTTTCGCATACCTACGATGCCCTCTTTCCTTCCTTCGTTGCAGCGCGTCAGGCGCTTCGGCCGGTGTGGAAGGGCATGGCGCACCGCACAGGAGCAAGATCTTGAGCAATACAACAGATGTCGTCGATCTCTTCGTGATCGGCGGCGGCGTCAATGGAGCCGGCATAGCGCGTGATGCGGCAGGTCGCGGGCTGTCCGTCATCCTGTGCGAAAAGGACGATCTCGCGCAAGGCACGAGCTCGCGCTCCGGCAAGCTGGTGCATGGCGGCCTGCGCTACCTCGAATATTATGAATTCCGGCTGGTTCGCGAAGCACTGATCGAACGCGAGGTGCTGCTCGAGGCAGCGCCGCACATCATCTGGCCGATGCGCTTCGTTCTTCCGCACAGCCCGCAAGACAGGCCGGCATGGCTGGTCCGGCTCGGGCTGTTTCTCTACGACCACCTTGGCGGCCGTAAACGCCTGCCGGGGACACGAACACTGAACCTCAGGACTGCGCCGGAAGGCGCGCCGATCAAGGACGAATTCAAGCGCGGTTTCGAATATTCCGACTGCTGGGTCGACGATGCGCGCCTGGTGCTGCTCAACGCCCTGGATGCCAGGCAGCGCGGTGCCAGAGTGCTCACGCGCACCGCCTGTGTCGCGGCCCGCCGCGAAAACGGACTATGGTCGATCGACATGCAGGATGGTCGCACGGGTGCGGTGACGAAGGTCCGGGCGCGGGCGCTGGTCAACGCGGCCGGGCCGTGGGTCAACGACATTGTCAGCCGAGTCGCCGGGCAGAACTCCACCCGCAATGTTCGCCTGGTGAAAGGCAGTCATATCGTCGTGCCCAAATTCTGGGAGGGGCGGCAGGCCTATCTCATCCAGAACAACGACAAGCGAGTGATCTTCGTCAACCCCTACGAGAACGATCTGGCGCTGATCGGCACGACCGACATTCCCTACGAAGGCAGGCCCGAGGAAGTGGTCGCCGAGGCAAGCGAAGTCGATTACCTGATCAAGGTGGTCAATCGCTATTTCAAGCGACAGCTGACGTCACAGGACGTGGTCCATAGTTTCTCAGGCGTGCGTCCGCTCTATGACGACAATGCCGACAATCCAAGCGCGGTGACGCGCGACTATATTTTCGAACTCGACGCCTCCAATGGCAACGCGCCGCTGCTGTCGGTGTTCGGCGGCAAGATCACCACCTTCCGCAAGCTGTCGGAACATGCGCTGGAAAAGATCCAGCCGTTTTTTCCGATGATGAAGAAAGCCTGGACGGCCAAAATCCCCTTGCCGGGAGGCGACCTGCCCAATGCGGACTTCGAGCAGTTCCTGAGCGATCTGCATTCCGAGTTTTTATGGCTCAGCCCGTCGCTGGTGAAGCACTACGCTCGAAGCTACGGCACCCGTGCCAGGCAATTGCTCGCCGGCGCACAGCGCGAGGCGGATCTCGGCCGCCGCTTCGGTCCCGACCTGTATGAGCGGGAGGCAAGGTTCCTGGCCGAGACCGAATGGGCCGGCACATCAGCCGATATTCTGGAACGCCGCACCAAACATGGCCTGCATCTCAATGCGGCCGAGCGGAAAGCATTCGAAGACTGGTTCGATAACATCATGGCGACGGCAGACTGATGGCCTTCACGCTTTCCCTCAACACCAATCCGCTGGTCAACCGTTTCGCCGATCCGGACGATTTGATCGACGCGATTGCCTATGGCATCGGTATCCGCGACGTGCAGCTGACGCATGAATTCGTCAATCCGGGCTGGCCGGCGGCAACGATTGCCAAATTCCTGCGCCTGTTCGACAGGGCGCTTTCGCGGACCGGCGTGCGGATCACCTCCGGCATGACCGGACCTTATGGCCGGCTCAATCACTTCGGCCATCCGGACGCGGATGTCCGGCGCTACTATGTCGACTGGTTCAAGACCTTCGCCGATATTTCCGCGGAACTCGGTGCGTCGGGCATGGGCACGCAGTTCGCCATCTTCACCCACAAGGACTTTGACGATCCGCAACGGCGGGCAGTGCTTCTCGATATCGCCCTCGAATGCTGGCGCGAGGTGGCCGAACACGCCAAGGCGGCGGGTCTGACATACCTGTTCTGGGAGCCGATGTCGGTCGGCCGCGAGTTCGGCCACACGATCGAAAGCTGCGCCACGCTGCAAGGCGCCATCGACGCGGCGAAGCTGCCCATACCGATGAAAATGATGGTCGACATCGACCATGGCGACGTCACTTCGCCCAACCCTGCCGACACCGATCCCTATGCCTGGGCGAAAGCGTTTCCCTTGCAATCGCCGATCATCCACATCAAGCAGTCGTCGATGAATAAGGGCGGGCACTGGCCGTTCACGGCCGCCTACAACAAGGATGGCCGCATAGTGCCGCAGAAGTTGCTGGACGCGGTTCGGCAGGGCGGTGGAACCGACAATGAAATTTGCCTTGAACTTTCCTTCAGGGAGAGGGAACCAGTCGACCATCAGGTTATCGAGATGATCCGCGAGTCGGTGGATTTCTGGGCGCCTCATATCGACAGCGGTCGCGACAGTCTCAAGCCTCGGGCTTGAGTGAAATGCTGGCTAGACGCCGGCACCGATGGTGGCCAGGAAAAACGCGCGTTGAAGGAGAAAAGAATGACCCCATATTGGGTCGGCACGAGCTGGAAGATGAACAAGACGCTTGCCGAGGCGCTGCAGTTCGCCGATGCGTTGGCGGCCTTCGTGCCTGACTTCGATCAGGCGATACAGCCTTTCGTCATTCCGCCGTTCACCGCCGCGCGCCAGGTCAAAGCGGCGCTGGCCAACACCCGCGTGAAAGTCGGCGCCCAGAACATGCATTGGGCCGACGCCGGTGCCTGGACGGGAGAGATCTCGCCAGTGATGCTGAAAGACTGTGGGCTGGATGTGATCGAACTCGGCCATAGCGAGCGTCGCGAGCATTTCGGCGAAACGGACGCGACTGTGGGACTGAAAACGGCGGCCGCTGTCAGGCACGGGTTCGTGCCGCTGATTTGCGTCGGCGAGACGCTGGCTGAGCGTGAATCAGGCCGCGCCGAGGCGGTGTTGACGGCACAGGTTCTCGGCGCGCTGCAAGAGCTGAGCGGCGATCAACTGAAGGCTGAAATCCTCTTTGCCTACGAGCCCGTCTGGGCGATCGGCGAGAAGGGCATTCCCGCCAGCGCCGACTATGCCGACAGGCAGCAGGCGCTGATCAAGCAGGTTGCCGCCGACCGGCTGCCGGCTGCCCCGCCTGTGCTTTACGGCGGCAGCGTCAATCCCGGCAACGCGGCCGAACTCATCGGCCAGCCGCATATCGATGGCCTGTTCATCGGCCGCTCGGCGTGGCAAGCGGAAGGCTATATCGACATTCTGAAAAAGGCGTCGGCCGCCATCGCGCGCTGACCGCTAAAAGACCAAGCAAAGGAGCTCATCATCATGAAGATCGCACTCGGAGCCGACAGCGCCGGCAAGCCGTTGCTCGACGTCATCGCCAAGCATCTCGCCACCAAGCCGGAACTGCAGGTCGTCGACCTAAGCCAGGCCGGATTCTACGCCGATATCGCCGCCTCGGTCGGCCACGAAATTCTCGACGGCAATTACGACCGGGCCATCCTGTTTTGCGGCACCGGCATCGGCGTCAGCATCTCCGCCAACAAGGTCCCGGGCATTCGCGCCGCATTGACCCACGACACCTATTCCGCTGAGCGCGCCGCCAAGTCCAATAACGCCCAGATCATCACCATGGGCGCCCGCGTCATCGGTCCCGAACTGGCGAAATCGATCGCCGACGCATGGTTGGCCTCGGAGTTCGATCCGAATGGCCCCTCCGCCACAAACGTGCAGGCCATCGACAAGCTCGACGCCAAGCGCTGAGGCGCGGAAGGCCCGTTACTGATCAGGTGGTCAAGGCGACCCGCATCGCCTCGATCACGGTCACGGCGGAGGCGGCGCCCGGGTCCATGTGGCCAAGCGAGCGTTCGCCGAGGCGCGATGCCCGGCCCTTGGTGGCGACCATCGACTTGGTCGCCTCCGCGCCGGCGTTTGCCGCTTGTGCAGCAGCTTCGAGACTGCCCGCCAGATCCTTGCCGGAGGTCAGCGCTTCGCCCGCCGCCTGCGCAGCCGGCGCCCATGCATCGATCATCGTCTTTTCGCCTGGCTCGGCCTTGCCGCGATCCTGAATGCCTTTGGCCATCGCCTGGAACAGAGTGACCACGTCCGCGTCGTCGAGCGTCGTCTTGCCCTTGACGGCTGCCGCGGCGCGCATGAACGCGGTCGCATAGAGCGGACCGGAGGAGGCGCCAACCGCATTCAGGAACGACTTTGCCGCCGTGTTCAGCAAGGTGGTCGGATCAGTGGCCTCGGTGTCCAGTGCGGCGACTGCATCGCGTGCCGCGGAAAATCCAAGCTCCATCGCGATGCCGTGGTCGGCGTCGCCGATAACTCCGTCAAGCGCGCATAGTCGGTCCCTGTCGGCCGACATGGCGGTTGCGATCGCCGCGAACATCGCGACAAGGCGGGCGGTGTCGATTGTCGTCATGTCTTAGTCCTTGCCACAGAAGTGGGTTTAGCCGGCGCGAAACATGGCGCAGTCGCAGGGGTGGTCCAGCATCGTCTGCAACTCGCCGTCCAGCCGATGCAGAGTGATCGAGGCCCCGGCCATTTCGAGCGAGGTGCAGTAATTGCCGACCCAGCTTGCGTGTATGGACACACCGATCTCATCGAGCCTCTGCTTCACGCGCCGGTTCATGATGTAGAGTTCCATCAGCGGCGTCGAGCCCAGCGAATTGACGAGCACCGCGACCTTGTCGCCGCGCGCCGGCGCCATCTCGTCGAGAATCCTGTCCAGCATCTCGTCGGTGATCTCGTCGGCTGTTTTCAACTTTTCGCGCGCGATGCCGGGCTCGCCGTGGATGCCCATGCCGATCTCCATCTCGTCCGGGCCGATCTCGAAATTCGGCCGGCGGGTCTGCGGCAGCGAACAGGGCGACAGCGCCACGCCCATGGTGAAGGTATGGTCGTTGGCCTTGCCGGCGACGCGCTCGCATTCGTCGAAGGACAACATCCGGTCGCAGGCGGCGCCGGCCGCCTTGAAGATGAAGAAATTGCCGGCGACGCCGCGCCTCTTGTGCCGCTGGTCGCGCGGTGCCGAGGCGACGTCGTCGGTGCTCAGCACCGTGCGCACCTCGATGTCGTCCATGGCGGCCATCTCGGCCGCCATGTCGAAATTCATCACGTCGCCGGCATAATTGCCGTACATGAAGAGCACGCCGGCGCCGCCGCTGACTGCCTTGGCGCATTCGAGGATCGGGTCCGGCGGCGGCGAGGCAAAGACATTGCCGATGGCCGCAGCGTCAGCCAATCCCTTGCCGACAAAGCCGAGAAAGCTCGGCTCGTGGCCCGAACCGCCGCCAATCACGAGGCCCACCTTGCCCTGGCGCGGTCCGTCGCGGGCGATGATGGAGCGTGGACTGCCGTCCACGCTTTTGAGATGGCGGGGATGCGCTGCCAGGATGCCTTCCAGCATCTCGTCAACGGCGCGGTTGCCATCGTTGATGATCTTCTTGGTCTGCACCCGACGTCCTCCCGATTTCGGCATTTTCGCAGATAGTACCGGGTGTTACCGGGATTTCCACCCGGCAAGGCGCATTTCGCGTGTTGAAGTGCTCTCGCACAGCGGCTCCTGAAATCCAGGTGTCGGCTGGTTCAAGTGCCGAGGCCGTCGCGGATGGCTGAGAAATAGCGATCGGTTCCGACCTGGCCGCCCTTGAGCGCGACCTCCAAGCCGTCGATCGCCTTGACGCGCGAGTGGGCAACGCAGAGCGGCGAGCCAGGCGAAGCGGGCAGCGGCATGCGAATTGTCAGGGCATCGACACCCATCTCGCCGAGTGCGTGGCTCGACGTGTCGCCGCCGGCAATGACCACGCGCCGCAAATTCTGTTCGATCGTCAGGCTGCGAAGGATTTCTCCAAGGCCGCGGCCAAGCCTGTGGCGGGCGCCTTCCTGCCGGTCGATTTCGGCGCCCCTGTCGGCATCGGGGCCAAGCGCGGTGTAGAGGATGACGCTGCGCCCGGCTTGCAGACTGGCACGGCCGCTTGCCGTTGCGCGCGCGATCGCCTGCTGCGAAGACTCCGAAACCAGCTCGACGGGATCGACCTCGATGCCGTCGAAACCGTCGGTCAGGGCATGCCGGATCTGCCGCTCGGTGGTCGGCGAACAACTGCCCGACACGACGGCTATCCGCTCGGCTGCGCCCGGCGGCGTAAAACCTTGTCCAGCGCCGACAATGTCATTCGACGCCCATTCGGCCAGCAATGCATACTCGACCCCGGACGAGCCGACGACAAAAGAACCGCCTGGCTTGCGAACGCGCCAGATCTCCTTGCCGGCCAGAGCCTGCGTTTCCAGATTGTCGACATCGAGAAGCACGATGGGGGTGCCGTTTCCGGTCAGGCGATCGAACGCGGCCGATCGCGACGCGGACTGCAGCGTTGCAAGGTCGATCAGCCCGGAGCTCAGCGCCGTCTGCCGCGACAGATGGATCAGGAGATCGGCCTCATCCATCGGCGTCGTCGGATGGCGGCTCATCACAGGGTGGCGATCGATGCGGAAATATTGGTCGCGATAGGCGGCGAATAGATGGCCGAAGGCGGTGTAGCGCTTGAGCTGCGGCGCGCCGACCAGCAGCGGCACACTATCCTGCGCGAACACCGAGCGGCCGACCTCGATGGCCCGGCCGATGCTGCCGACCGTTGGGCTGGAATCGAAGGTCGAGCAAACCTTGTAGTGGCAGATCGCGGCGTTGAGTGTCTTCAGCCAGGCAAAGGCATCGCGCAGATGCATGTCCATCCACTGCGGCGTCTCGCTGCGGCTGGTGCCGGCGAGGCCGATCGCCCGGCAATGGGCAAACCGCGAAAGCAAGGCATCGTCCGGCTGGCGCATGAACAGCACGGTCGGCACGCCGCCGAGCTCAAGCGCCTCCATGACATCGGTCGAGCCGGTCAGGTCGTCGCCATAATAGCTGAGAAGCAGGTTCTGCATGGCTTCAGGCTGCCTTGCCGTCGCCGAATTTTTCGATCGACCGCGCCAGTTCAGGGTGGTTCAGGGCGAAGTCGGCAAGCGGAATGCCGTCGACCGCCGCCTGCCAGGCTTGCTGCACGGCACGCACGCCGGCGCCCGGCCCGTCCGGATGGCTGACGATGCCACCGCCGCAGAGATAGAGAAGATCGACGGTCCGGCCGGTCCGCGCATATGTCTCGGGCGCCTGCCCGCCCCACTGGCCGGAGCCGGCGACCGGCAAGGCGCAGTCCTCAGGTGAGAAGATCGGCGTCGTCACCGCCTTGAACGACTCGACGAAGGAGTCATCCGGCTCCCAATATTTCGAGGCGATGCCGTTGATCTGGAATTGGTCGACGCCGAGCAGTCGCCAGAATTGCTGCCAGACCTTGAAGCCCATACCTAGCCCGGGGTGCCGGGTGAGGATGTCCCAGCCGTTGCGGTGAGCATGCAGCACCAGACTGGAGCGCTTCCTCAGGAACGCCATGCCACTGAGCCCGATCGAATTGATGTTGACAACAGCGCAATTGCCGCCGGCCTTCGCCACCAGATCGTGGTTGCGCATCATCTCATCCGGGTCGGCATGCGAAATGCCGAAGGCATACATCACTTTCTTGCCGGTCTTCTGCTTATGGTCGAGGATCAGCGGCATGATTGCCTTCACCCGCTCCGACAGCGGCGAATAGGCCGGGCTCATCAGCTTCTCGTCATCCTTGATGAAATCGACGCCGGCGGCGATCAGTTCCGCCACCATTGCCGCCGTCTCGTGCGGCCGCAGCCCGAGCGCCGGCTTGACGATGGTGCCGATGATCGGGCGGTCCGTCACACCGGTCAGTCGGCGGCTGCCGGCGACACCGAACTGTGGGCCGGGATGCGCGCCGCGAAAATCCTCCGGCAGCTTCATGTCGACGACGCGGATCCCGGTGAGGCCCTTGATCGAATAGGTGCCGCCGATGGCGATGGTCATCAGCGCCGAAAGGTCGGTGCCGATGGCATCGAACGGAAAGGCGATGTCGACATCGGCGCGTTTGAACGGCCCGCTGCCGTCATCGGGAAGTGACGGCCGCTCGGCATCGGGCAGAGGCCGGATCGCCAGCACGCGCGCCGCCACCCGGGCCTTCAGCTCTTCGGTCTCGCCGGGCAGCGCGACGAAGGTGCCGGTCGACTGGTCGCTGGCGATCTTGGCGGCCAACGCTTCGATGCTTCCAGGCGTTTCGATGCGATAGGTGAGGGTGATCATGGTCTGCTGTCTTAAGCCGAGGCGTTCGAAAAAGGTTCACCGGTGTTCTAAATCTGGTATAATGAGTACATAAGTATTGCAAGGCATATCCGGCTAGAAGTTTTAGGCAGATCGACAGGCGGCAATTTCCGGGAAATGTGGCGGCAGTGTTAGATAGGGCCGGCTCAAGGGAGTGATTCGCGACGATGAACCGTTCGGAACCGATTGTCCGGCGCAAGCTTTCCGACGAGGTCTTCTTGCGGCTGAAGCGCCTGATCACCAGCGGCGAATTGATGCCGGGTGACGACATGCCGTCGGAGCGCGAACTGATGGAGCGCTTCGAGGTCGGCAGGCCGGCGATTCGCGAGGCGATGCAGGCGCTGAGCAATATGGGCCTGGTCGCGATCTCGCATGGCGAGCGCGCCAAGGTGCTGCAGCTCACGGCAAAGTCGATCATCAAGCAGGTCGATGGCGCCGCCAAGATCATCCTGTCGTCATCGAAGGACACGCTTGAGCACCTGAAGACCGCGCGCATCTTCTTCGAGCGCGGCATGGTCAGGGAAGCCGCCGAAAAGGCCACCGCCGAGGATGTGCAGCGCCTCAGGGCCACCGTTGCCGAACAGCGCGGCTTCCGTGGCGATTCCGAAGCCTTCATCTCCGCCGACATGAAATTCCATACCCAGATCGCCGCGATCTCAGGCAATCCGATCTATGTCGCCGTTAGTGAGGCGATGCTCGGCTGGCTGAAGGAATACCACACCGAAATGCTGATCTGGACCGGCAAGGAAAAGTTCACGCTGACCGAGCACGAAGAGATCATCGGCCGCATCGAGAAAAAGGATGCGGATGGCGCCGAGAAGGCGATGATCAAGCATCTCGAACGCTCGCGCGCGCTCTATGTGATGAATTCCGAAAAGTAACTTCAGCCGAGCCGGGTGATCGCGTAAGGCGTCATCACGAGATGGCCGCGGCCAAAAGCCGAAATGTCGACCGGCACTTCGTCCGCCGTCAGGTTCGCCAGCCACGCGATTGTCTTGCCCGAGGCGGAGCGCCCGGCCAGCGCCAGCACCTTGGTCTCATCGCTCGTCCTTGCCGACACATGCGCAAGGCCGGCCAGTTCGCAAAGCCCCTTGATGGCCCTGAAGAGCGGCCGGGGTGTTCCTTCCGCGACGGGTTCTCCAAATGACGCCAGCACGCCGAACGGTCCGGTGAAGCTGGAGAGCGTGAGCTGTTCCAGCCCAGCGGGCGCGATGCGCGCGGCATAGCCGATCGTCCATGCCGCCGCGAACTGGCCGGCATGGCGCGGGTCTCGGTCGGCCATGGCGATGCGCTGTCCCCCGGGATTGGGCTTGGTCGCGCCGCCATAGGGGTTCTGCCGCATGGCAATCGTCGATGGTCCGATCCGATAGGGTTTCGCCCCGAAGATCGCCCGCGCCGATTGGGTGATGAAAGGCAGCGCCTCCAGCGATTGCATGATGCTGAGATCGTCGGCGGCGTGAACGATCGGGCAAGTACAATGGGTGACGAAATCGAGCTGGTCCTCCGGCACGCGCTTGCGGTTGAGTTCGGTGAAATAGCTGAACATGCCGCCGCCGAGCCGGATGTCCGGAAAGGCGCGCCGCGCGGCCGCGTAAACGTTCTCGAGCGGCGGACAGTCCGGCCACGTGCTGCCCGGCGGTGTCGACTGCCGGTCGACCGAAGGCGACACGGCAATGGCCGAGAGTTTTAGCCCGGCCTCGCGCACCAGGCCGGCGACACCTGACATCTCGGCGTCGAGATCGCCAGCGCAGGCAACGACGCATTCGAGGGTCGTTTCGGCTGCGTAGGCAGTTGCCAGTCGGGCGAAAGCGCGCAAGGCGTCGAGCCCGTGGCCACGCGTCGGATCGTAGTGGAAGATCAGCTGTTGCGGGCCGAGCGCCGACAGCATCGAGAGCTTCGCAAGTGCGCTCTCGACATCCTCGGGATAGATGACCACGCCGATATCGGGCAGCCTTGGCCCGGCTTCGCCGAGTTCGACGCGGACCGGTTCGCTGACCATGGCGGCAGCCGGCGCGTTGCCTTTCCCTGTGATGCGCAGGCTGATCGTTTGGCGCAAGGGCTGGCCGGCAGGCAGCACATAGGGCCATGGCAACGCGAGCGGCCGCACATAGGTCTTGTAGGAGGCGTCTGACCAGTTGCGCTGGTCTTCCATCTCGAATGTATCGCCTTCCATTAGGCATTCGGCGGTGACACCAGGCCGAACCTGATGGGTGATGGCGCGGATATCCTTGAAAGGCTGCCACGGGTCGATCAGTTCGGGCAGTTTCGTCGCCACCACGATGCCGTCCGTATGCTCGACAGTGACTGGACTGCCGGCCAGCCCTGCGATCGGATGCAGGATGCAGAAGCCGCAGCGGTTGGTCTCGAAATCGCTTTCGGGGAGGGCGCCGACGTCGAAGACCAGACGGCCATCGGCGAAGCCTTTGATGGTTGCGTGGAAGCCGAGCCGGCTTCCATCGGGTCCGATGCAGCTTGCCGAATAGCTGATCGCGAAGCTCTCCGCGTCCTGATCGATGACGAGGCCCGTCAGCACCGGCTCATAGGTGCCCCAGTCGCGGTCACGTACGATATAGGCGATGGCGCGCAGCACTTCGGTGCCGCGATGGCGGATGGTGCGCAGATTGCCGTTGACGAAGTCGGCGCTGAGCGCGCCCGCGCTCAGCCTGACTGGCTCGGCCTCGAGAGCACGCGTGCCGTAGAGCAGGAAAGTGTCGGCGGTCATTTCAGCAAGGCGTCGAGTTGCACCGGTTGCCGGCTCGCGGCACCAGCATAGGCGGCCTCGACGAGCGCGAACGTCTTGAGATTGTCCGCTCCCGAGGTCGCCGGTTCGATCCCCTTTGCCAGGCAGTCTACCCAGTGCTGCTGGATGGCGACAACGCTTTCCTGGATGTTGTGCCAGGGCCGCGACGCCCATGGCAGCAGCGGCGGCGAGACGTCGGTGACGACCGTGCCGTTCTTGCCGGTGACGGTGAGCCGGTATCCCTGCGCCAGCCGGATCGTTCCGTCGCTGCCGTCGATCTCGATCAGCGTCTCGGGAAACGGCTCGGTGGCAAGCTTCGTCGCATAGCTGCAGTCGACCACGGAGGTCGCGCCGCTCTTGTGGTCCAGAAGCATCGTCGCCACATCCTCGCCCGCGATACTAGGATTGATGCGGGCGGTTCGCGACGTGATGGTCGAGACGTCGCCGAGCAGGAAGCGGGCGATGTCGAGGACATGGATACCGAGGTCCTCGATGATGAAGCGCTTTCCCGTCGCCAGATAGGGCTGGCCGGAAAACACGTCATAGCCGGAGCGGAAGGAGATGCGCCCGAAGAAAGACGTGCCGATCTCGCCGCTGTCGAGCACGGCGCGCACCGCCTGGATCGGCGACTGCCAGCGAAAATTCTCATGCACCATCAGCGGCACGCCGGCTTCCGCGCATGCCCCGACCATTGCCTTGGCGTCGGCGAGCGTCGGCGCGAACGGCTTTTGGCAGATCACCGGAACGCGATGAGCGGCCGCCATTTCGACAAGCGGACGATGGCTGGGCGCGGTGGTGGCGATGTCGACGAAGTCCAGGCTTTCGCCGGCAAAAAGTTCCGCCGCATCGGTATAGCGCTTCGCTATGCCGAACTGGTCGCCGACGATCTTGAGCCGTTCCGGGTCACGGTCGCAGATAGCAACGATCGAAGCGCCCGCAATGCCGCGCCAGGCGTGCATCTGGTTGACGGCAAAGAAGCCGCAGCCGATCAGCGCTCCACGCAACTCCGCCATGCTCAACCCGCCTTCGCCATCTGCATCAAGGTGACGCGCTGTTGAAGCCGGCGTTGTGCCTGGTCGACGACAACGGCGACGATGATGACGAGACCCTTGATCACCATTTGCCAGAACGAACTCACACCCATCATCACCAACCCGTCCGAAAGAATGCCGATGACGAAGGCGCCGACGATGGTGCCGCCGATCGTGCCGCGCCCGCCCGACATCGAGGTACCGCCGAGCACCGCCGCCGCAATGGCGTTGAGCTCGAAACTTTCGCCTGTTGCCGGATGCGAGGCCATCAGCTCGGACGAGATGATCAGGCCGACGATCGCCGCGCAGAAACCGGAGAACATATAGACGAACATCTTCACCATGTTGACACGGACGCCCGAAATCCGCGACGCCCGTTCATTGCCGCCGACGGCGAAGATATGGCGGCCGAGCGGTGTGTATTTGGCGAGATAGGCGGCTCCCAGTGCAACGACGATCAGGATCCAGATCGCCACCGGCAGGCCAAGCAGCCGGCCTGCACCGAGGAAACCGAAACCGGTGGTGCCAAGCTCCGGCTTGCCGACGAGGTTGGGAAAGGTGCGGCCATCCGACGACAGCAGCGCCAGGCCGCGCGCGACATAGAGCACGCCAAGCGTGGCGATGAACGGCGCGACGTTCAGCCGGGTGATCAGCAAGCCGTTGACGGCGCCGATCAATATGCCGACGGCAAGCGTGATCAGCGCGATCTCGAAGACGTTGAAATAGATGGTGTAGCCGATCTGCAGGTCGATGCCATTGAGCACGAGATAGCCGGCCACCATGCCGCACAGGCCGACGATCGAGCCGACCGAAAGGTCGATGCCGCCGGTGATGATGACGAAGGTCATGCCCATCGCCAGGAACGCGTTCAGCGCCACGTGCTTCGACATCAGGATCAGATTGGCGGTCGACAGGAAATTCGGCGCCGCGATCGAGAAGAAGATCAGCACGGCGATAAGCGCGATGAAGGTCCTGAGCTTCATCAGCGTCAACAGCACGGAGCCGCTGGAAGCGGAATGAGCGGCCGCCTTGGCTGGGATGTCAGTCATGGGCGGTGCTCTCCGTGTGTGGGACCGGTCCGTGGCCAAGCGCCGAAGCAGCGACGAGTGCCGCCTCCGTCGCCTCGGCACGGTCGAACATGCCGGTCAGTTTTCCGTTGCTCATCACCGCGATGCGGTCGGACAGCGCCATCACCTCATCGAGGTCGGAGGTGGCGAACAAAATCCCCAATCCGTCGCGGGACAGTTTGCGCATGGTGCGGAAGACGTCTGCCTTGGCGCCGACATCGATGCCTCGGCTGGGTTCGTCCATTAGCAGCACCTTGGGTTCGGTGAGCAGCGCCTTGCCGATCACCACCTTCTGCTGGTTGCCGCCCGACAGCGAAGACACTTCCTGCGCCGGGTCGGCGACCTTGATCGCCAGTTCCCGCACCATCTGCGTCACCGCCTGCCTTTCGTCGGCGCCACGGATATGGAACAGGCGGGCAAATCGCGACAGGCTGGCTAGCGTCAGATTGCTGGCGACCGAGAGGATCGACACCAGCCCTTCGCGCTGGCGATCCTCGGGGATCAATGCCAGGCCACGCCGGATGCGCCGCGTCGTGTCGCGCTCCTTGACCTTTTTACCGCCAATGAAGATCGCGCCTGTCGAATGGCCGTGGCGGCCCATGATGCAGTCGAACAATTCGCTGCGACCGGCGCCCATCAGGCCGTAGATGCCGAGGATCTCGCCGGCGCGCAGCGACAGCGAGACATGGTCGACGGCAAGCCCGCCGATAGCGCGCGGCAGGCAGATGTCCTCGGCTCGAAAGATCTCCTCGCCCGGAAGATGGCCGTCAGCCTTGGCGAAATCCTTGGCGTCGGAACCGATCATCTGGCGAACGATCCATTGCGTGTCGACGTTCTTCATCTCCTCCTGGCCGGTGATGCGGCCGTCGCGCAGCACGGTGATGTAGTCGCCGATGCGGATCAGCTCTTCCAGCCGGTGCGAGATGTAGACGATGGCCACGCCGCGCGCCTTGAGGTCGGCGATCACCTTGAACAGGATCTCGACCTCCGCAGCGCTCAGCGCCGAGGTCGGCTCGTCCATGATCAGGATTCGCGCATCGAGCGAAACCGCCTTGGCGATCTCGACCAACTGCTGCTGGCCGATGCGCAAATCCTCGACCAGCATGTCGGGCCGTATGCCGGCTTGCAGGCGTTCCAGAAATTCAGCCGCACGGCGCTCCTGTTCCTTGCGGTCGATCTTGCCGAAGCGGTTGGTGATCTCCCGGGTGGCGAAAATATTCTCGGCGACGCTCATGTTGCCGAACAGGTTCAGCTCCTGGAACACCATGCCGATGCCGCGGTTCACCGCATCGCCGGATGACGAGAAGGAGACCTCTTCGCCCTCCAGCAGGATGCGGCCGGCTGTCGGCCGTTCGACACCGGCGATAATCTTCATCAGCGTCGACTTGCCGGCACCGTTTTCGCCGACCAGCACGTTGACCGCGCCCTTGCGCACCTCGAAATTGGCGCGCTTGACCGCAACGGTGCCGGAATAGACCTTGGAGACGTCTTCGAGCTTCAGGATGATTTCGCGCTCTGCTGTCGCGCTCATGGCTTCGGCCCGATCTCTGCCTCCGCCGGCGTCACCAGCGGCAGGTCCTGGCCGCTCCCCAGCGTATAGGCGCCCAGCACTTTGGTACTGCGGCCTTCCAGCGCTTCGCGCGGCAGCTTGGAGAGCACCGTCTTGTCGGTGTAGCTGTTGAACGCCTTGCCGAACTGGGCGAAGTCGATCTGGTTGGTGAAGTCGTTGAACTGGATGAAGTCCAGGCTGTCGCGCAGCGCGGTACCGCGCACCGCCGGTCCGATCTGCACTCGTGCATCGGCTTTGCCGTCGCCGTCGACATCGACGTCGACGGTTGCCGCCCGCGACTGCGTGTTGGCCGCGACGATCTTGCCTTCCAGCCGAACCGCGAAAGTCCAAGGCGAATTCGCCTGCTTGTTCGGATTGCCGTATTTGGCGCCGGCAGCCGATGGATCGGTTGTCGCCAGGGTGTGAACCTGCGCAAACGGTCCGGCTTTCTGCTGGAGATAGGGCACGACCTTTGCCGCCCATGTCTCTTCGACCATCTTGTCTGGATTGAAGGCGGGAGCGTTGTCTCCGGCTTCCGATTTCGTAGGCAGGATCTTGCAGGCGGTCAGGCTGATGCTGACCATCACGGTAAGGATCGGCCAGTTCGGCTTGGTGTTCAGCATGGCGGCCTGTCGTTCAGCATCGTGGGCGACCCACGGAAAATGGCGGCGAGGGGCGAAAACCGATTTTCGCCCCTCGCTATTGAAATCACGCTGGCTCAGTTCGTCAGCGCGAAGGTCTCCAGCTTGGCGGCATTGTCGCCATTGATCAGAACGCAGTCCATCAACTGCTTTTCCTTGGCCGGCGACTTCTTGTTCTTGATGAAGTCGTTGGCCTGCTCGACCGCCATCTGCGCCTGCGCGAAGGCCGGCTGCAGCACGGTTGCCTTGATACCGCCCGACGTGATGGAGTCCCGTACGTCGTTCGATCCGTCGAAGCCGACGACGATGACGTCCTTGCGGTTCGCCGCGGCAAGTGCCGCATAGGCGCCCATCGCCATCGTGTCGTTGCCGGAGATCACACCCTTGATGTCGGGGTTGGCCTGCAGGATCGATTCCATCTTGGAATAGGCTTCCGTCTGGCTCCAGTTGGCCGACTGCTGGGCAACCATCTTCAGGTCCGGATAGTCGTCGATGACGTCGTGATAGCCCTTGGAACGAATGCCGGCATTGGTGTCGGATTCCTTGCCGACCAGCTCGACGAAATTGCCCTTCTCGCCCATCAGCTTGACGAATTCCTGCGCGCCGAGCTGGGCGCCCTGGTAGTTGTTGGAGACGATCTGCGCCACGGCGACGCCGGTGGCGTTGATCTCGCGGTCGATCAGGAAGGACGGGATGCCTGCGTCCTTGGCCTTCTGCACGGCGGCGACAGTGGCGTCGGCGCCGGCATTGTCGAGGATGATCGCCTTGGCGCCGCGGCCGATCGCGGTGTCGATCAACTCGGACTGCTTGTTGGCGTCATCGTCATGGACGAGCACCAGCGCCTCATAGCCGAGTTCCTTGGCCTTGGCTTCGGCACCGACGGCTTCCGCCTTGAAGAACGGATTGTCGTGTGAGGGCGTGATAATGGCGATGAGATCCGCCGCGTAGGCGGGCACGGCCGTGCCAAGCGCCAGCATGCCGGCGAAAGCCGCAAGCGTCATTCTGCGTGTGAGTTTCATGAAGTCCTCCCGTTTGAAAATTGCCTTGATCGGCCAATGGCTTCGTCTGCATCCGAACTCGTCAGGCAGCGCGGGCCGCGGATCGCTTGGGTCAAAAAACCGTTGCCGGCTTACCCCAGGCGGATCGTTGCTCCCCAGCCATCCTCCACTCGCCAGGCTTCGAACTCCCTGCGAAACCCTGTCGATCCGAGCCATGAACAGCTAAGCCAACTGGTATGATGAGTCAACCACTAATTCAGGTGACATGTACCTGATGAGCTACCAAAACCGAGGGTCGGCAATGACAGGCCGGGCCCTCGAGGTGCTGCGTCAAGCACCTGTCTTCTCTCAGGTGATCCGCTGAATGCTGGCGGCGATCTCTTCCGGTTCGAACACCCGCTTCCAGTCGTCACGCATCAGCACCGGCTTGCCGAACTCGATCGCCTTGTTGCAGGCGTCCGAGAAAACGCCCTTGGTCTCGCCGAAGATGACGGCGCCGAGCACGTTCATATGGCCGAGCAGGAAGTCGAGCGCCGCCTGCTTGTCGACACCGCGCGCCACGACTTCGTCGACGGCTTCCTTCATCACCACCAACAACGAGGCGCACACCGTCTCCGAAAGGCCAGGCTCGAGCAGCGCCATCTGTTCGACGCTGACGCGGTGCGAACGCATCACCGGCGCCCATATGATCTTCGCGATCGCCTCGCCCTTGGCGTAGTCCTCTTCCGGCCCCTGCATCAGGGCGCTGACCATATGCTGCTTGGCCTTCACGCCGCCGAAATAGTCCTTCTTCGCGGCCATGTCCGTCTCGTCATTGAAGATCGGCGGATGGCAGGGGTGGGTGACGAAATAGGTGAGGTCCGGCCGCTTCGGCAGATGGCCGGCGAAGGGTGCTGCCGCGTCTAGCACCACCACCATCGTGCCTGATACCAGCTTGCTCTCGATGCTGGCCGCTACCTTGCCGATATGCGTGTCGGGAACGGCCAGGATCACCACATCGGCGTCCTTGAGCGCCTCGTCGGCACTGACCGTATCGAAACCCAGTCCGGTCTTCAGCCGTTCGCGGCCGGCATCGCTGACCTCGACATGGCGTATCGTGTAGGGCGACCCGCGAAAGTTGGTCGACAGGCGGTAGCCCATTTTTCCGCCAGCCCCGAACAGCGCAATCGTTGTCATCTGGTCACCACTCCTGTTCTTCGCCGACGGCATCGCCCGTCGTCAACTGATCAACTGGTATAATCACGCTACCAGATTTTGGCAATCTGATAATGACCATGCGATGCGTGCGCCGCGTCATCGGCTGCCGACGGCAAGCTCCAGCACGAGAACCATGGATGGCGCGCTCTGGATACGATTTCTAGATCACCAGAAGAAGCCCGCGCTTGCCCGCTGAGTGCGCATGGGCGCTGCTCTGCCATCCCTAGAAATAGGAGGCATCTGTTGGGGGTTGGAGGTGGGGCCGGGCGCTACTTCAAAAGGTCGACCAGCATGTCGAAAGCCGCATCGATATCGCCGCGAACCGCCGCCTGAACTGCCTGCTCGTCCCGGTCGCGCAGGGCCGCAAACATCTGTTGATGGTATGTGTTCGCGGTCGAGTAGGACCCATGCAGCATATTGAAATAGGGGCTGATCTGCAGCCATAGGTCCTTGATGATCTTGAGCAGGGTTTCGGATCCTGCTGCTCGGTAGATTGCGAAGTGGAAGGTGTAATTCGCCCTCAGATAGGCCTTTACGTCGTCCGCGCCATTCGCGCGTTCCAGCGAGTCCAGATCGCGCGCGAAAATCGCAAGATCCGCATCACTCCGGTTCTGTGAGGCCCAGCCGGCGGCGATGGCCTCTATCTCAAAACGTACATTGCGCAAATCGGTGAGCCGCTCGCGGCTGAGCGCCGGAATACCAATGGAGCGCCCGGATACCACGGTCAGCGCGTTGGCTGCCGTCAGGCGCCGCAGCGCTTCCCTGACCGGCATCGGGCTGACGCCAAAGGCGTCGGCGAGGCTCTGAACCGTGACCATCTCGCCCGGTACGATGCTGCCGTCGAGGATCAGTTCGGTGACCTGATTATAGACCCGGTCCTGCAGAGTTTCCTTGGACAGTGGAATGATCTCGACACCAGGCTTCCTGAACGCCGATCCAGCCATCTCCGGTCAACCTTCCCGCCCAACGGCGACACTATTGCTTGTGTCGGAATGCAAGGTTCGTGGTGCCACGTCAAGCGGCTGACATAGCCGTTTTGATATAAACGATTTCATCATTGATATTTGATCAAATCATGTTACGGTCGCTGGCATCGAATGGCAAAGGTTACGTTTTGTGCCCTTGGGAGGCATTCGGTCGTTCTGTTTGGGAGGAGTTTCACATGGGTATCGGATCGAAAGTCCGGCGGCTCGCGCTGCTGGCTGGGATGGCTGCATGCGCCTTCGGCCTGTCCGCCGCGCAGGCAGCCGAGAAGCACAAGATCTTTCTCAGCATGAGTTACATCGGCAATGATTGGCAAGCGGAGGCGGCCAACATGGTCAAGGCCATGGCCGCCCACAAGAGCCTGGCCGACAAGGTCGACCTGCAGGTCCAGGTCGCTGGCCCCAACGCGCAACGCCAGATTCAGCAGATCAACGCAATGGTGCAAAGCGGCGCCGAGGCCATCGTCGTATATCCGATCTCGCCGACCGCGCTCAACCAGGTCGTCAAGAATGCCTGCGACAAGGGCGTGAAGGTCTTTGCCTACGACGCCGAGATCACCGAGCCTTGTGCCTACAACGTCCACATCGACCAGCTGGAAGCCGGCAGGGTGACCGCCGAATGGCTGGTCAAGAAGCTCAACGGCAAGGGCAACATCATCGCCATCACGGGTGTCCCGGGAACATCCGTCGACGATCAGCGGACAAAAGCCGCCAAGGAAGTCTTCGCCAAATATCCTGATATCAAGATCGTCGGCGAGGCTGTCGGCATGTGGAGCCAGGCGGTCGCCCGCACCGAACTTTCGAAAATCCTGGCCACCCGCAATTGGGACGACATCAACGGGCTGTGGATGCAGGTCGGCTGCTTCACCGCCAACTCGATGCAGCTCGAGGCCGGCAAGAAGACAAGCGAACTCCTGCCTTGCGCCGGCGAAGGTTCCAATGGCGGCCGCATCCAGATGCTGCCGGAGGGCACCGAAGTCGAAGGTGCGGCCGCCCCTTACGCGCCGGCCGGCGCACAACGCATTTCCTACGCCTCGCCGCCTTATTCGGGTGCGCTGGCGCTGAAGCTTGCCGTCGAGGCGATCGAAGGCAAGGACGTGCCGAAGACCACCATCCTGCCGCTGCCGCTCGTCACCAATGAGACGATCAAGCTGTGCGACGAAGGCACATGGGCGGAGATGAAGGCCGGCTGCAACGCCTTCAAGCCGTCGCTGGTCTCCAATCCGGGCTGGTTTGCCTCGATCTTCTCGGACCAGACACCCGAGGTCGGCCTTAATGCTGCCCTCGTCGGACAACCGGAGAACTAAGCCTCCCAAGGCGCGTGTGACGATGCACGGACTGTTGTCCGTGCATCGTCAATCCATGCCAAGCCCGGCGATCGAGGACAATGACAGAACATTCCGAGCTCCCCGCCATCGAGATCGACGGTATCAGCAAGGCGTTCGGCCCGACCGTCGCGCTGGACGGCGTGTCGTTTGCGATCGCGCCCGGCAGCGTCCATGCCCTGCTCGGTGAAAACGGAGCGGGCAAGTCGACACTGGTGAAGCTGCTGTCCGGACTGGTCCGGCCGAGCCAAGGCCATGTCCGTGTCTTCGGCAAGGAGATCGCTTGCGGCGCACCGCGCGCAGCACATGCGCTCGGTATGCAGACAGCATTCCAGGAGATGACCCTGGTGCGTGACCTCTCCGTCCTCGACAACATGATGCTGCCTTACGCCCCCGTCGGCATCTCCGGCCTGATCCGCCGCGGTGCCGCCCGCAAGGCCGTCCGCCGCCATATCGAAGATCTCGGTTTTTCCGTCGATCTCGATGCCGAGGTGAGTGAGCTCGAGCTTTCGGTGCGCCAGAAGATCGAGATCGCGCGTGCCGTCTACCGCAAGCCGCGCATCCTTTTGCTCGACGAACCGACCTCGACGCTCGCCGGCCGCGACGTCGACTGGCTGGGCGACATCATCGCCAGGCTGAAGGCGGCCGGCACCACCATCGTTTTCATCACCCATCGCATGCGCGAGGTCCGTGCCTTCTGCGAGACGTTGACGATCCTGAGAAACGGCCGCCACGTCGTCACCGCGCCGGTTGCCGATGTCTCGGATGGCGACGTCATCGAAAAGATCATCGGCCGCAGCATCGAGCAGACCTTCCCGCCCAAGCCGGACAGCGCCCAGGCCTTCGGCCCGCCGGTTCTGGGCGTGCGCGATCTCAAGGTCGGGCGCAAGCTCGACGGCGCTGGCTTCGATCTGCGCAAGGGCGAAATCCTCGGCGTCGCGGGGTTGCAGGGCATGGGCCAGCAGGACCTATTCCTGGCCTGCTTCGGCATGGCCGAAATCACCCGCGGCCACATCCTCGTCGACGGCCGCAAGGTCTGGCTCGGTTCGCCGGCCGATGCTTTGCGCCCCAACATGGCCATCGGCCTGGTGCCGGAAGACCGCAAATCCGAAGGCCTGTTCCTGAAACTGTCGGGCAGCCAGAACGCCACTCTGCCCGTGATATCGCGCTTCACACGGCTAGGTCTTGTCGACGGGCAAGCCGAGACCCGCTCCGTCGAGGCGGCATTCGCCACTGTCGAGGTCGACCGCCGCGCGCTTTGGACGCGGGCCGGTGCGTTTTCCGGGGGCAACCAGCAGAAAATCGCCATCGCCAAATGGCTGGTGGCGCAGAGCCGCATCCTGCTGTTGTTCGATCCCACCCGAGGCATCGACGTCGGCACCAAGCACGAGCTTTATGTGATGATGCGAAACTACGTGGCTTCGGGCGGTTCGATCCTGCTGCACTCGACCGAGATTCCCGAACTCGTCCATCAATGCGACCGGGTCCTGGTTCTCTACGATGGGCGCATCGCCGCCGAACTCGAAGGCGACGCCATCACCGAACCGGCCATCATGCGCCCGGCGCTCGGGCATGCCGGGGAAGCCGCCGCATGAGCAGCGCAGCAGCCTCATCCCCCGCTACCGGCGGCGTCGGACTGCGCCGTGCGCTGATGCGCAATCGCGGCGCGCTGATCGCCGCGGCCGTCCTGGCGATCCTGCTCTTCGTTGTCGACTGGATCAGCGCCGGGCCGCTGACATATTTCGACGTGTCGTTCCTGTCGAGCGGCGGCGCCACCTCGGCGCTCGCGGCGATCGGCCAGACCATCGTCATCCTGTCGGGCGGCTTCGACCTGTCCGCCGGCGCGGTGATATCGCTGGTCAATGCCGTGCTGGCATCGAGCATGGACCCGATGGCGCCGGGCGCCAGCATCATCCTGTGGACCGCCGTCGGCATCGGCGTCGGCATGGCGGTGGGCGCCTTCAACGGCTTCTTCATTGCGGTGCTGCGCATGCAGCCGATCGTGGTGACGCTGTCGACCATGTTCATCCTGCAAGGCGTGACGCTGCTGGTGATGGACAAGCCCGGTGGCTTCGTGTCGCCCGATCTCGGTACCTTCTATCTCGGCGACGCGATCGCCGGCTGGCTGCCGATGCCGCTGGTGGTGATCGGCGTCGTCCTGCTCGCCTGGTTCTGGCTGAAGGGAACCCGCTTCGGCACAGCACTTTATGCGGTTGGCAGCGATCCGGACTCGGCCGCTTCCGTCGGCATCAATGTCGTGCTGGTGCGCTTTGCCGTCTATGTCATCGCCGGCGGCTGCTATGGCCTTGCCGGCGTGTTCATCAGCGCCCAGACCGGCAGCGGCGATCCGCTGGTCGGCAATCCGCTGCTCTTGTCGATGTTCGCGGCGGTCGTCGTCGGCGGCACGCGCCTCGGTGGCGGGCAGGGCGGCCCGGTGGGCTCTGTCTTCGGCGCCTACATCCTGATGATCGTGGTGAACATCCTGCTGGTGCTCAACGTATCGGCCTATTATTCGACCATTGCCGAAGGCACCATTCTGGTGCTGGCAGCACTTGCCGGCTCGATCTCCCATGCATCGGTGCTTGCCGTGCAATTGCGCGCCACGCGCGCCCGGCTTGCCGCTTGGCGCGCCGGCATATTGCCCTCGCAACTCGAGCGCGTGGACCGGCGTCTCAAGATCGCCGAGCCAGCCCATGCCCAGCGCAATCCGGCATCGCCGCGCCCTGCCTTCCATCTACGCAACGCGGAAACGTTGCGCTATGCGCTGCCCGCCTATGTCTGCCTGTTGCTCATCGTGGTCGTCACGCAGGTCTGGCTCGGCCGCGCCATCCTCAATCCGGGTTACTGGAATTCGCTGCTGGTGCTGTCGTCCTTCCTCGCCGTCCTAGCGCTCGGGCAGGGAACCGTCATCCTGACCGGCGGCCTCGATCTCTCCGTGCCGTGGACGATCGGCATCTCCGGCATCATCCTGGCCGGCATGGTCAACGGCTCCGACGCGGCCCTTGTCTACGCCTTGCCGGTCGTTCTGGTGATGGCTTGCGCCATCGGCTTCGCCAATGGTTTCGGCATCGTCTATCTCGGCATATCGCCGATCGTCATGACGCTTGCCACCAACGGCATTCTGCAAGGCTGTGCGCTGCTCTATTCGCAGGGAACGCCGGCCGGGTTTTCCTCGCCGATGCTGCGCTGGGTCATGACGGCCAAGCTCGCCGGCCTGCTGACCCCAATCGTCCTGCTGATGGTCGTCTTTGTCGTCGCAGCGGTACTGCTGCTTGGCCGCACCCCGTTCGGACGACGCGTCTACGGCATCGGCAATGGGCTGCGCGCGGCGCGCTTGTCGGGCATCGGCGTCGAGCGCACGCTGATCCTGGTCTATATGCTTTCGGCCGTCTGCGCGGCTGTTGTCGGCGTCATGCTGACCGGCTTTTCGGGTCAGGCAAGCCTCGGCATGGGCGACGACTATCTGTTGCCGTCGATCGCCGTGGTGGTGGTCGGCGGCGCGCTGATCACCGGTGGGCGCGGCCACTATCTCGGCATGCTCGGCGGCGTGTTGTTGCTGACCGCGCTGCAGATGCTGCTCGCCGGCACCACGCTTCCCTATGCCACGAGGGCAATTCTTTACGGACTGGTCGTTCTGGGCGCCGTCATGGCGCTGCGCGAACGGCGGCTGCAATGAGAAGGACAGGACGATGAGCACAAGAGCCCCGGCATCTGCGGACGAATTTCTGACTGGGCTGAAAGGCCAGCGCGTGCTGGTGACGGCAGGCGCCGGCGGCATCGGTTTTGCCATAGCCGACACGCTGTCACGCCTCGGTGCCCGCATCGTCGTCTGCGACGTTTCCGACGAGGCGCTGGCCGCTGCTCCCGGCAAGATCGATCTGGTCGCCGCTGTGAAGGCGGATGTTTCGCGCGACGATGACGTCGACCGGCTGTTCGAGGCGGTCGAGAAAGAACTCGGCGGGCTCGACGCGCTGATCAACAATGCCGGCATTGCCGGGCCGACCGGCGGTGTCGACGAAATCGACCCGGCCGACTGGCGGCGCTGCATCGACATCTGCCTGACTGGCCAGTTCCTGTGCGCCCGGCGCGCCGTGCCGCTGATCAAGGCGGCGGGCGGCGGCTCGATCGTCTCGATGTCGTCGGCCGCCGGCCGCCATGGCTACGCCTTCCGCACACCCTATTCGGCGGCCAAGTTCGGTGTCATCGGTTTCACGCAGAGTCTCGCCAAGGAGCTCGGGCCGCACGCTATCAGGGTCAACGCCATCCTGCCCGGCATCATCGAAGGGCCGCGCATCGAAGGTGTTATCTCGGCGCGCGCCAAGCAGGTCGGTATCAGCCACGAGGAAATGACCGGACGCTATCTGCAGAATATCTCGCTGCGCCGCATGACTAGCCCCTATGATGTCGCATCGATGGTCGCCTTCCTGCTCTCCGATGCGGGGATCAACATTTCCGGCCAGTCGCTCGGCGTCGACGGCAATGTCGAAACACTTTGAGGAGCCGATCCATGGCCAATGTCGCAATTGTCGGAAGCGGGTTCATCGGGCGGGCCTGGGCAATCAGCTTTGCCCGTGCCGGCCATGACGTGCGGATGTGGGATCAGTCGCCCGCTGCGACCGGCGGCGCCCGCGACTACATTGCCGGCGTGCTCGGTGACCTTGCCGCAAACGACCTGCTGCGCGGTCAGTCCGTCGACACTGTGCTTGGCCGGATCACCATTGTCGCGGAGCTGGCAAAGGCGCTGGCGGGTGCGGTCCATATCCAGGAGAACACACCTGAAAACCTCGAGGTGAAGCGGGAGGTATTCTCGCTGATCGACACGCTTGCCGATCCGCGGACAGTCATCGCCAGTTCCACCTCGGCGCTGTTGCCGTCGAAATTCACCGACCATCTGCAAGGACGGCATCGCTGTCTGGTCGTGCATCCGATCAATCCGCCCTATCTCATTCCGGCGGCCGAAATCGTGCCGGCGCCATGGACGTCCGCCGAGACGGTCGAGAGAACCCGCGCCTTCCTCATCGACGCCGGTCATGCGCCCCTGGTGATGAAGCGCGAACTCGACGGCTTCATCATGAACCGCCTGCAAGGCGCATTGCTTGAGGAGGCTTTCCGGCTTGTCGCCGACGGCTACGCCAGCGTCGAGGATGTCGACATCGGCATCCGCGACGGGCTGGCGCTGCGTTGGTCGTTCATGGGGCCTTTCGAGACCATCGATCTCAATGCACCTGGCGGCGTGCGCGACTATGTCGAGCGTTATCAGTCGATCTATTCGAACATTTTCCCGCAGATGCTGCGGCGCGTCGACTGGGCGGGCGAGGTGATGAAAACCGTCGAAGCCGACCGCCGCGAACGCCTGCCACGCGAAAACCTCGGCGAACGGCAGGTATGGCGTGATCGTCGGCTGATGGCGCTGGCGGCACACAAGAAAAAATCGGACCAGGAGTACGGACAATGATCGAAACGAGCCGCAAGCCAGGTGCTGCGCAGACCAGGGGCAAGGTCATCATCACCTGCGCGGTGACGGGCGCCATCCACACGCCGACCATGTCGCCCTATCTGCCGATCACTCCTGACCAGATCGCTTCTGAGGCGATCGCGGCTGCCGAAGCCGGTGCCGCAATCCTGCATCTGCATGCGCGCGATCCGGAAACCGGCAAGCCCGACCAGACGCCGGAGGCCTTCGCTCGCTTCCTGCCGCGCGTCAAGCAAGGCACCAACGCCGCCATCAACATCACCACCGGTGGCAGCCCGTACATGAAGCTCGAGGAGCGCGTGCGCCCGGCCGCCCAGTTCAAACCGGAAGTCGCCTCGCTCAACATGGGCTCGATCAATTTCGGGCTCTATCACCTCGCCGACAAATACGAGACCTTCAAGTTCGACTGGGAAAAGCCGCATCTGGAAGCGACCCGCGACCTCGTCTTTCGCAACTCGTTCAAGGACATCGAGTACATCCTGGCGACCTGCTACGACAACGGCACGCGCTTCGAGTTCGAGTGCTACGACATCGCTCATCTTTACAACCTCTCGCACTTCGCCGACCGCGGGTTGGTGAAGCCGCCTTTCTTCGTGCAGTCGGTGTTCGGACTGCTCGGCGGTATCGGCACCCATCCCGAAGACGTCGCCCATATGAAGCGCACTGCCGACCGGCTGTTCGGCGACCAGTTCCGCTGGTCGGTTCTCGGCGCTGGCGCCAGCCAGCTCCGCATCGCCGCGCAATCGGCAGCGCTTGGCGGCAACATCCGCGTCGGGCTGGAGGACAGTCTGTGGGCGGGCAAAGGCAAGCTTGCCAAATCGAACGCTGAGCAGGTCTTGCTGGCCCGCAAGATCATCGAAGGGCTCGGCATGGAGGTGGCGACGCCCGATGAGGCACGCGAAATCCTGTCATTGAAAGGCGGGGACAAGGTCGCTTTCTAAATCGTTGCGTGGCGCCAATTCCGAGGAGGACGGCATGAAGATCGAAGTCGTGGTGGACGTGAAGACCACACTGGGCGAAGGACCGCTGTGGGACGTCGAACAGGAGCGCCTCTACTGGATCGACAGCTTCGACGGGCGCGTGTTTCGGGCGACCGCCGACGGACGCGAGATCCGGTCATGGGACGTGCCGATGAAGATCGGCTCAATGGCGCTGCGCAAGGACGGTAGCGGCGCCGTGGTGTCGCTGCAGCGCGGTTTCCATCTGCTCGATTTCGCCTCCGGCGACGTGACGCTGATCCACGATCCCGAGCCGGACAGGCCAATGAACCGGCTCAACGACGGCAAGGTCGACCGGCGCGGCCGCTTCTTCGCCGGCTCGATGGACACGATGGAAGAGGGGCCGTCCGGCGGTCTCTACAGGCTGGATCCGGATTTCTCCGTCACCCGGATCGATTCCGGCATCATCTGTTCCAACGGTCCATGCTGGAGCCCCGACGACCGCACCTTCTATTTCGCCGACACCTGGACCGGCGAGATATGGGCCTACGACTACGACATCGCCACCGGTGCCGCCACCAACAGGCGTACCTTCGTGCGCGTCGACACCAGCCGGGGCGGTGCGGCGGACGGCTCGACCGTCGATGCCGAGGGCTATCTGTGGAATGCGCTGGTCTATGACGGAAGACTGGTGCGCTATGCGCCCGATGGCAGCATCGATCGCATCATCGACATGCCGGTCAAGAAGATCACCAGCGTCATGTTCGGCGGACCGAAGCTAGATATCCTTTACGTCACCTCGATGGCCAAGCCGCCGTTGCCGCGTTTTCCCGGCGACGGCGTTTTGCGCGGCAGCCTGTTCGCCATCACGGGCCTTGGCGTCAAAGGCGTTGCGGAGCCCCGCTTCGGCAGCTGACGCCAGACAAGCGAAGCGCCCGTAGCATACGCGGATCAGGCCTTCGCGCAGGCATCCCAATGAGCGGTCAACGGATCATTGGCCAAACAGGTCCGGGCGAGCCACGTTGAGCCGTTGCACCGTGCGCAGCACTTCGCGCAGATGCGCCGCCATACGCGCGCCTGCCTGCTTTGCCTCGCCGGTCTCCACGGCCTCGAAGATCGCCACATGCTGAGCGAGCAGCGTTTCGAGGTGACCCGGCTCGGGCAGGCTCAGATAGCGCACACGGTCCATCTGCAGCTTGACCACTTGGATCACCCGCCAGCTCTTGGGCAGGCCGGCCTCTTCGCAAAGGCTACGATGGAAGCCCTCGTCGAGCTCAAGAAACAGCTCGCGGTCGCCCTCGGCCACTGCCTTGGCCTGCTGGGCAAGATTCACCCTGCCTGCCGCGATGAAGGCGCTCGAACCGTGTCCGGCCAGCTTCTGCACGACGGAGACCTCGAGTGCCTCGCGAATGAACTGCGCTTCCTCGACGTCACTTAGCCGGATCGGCGCGACGAAGCTGCCGCGTTGCGGCAGGATGTCGATCAGCCCTTCATCGGCAAGCCGGATCAGCGCCTCGCGCACGGGTGTCCGGCTGACACCGAGCTGCTGGGCTAGGTCCTGTTCGCTGAGCGCTTCCGACGGCAACATCGCCAGCGTCGTGATGGCGCGGCGCAGGCGCTCGTAGATCTGCGGTGAGATCGGCATGCGATTGTTGACCGGCTCCAGCACCCGCGAGGGTTCGCGCTGACCGGCGGTTTTCAGCCTGGCAGCACTGCCTGAAAATCTGGTCGCCCCCGAAAGCTTGGTCCCCATGACGAATCCGTTGCTGTGAATGGCGCTGCACTGCTCCGGTCATGACACCGCGCACGTCCCAACTCAAGCGGCAAGCAGGATTGAAGCTGTGTTGACATACTACCATGGTAGTGTGTATGACGCCAGCAGGCTAGGGGAGAGGAGCCGGCATGAAGATCACGGACATCAAGGCGACCACCATCACCGTTCCGCTGGAAGCAGCATTGCGGCACAGCAACGGTACGCATTGGGGACGCTTTGTCCGCACCGTGGTCGAGGTCGAGACCGACGAAGGCATTGTTGGGCTCGGCGAGATGGGCGGTGGTGGCGCCGGCGCCGAACTCGCTTTCGCCGGCCTGAAATCCTACCTGGTCGGCCATGACCCTTTCGATCTCAACCGGATGCGCTACGCCATCTGCAATCCGACGGCGTCGCTCTACAACAACCGCACGCAGCTGCACGCAGCGCTGGAATTCGCCTGTCTCGACATCATCGGCAAGAAGCTCGGCGTGCCGGTCTACCAATTGCTTGGCGGGCGCGTGCGCGACCGGATCGGCTTCGCCTCCTATCTGTTCTTCCGTTATGCCGACCGCCGCAGCGGCAAGGGCGAAGTCCGCACCATCGATCAATTGCTCGAGCATGCCCGCGCGCTCAAGGCCGAACATGGTTTTCACGCCCACAAGCTCAAGGCCGGCGTGTTTCACCCCGACTATGAGTTGGAATGTTTCAGGGCGCTCGCCGCCGAATTTCCTGCCGATACGCTGCGCTACGATCCGAACGCAGCCCTGTCAGTCGAAGAGGCGCTGCGTTTCGGCCAAGCCATCTCCGATCTCAGGAACGACTATTTCGAGGACCCGACCTGGGGCCTGGCCGGCATGCGCCGCTTACGCGAGAAGCTCTCCATCCCGCTGGCCACCAACACCATCGTCATCGATTTCGAACAGCTCGCCACCAATGTGCGCGACCCTGCGGTTGACGTGATCCTGCTCGACACCACCTTCTGGGGCGGCATCCGCGCCTGCGTGCGCGCGGCGCAGATCTGCGACACGTTCGGTCTCGGTATTGCGGTGCATTCCTCTGGCGAACTCGGCATCCAGCTCGCCACCATGCTGCATCTTGGCGCAGTGCTGCCCAACCTCGTCTTCACCGCCGACGCGCATTATCACCACCTTGCCGACGACATCATCGTCGGCGGCAAGATGCTCTACGAGAATGGTGCGATCGCGGTGCCGGAGGCACCGGGCCTCGGCGTCGAACTCGATCGTGACAAACTCGCCACCTATGCCGAACTCTATCGCTCGCTGGGCGGCTATGCCTACGACCGCGATCCCGGCCGTCCGGGCTGGTATCCGCTGCTGCCCAACACTAATTTCGCCGACCATTTGAACGATGCCGTGCCTGATCTCGGGCTGGGCTGACATTTCCCGTTCGAAAGGATCGTCGGGAGGACGCTATGACTTTCAACCGGAGGAGAACAACAATGAGCAAGACCACAGCCTTATTCATTGCAGCCATGCTCGGCTGCACCAGCTTTGCAGCGCTGGACGCGCGCGCCTATGAAGGCGTCGCCAAGGGCGACACTTCGGCCAAGAAGATCGCCTTCAGCAATTCCTACGCCGGCAATTCCTTCCGCCAGGTGATGATCAAGAGCTTCGAGGAAATGGGCGCCAAGGCCGTGGCCGACAAGCAGATCGCCGCAACAGCCGTCGTCAGCTCGAACAATTCGGTGACCGAACAGGCGAGCCAGATCGAGAACCTGATCCTGCAGGGCTACGATGCGATCATCGTCCTTGCCGGCTCCGACACCGCACTCAATGGCGCCATCAAGGATGCCTGCAATGCCGGTATCACGGTCGTCGCCTTCGCCAGCGGCGTCACCGAGCCTTGCGCCTATGTCGTCGACTACAACCTCGATTCCTATGCCAAGGCCGAACTGGATTTCATCTCCAGCAAGCTCGGCGACAAGCCGGCCAACATCCTCGAGATCCGCGGTATGGCCGGCGACGGTTTCGACAAGCGCCTGCATGAGGGCGTCGAGAAGGCGATGAAGGCGCACGCCAGCTACAAGGCTGTCGGCGAGGTCTATGGTCAGTGGACGGCCACCGTGGCACAAAAGGAAGTGTCGGGCATCCTGCCGTCGTTGCCTCAGGTCGATGCGGTGCTGACGCAGGGCGGCGACGGCTATGGCGCGGCGCAGGCATTCAAGGCCGCCAGCCGGCCGCTGCCGATCATCATCATGGGCAACCGCCAGGACGAATTGGCGCTGTGGAAGCAGGAGCATGATGCCGGCGGCTACGAAACCTTCTCGCTGGGCGCCACGCCCAGCGTCTCGCAGGTCGCGTTCTGGGTCGCGCAGCAGATCCTGGCCGGCAAGCAGGTGCCGAAATTCGTCGAGGTGCCGCTCCTGCAGATCAATCAGCCTGACCTCGACGCCTGGCTGAAGACGGTTCCCGCAGGCGGCGTGGTCAATGCCGAATACCCGCAGGAGCTGGTGGCCAAGATCATCGACGCCAACGTGAAGAAGGAGCCTCTGCCGGGCGTTCCCGCGCCGAAATGAGCAGCATGGCCGAATGATGAACGATCCCACGTCGCCCAAAAGGGACGCAGCAGAGACGGTCAATGCCGACGGCCTCCTCATCGAGGTGCGCGATGTCCGCAAGCACTATGATGCCGTGCATGCCCTGGGCGGCGTGGATTTTCATCTCAAACCCGGCGAGGTCGTTGGCCTTGTCGGTCACAACGGCGCCGGCAAGTCGACGCTGATGAACGTGCTGGCCGGCACCATCGAGCGCAGCAGCGGCAGCTTTCGCCTCGGCGGACGTGAGATCGGTGCCTGGAGTGCGGCCAGTGCCCAGCAGGCCGGTCTGCGCTGTATCTTCCAGGAACTGTCGCTCTGCGCCAATTTGACGTCGGCGGAAAACACCCGCATCGTGCACAGGTCCTTGCGTGGGTTGGGCTGGCGGCGGCGCGCGCGCCAGGTGATTGGTCCGGTGCTGGACGAGATCTTCCCTGGCCACGGCATCGATCTCGACAGGAAGGTCGCCGACCTGCCGATCGGCGAGCGACAGATGGTCGAGATCGCCCGCGCCTTCACGCAGACCAGCATCAAATTGCGCGCCGTCATTCTCGATGAGCCGACCTCGGCGCTCGGCCATGAGGCGACGGAACAACTGCTCGCCCACATTCGTCGTGCCGCAGGGCGTGGCATCGCCTGCATCCTGATCACCCATCGCCTCAACGAGATCCTCGCCGTCTGCGACCGCACCGTCGTCATGGTCGACGGCAAGGTCGTCGCCGAGCGGCCCACCGCCGGCCTGTCACGCGCCGCGCTGGTCGAGTTGATGGGAAGCATCGAACGGCCGCGTGAGCGCACGGCCGGCAAGGTGGCCTCGGTGCAAGCTCCGGTTATCCGGCATGCGGGTCGCGACACCACAGATCTGACCATCGACGTCGGCAAGGGTGAGGTCATCGGCTTCGCCGGGCTCGACGGCCACGGCCAGCGCGAGCGGCTGCGCGCGATGTTTTATGCCTCGCGCCGGCAACGCGAGGCCTTGCCGGGTGCCTATGTCGCCGGCGACCGCGGCTCGGAAGGCGTGTTTTCGCTGTGGTCTATCGCCGACAATCTGACCATCCGCAGCCTGAATGCACTGACGCGGGGCGGCATGATTTCAGGCGCCGCCGCCCGCAAGCTGGCCGAGACCTGGTCGAACAGGCTCAACGTCAAGGCGCCTTCGATCGACACGCCGATCCTGTCGCTGTCCGGCGGCAACCAGCAGAAGGTGCTGTTCGCCCGCGCGCTGTCGTCGGACGCCGAGGTGATCTTCCTCGACGATCCGATGCGCGGCGTCGATGTCGGCACCAAGCAGGAGGTCTACCGGCTGATCCGCGCGGAAGCCGAGAACGGACGCGCCTTCGTCTGGTACACAACCGAACTCGAAGAGCTGACCAATTGCGAGCGCATCTATGTCTTCCGCGAGGGCCGCGCCGTGACCAGGTTGGAAGGCGAGGCCATCGAGACCGGCCGTATCCTGCAGGCGTCGTTCGGAGGCGACCATGTCTGACGCGCCTGCCCGAGTTCCGGCCCGTTCTCCTTCCAATCCGCGCTCGGCCTTGCTCAATGCGATGCAGGTCGGCCTGCCGGCAATCGCGCTGCTGGTCATGCTGGCCATCATCTTCAGCATCCGCCCGGCGGCGATGAGCTATTTCGGCTTCCATCTGCTGTTCAAGCTCTCGGTGCCGCTGGTCTTTGCCGCACTGGCGCAGATGATGGTGATCATGCTGGGCGACATCGACCTGTCGAACGGCGCCTTTGTCGGGCTGATCACCTGCATCACGGCGCTCTATCTCGGGGATGCGCCGGCAATTGCGGCGCTGTGCTACCTGGTCCTGATCGCCGCCTATGCCGGCTTCGGCCTGCTTATTCATGCACGGCAATTGCCCTCGATCATCGTGACGCTGGGCATGTCCTTCATCTGGCTCGGCATCGCCGTCATCCTACTGCCGGCACCGGGTGGCTCGGCACCCGCATGGCTTGCCGCCTTCATGAGCTGGCAGCCGCCTTTGATGCCGCTGTCGATCTGGCTGGCGGCACTGGCGGCGCTTGCCGGCCATCTCGTCATCTCACGCTCCTCCTATGGCGTGGTGTTGCGCGGCGCAGGCGGCAATCCGCGCGCCGTCCAGCGCGCCGGCTGGTCCGTTGTCGGCATCCGCGTCGCTGTCTATGCCGCCGCCGGCCTGCTCGCCTGTCTGGCCGGGCTGACGCTGACCGGCCTCACCACATCGGGCGACGCCAATGTCGCGCCGGCCTATACGCTGCTCGGCGTCGGCGCGGTGATCCTCGGCGGTGGCGCTTTCACCGGTGGCGTCGTCTCGCCGGTCGGCACGGTGGTCGGCGCTCTGACGCTGTCGCTCGCGGGCTCGCTTTTGTCTTTCCTGCAGGTGCCGCCGACATGGCAGATCGGTGCCCAGGGCGTTATCCTGTTTCTCGTGCTGGCCGGGCGCGTGCTTTTGTCGGAGCGGGCGCGATGACCCGAAGATTGAGCCTCGCGCCGTGGACCTACGGCTTCATCGTGGCGCTCGCAATGTGGGTGGTGACATCAGCCTATTCCGGTATCGACAGCGCCGGCGCCACGCTCTCGGGGGCGCTCGCCTTCGGTGCCTTCAGCGTTGTGGTGGGAACCGGGCAGATGTTCGTCGTCGCCTCCGGGCCGGGCAATATCGACCTGTCCGTGCCATCCGTGCTGACGCTGGCCGCCTATGTATCGATAACGGTCATGCAAGGGTCCGACGGCATGCTGCTGCCTGGCCTGCTTGCAGCACTTGCCGTCGGCGCCGTCGCGGGTGCCGCTAACTTCCTTGCCATCGTCGCGCTCAGGCTGCCGCCGATCATCGCAACGCTCGCCTGGAGCTTCGTCTTCCAGTCGCTTGCCTTTAATCTCGGCGGCCAGGCGACACTGAAGCCGCCGGCCGGCCTTTCCCGGTTTACCTTGATGAACCTTGGCGGCGTCCAATTCATGCCGATCGCGGTGATGGTGCTGACGCTGGTCGCCATGGTCGTCCTCAAACGCACGGTCTGGGGCCGGCAATTGCTGGCCACCGGCCAGAGCGAACCGGCGGCGCGGCTCGCCGGCATCAACGTCGCCCGGGTGCGGTTGATTGCCTATATGCTGTGCGGCACGGCGGCAGCGCTCGCCGGCTTCCTGCTTGCCGGCTTCAGCGGCGGGGCAGCACTCAACATGGGTGACGCCTATCTGATGGAATCGATCGCCGTGGTGGTGCTTGGCGGCACCAGCGTCGCCGGTGGACAGGCCAACGCGGTAGGCATATGGGGGGCTGCGCTGTTCTTCAACCTGATGTCCACCATGCTCAACACCTTTGGCATCCAGGCAGGCGTGCGCTTCCTTTTGACCGGCGTGCTGATCATCCTGATCGTCGCTCTCGTGCCGAGGCCTCGCGTCAGATGACACCCGCCACCGATACGCTCGCCGGGCTGTTCGAAACAAAGGCAGTTTCCTTCGTCGACCTGACGCATCCGATGAAGCCCGGCATGCCGGTGTGGCCGACGCACCCGCATTACTGCCAGGAGATGGTGGAATCCTATGACCGCGGCGACGTCGCCTGCAACCATGCGTTGGCTATGAGCGAGCACACCGGCACGCATTTCGACGCGCCGGTCCATTTCATCCGCGGCGGTGCTGCCATCTCGGACATTCCGGTCGAGCGTTTCTTCGGCCGCATGGTGACGATCGATGCGCGGGACTGCGCGCCCCGGCAGGCGGTCGAGCCGGATTCTATCTTCGCTTTCGAGGCCGAACAGGGCTGCGTACGGCAGGGCGACGCCGTGTTCTTCCGTTTCGGCTGGGACCGGTTCTGGGACGATCCGGCCGCGTTTCTCGCCGACTGGCCCGGCCTGTCGCGGCAAGCAAGCGAATTGCTGGTCGAGCGCGGTGCGCGCATCGTCGGTTCGGACTGCCTGTCGATCGATTGTTTCGGCAGCGAGGATTTCCCGGCGCACAATACGTTGCTTTCAGCCGGCATCCTGATCGGCGAGAATTTCGCACGGCTTGGTGACTTGCCGCCTCGGTGCTTCCTGATCAGCTTGCCGCTGGCGATCGAAGGCGGCACCGGATCACCGCTGCGCGCCATCGCGCTGGTCGAGGGCTAAACCGGCTCAAGAGAAATCCAGCTGGACCTTGAGCGTGCGCTGAGGTTCCTTCTCGATCAGGTCGAAGGCGGCGCGCGCCTCCGTCGCCGCGAAGACCTGTGTGATCATGCCTTGCGGATCGAGCCGCTTGTCGGCCAGCCATTCGACGACGCGCGGCAACAGCCGGCGGTTCAGGCGCGAGCCGACGATGGTCAGTTCCTTGCGCACCACTTCCTGCTGGCTGAGGTTGGATGGGGCGTCCGAAAAGCCGAGCAGGCCGATGCGGCCCGCCGGGCTGGCCAGCCGGCAAGCCTCGTCAAGAAGTGCGGGAATGCCGGCGCCGTCAATGACCAGCGTCGGGCCAAGACCGTCATTTTCACCGCGCACCGCGGCCGGCACGGGATCGCGCACGGAGTGAATCACCCTGTCGGCGCCGAAGCGGAGCGCTCGCTCCAGGCGGGCTTCGTCGATATCGGCAACGATGCAGCGTGCGCCCTTGAGCTTGGCGACCTGCAGGACAGTGACGCCGACCGTGCCGGCGCCATAGATCAGCGCCGTGTCCTCGGGTCCGCAACCGGTACGATCAAGCACATTGGCGGCGATGGAAAACGGCTCGGCCAGTGCCGCCAGCCCAAACGGCATATCCCTTGGAACCGGTATGACATTTGCCGCCGGCACCGCCACGAAGGCGCGAAAACCGCCGTCGCGGTGAACGCCCATCACTTCGAGGTTGGCGCAGACATTGGAGCGGCCGACCCGGCAGGGATAGCAGTGGCCGCACGACACCACGGGATCGACCACCACGCGGTCTCCCACCGCTATGCCGGTCACATTGCGTCCGAGCGCTGTTACGGTGCCGGCGAATTCATGGCCGATGATGCGCGGATAGACGGCGAACGGATTGGAGCCGTGCAATATGTGAATGTCGGAGCCGCAGATGCCGGCACGGCTGACATGAACGACGACTTCGCCAGTGCCGGGCTCTGGCATGGCGCCCTGCCGGACTTCCAGCGACTGCGGTGCGCGAACGAGAACTTCAAGCATGGCCTCACCACTTGTATACTAGTCGACAAGTGGCTCAATCTCGCTGTGCCGTCAAGACGCAAGCGCTCATGGCGGCGGTAAGACGGCCTCTTACCTGACACGTTCCTTCACGAAATCGGGACGGGCGTCCGCTGAAACGCAAATGTGCCTGGCGACGGCAGTTCGGACTCCCAATGCGCTGTCCTGCCGATCTCCTCTCGAAGGGGTCGGCAGTCAAAATTTTTTGACTTCCATCAAAGAGGAAATGACTACCGCTTGCCTGCTTGTCGGACCATAAGACAGGCCGTGTGATCGGGCCTCGGCTGGCTTGCCGCACGGAAGGCGACCTTGCCTTTGAACGCGGACGCGCCACCTGGAATAGAGCAGCCGCTTGCATGACGGAATTGGCAATAGAATTGGAACAGCCTCAATTTGCCACCGAGCGCGACCCGAGGCTGAGATTGATCATCCCAATCATCGTCGCCATCGCCTTTCTGATGGAGCAGCTCGATTCCACCATCATCACCACCGCGATCCCCGCCATCGCACGCAGTCTCGACACGACGCCCGTCAGGCTGAACCTGGCGATCACCACCTACATTCTGACGCTGGCCGTATTCATTCCCGTCAGCGGCTGGTTCGCCGACAGGTTCGGTGCGCGAAAAGTGTTCGCGCTGGCGCTTTTCACCTTCACCCTCGGCTCGGCGCTGTGCGGCATGGCCAACAGTTTCGGCATGCTGCTGGCGATGCGCGCCCTGCAGGGGCTGGGCGGCGCCATGATGACGCCGGTCGGGCGGCTGATCCTGCTGCGCAGCTTCCCACGCAGCGGGCTGATCACCGCCATGACCTACACGACCTTGCCCGCCATCATGGGGCCTGTGATCGGGCCGCTGCTCGGCGGCCTGTTGACCACTTATGCCTCATGGCGCTGGATATTCTATGTCAACGTGCCATTCGGTTGCCTCGGCATTCTGGCGGCGCTGCGCTTCGTCGACGATTTCCGCGAGGAAGCGGTGCAACGCTTCGACTTTGCCGGGTTCCTGATGGTCGGATGCGGAGTCGCGCTGCTGCAGTTCGGACTGGAAAGCATCGGTAGGCCAATCATCTCCGTTTCGGCGACAGCGTTGGTGTTGGCCGCGGCGATCCTGCTGCTGCTCGCCTTCGGGCGCTATGCGCGCCGCGTCGTTGCACCGGCAGTCGATCTGACACTGTTTCGATTTCGCTCGTTCTGGGTCGGTACGCTCGCAGGCGGCCTGTGCCGCGTTGGCCTCAATGGCGTGCCTTTCCTGTTGCCGCTGATGCTGCAGGTCGGCTTTGGCATGAGCCCGGTCACCTCGGGCTCGCTGACATTCGTCGGCAGCTTCGGCGCCTTGCTCATTCGGCCGCTGCTGTCGCCGCTGTTGCGGCGCTTCGGTTTCAATGTCGTGCTGATCGGCAGCGCGGTGGTTGGTTCCGCCGCTGTCGGGGGCTTCGCCTTGATCGAAGCCGATACGCCGCACTGGATGATCGGCCTTTACGCCTTTGTCTTCGGGGTCATCCGGTCGGCGCAGTTCATGACCTCCAACACGCTTTCCTACGCCGACCTGCCGGCCGACAAGCTCAGCCGCGCCACCAGTCTCGGCGGCGTCCTGCAGCAACTCAGCGTTTCCCTGGGCGTTTCGATCGCCGCCATGGTGCTGGGCCTTGTCGCAGGAGAAACCCACATCGTGACAGCGGAACGCTTCCACCAGGTGTTCCTGCTGACCGCGGTCATCCCGTTGCTGTCCGTCCCCGGCTTCCTGTACCTGCGTGCCGAGGACGGCGTGCAGGTCAGCGGTCATGTTCGATCGGGTAATTCTCGCAAATGATGCCAGATGCATTCTGCGTTCAAAAAGGATTGCCTCGCCGGATCGGTCGATTATCATGAACGGCGATACCGTATGGCTGAGGGCAGCCCCACAGCGCTCTTGGCGGCGGATAGTGGGAAATGATCGCGCTGGCGAAACGGGAAAACGCGATGGTGTGGGTTAAGAAGCCTTCGGCTGACGAGAAGCTGGCCATGGCTGCCACTTGCGAGCGTTTCATCGCCGAGGTTCTGAAGCCTCGGTTCATCCACGGCCAGCCGAATCGGCTCGACCATCCGCTAGACATTTTCGGCAAGTGGCGAGGAAGCAAATACGGTTTCTCAGCGCGCTACCGTTCGGATGACGGTGAAGAATTCAACGCTCCCTTCGCCCGGCTCGATCATGTGGAGGAGCATCTCGCCGAGACCCGGTTCGACCTCATGTGGCACAGGCACACCGGAGCATGTGGGCGGCTGCATGCGACCGTTACGTTGGACGAAGCCCTGCGTCTCATCTCGGCTGACTCGAGGCTCCAGCCGCCACTATGAACCGCAAGAACAGCCGACCCCGTTTCGATGTCGATGCCCTGCGCGATCTTGTCGGCACCAAGGTGTACTCGCGCGGCGAGGCCTACTGGCGTGACGGGCTGGTGCAACTGCTGACCGTTGGGCCCAAGCGCGTGCTGGCGCAGGTTGCCGGCACGGAGGACTACCGTGTTGAACTGACGGGGCGTGGCGAGTCGGTCGACGGTTCGTGTTCCTGCCGCGCCTTCGGCGACTGGGGCTATTGCAAGCATTTGGTGGCGACGGCGCTGGCGGCAAACGCGATGGGCAGCGACACGGAAGCGCAAAGCATCGATGTGTTCACGCGTATACGCGAACATCTGGAAGGCAAGAACAAGGCGGCGCTTGTCGATATGATCATGGATGTCGTCGAGCGCGATCCTATCCTGTTGCGTAGGCTGGAAATGGCCACGCTGACTACGCAAGACGGCGACGAGGCGGCCATCGAGGCGCGTCTCGGCAAGATGATCGACGGCGCAACCGCCACGAATGGCTTCATAGATTACCGCGAGGCGCCCGACTGGGCCCAAGGTGTGGACGAGGCGCTCGATGTGATCGCCTCGGTCTCGAGCAAGCATGCGGGCATCGTTATACGGCTCGCTATGCGAGCCATCGATCGGATCGAGGCTGCCATCGAGGTCGTGGACGATTCCGATGGCCATTGCGCCCCACTTCTCGACCGGGCATGCGAAATTCACTGCAACGCTGTCTCGGAGGCGCCTTGCGAACCCTTGTCCCTGGCGCGTGACCTGTTCGCGCGCGAGATGAATGGTGGCTACGACACCTTCGGTGGCGCGGCTGAGCGCTATGGCGATATCCTCGGCGAGGAAGGATTGGCCGAATACCGTCGCCTGGCCAACGAAGCCTGGAATGAACTGCCCGCAACCGCCGGCAAGAATCGGATAGGTCACGGACTGTCCGGCGACCATTTCAGGCTGCAGGAAATCCTCGACTTCTTTGCTGACCGCGATGGCGACCTCGAGGCACGCATCGCCCTTCGCGCCAAGCATCTGTCCTCACAGCAAGCCTATCTGCAAGTCGCCAAATTCTGCCTCTCGCACGGTCGCGCCGAAGAGGCTTTGCGCAGGACCGAGGACGGCCTGTGGGTGTTCGAGGATGATCGACCCGACGAGCGGCTCATTTCCTTTGTAGTCGACCTGCTGACCACGGCCGGTCGCGATGCGGACGCCGAAGCGCATCTGTGGCGCGCATTCGAGAAGGCACCGAGCTTCGGACTGTATCAACGGCTGTGCAAGACGGGCACGGCGACGCGCGATCGAGTAATCGAGCGCCTCCAGTCCAGGCTAGCGCGCGAGAAGCCGTCCGCCTGGCATTATCCGGCCGATCTGCTCATCAGCATCTTGATTGAGGAGAAGCAGTTTGATCTGGCGTGGGCGAACACGCGCGCACATGGCGCTTCCGAAGGACTGAAGGAAAAGCTCGCGCAGGTCAGTGAAGCCACGCATCCGCGCGAGGCACTGAAGATCTATGCGGAACGCGTAAACCAACTGGCCCAGTTTGGCGGTAACGGCGCCTATGCAGAAGCGTCAACCCTGATCGGCCGTATGGCCGGCCTGCGCGGCGCGTCCGAACATGCCGCGTATCTGGCGGATGTGAAAGACCGCTTCGGCCGCAAGCGCAATTTCATGAAACTGTTGGCCTGACATGCGGCGCGCGGCGATTGACGAGCAAAATCGCTACATGCTGGAACGCCAGCAGCAGTTCCGCGCGGCGGCGGATGTCGTCACCGATGCTTGGACGCGTTTTCGAGAGGTGGGGGCGGTGGCCGTTATCGGCTCTGTCGCGAAGCCGCTTTGGAAAGAGGTGCCGCGCTTCAGCGAATTCCGGCGCGCTCGGATCGAGGTCTGGCATGAATGTAGCGATCTCGACCTGGCGCTTTGGCTTGACTCGCAGGCTCGTCTAGGCGAACTGCGTCGCGCCGCCGCTCTTGCCCTGCGTGAGGCGTTTGAGAAGGGAACAGGGATCAGCGTTGCCGATCACCAGCTAGACGTTTTTCTGATCGAACCCGGCAGCGACAGATATCTGGGCCGGCTCTGCAAGTTCAGTCAGTGTCCGAAGGGAAAGCTCGACTGCCTGGTTCCCGGGTGTGGCGAGATCGCCTTCAACAAGTGCGTTGCCGACTTCACGCCGCATGCTGATCTGCTCGCCCCAGCTCAAGGCGCGATGCTCTACAAGCGTGGTGTCGGGCGGATGCGCTCCGCGCTTGACCTGCCGCAGACTGGCTGAAAGCCCGCAGGGCTGGGCGAGCCGCGCCTTCAGTGCTTCAGACGATCGTCTCATATGCGCGAATCGGGACGTTGCCTTGCGGAGGCGGGTGGCGTCTTGCGGAGGAAGTCTGCTTGGCGCGGGCAGTGTGTATACGGGCATACCTATATCCGCATGGGTTTTTCAATTAGGCTCGATGCTGTGTGAAAACGGGGAGCATCGATTGCGAGGATTTGCGGAAAGCGTGATGCAGGGGCCGCGGACCGTGGCCGAACAGGTCGCCAATGTCCTGCGCGAAGCGATTGCCAGTGGAACCATCAGGGCGGGCACGCCGCTGCGCCAGGATGAATTGGCCGAGCAGTTTGGCTTCAGCCGCATGCCAATTCGTGACGCCCTTCGCCAATTGGAAGCCGAAGGTATTGTTTCCATTCATCCCACAAAAGGCGCGCAGGTCGCCCGGATGGACGGCGCCGAGATCAGTGAAATCTACGCGCTACGCGAGCTGCTCGAAAGCGAGGCGCTCCGGCTTTCGGTACCCAGCCTCTCCGGCGCGAAGTTCGACGAGGCCGAACAGGTGCTCGACCAGATCGACGCGGAGCGCAATGTCGGCCGATGGGGTGCGCTGAACCGTGCCTTTCATCTGGCTCTCTACGATGCCTGTGGCAACCATCGATTGCTCGGCCTGATCGAGGCGCACCACAATGCCGCCGATCGCTACGTCCGCATCCTGCTGTCGAACCTGGACTATCGCAGCCGCTCGCAGACGGAGCATCGCGAGCTGCTGGCCGCCTGCCGGCGGCGCGACGGCGACAGGGCCATAAGCATTCTGAGGCAGCATCTTCGCGAAGGAAGCGAGACGCTGGTCCGCGCGATCAGGGAAGATGGCCTGTCGCGAGAATCCTGACGGCGTGGCTCATGGGCATGCGATGGGCTTCAGCCCTGCGCCGGCCTGCGTTCGACGATGTAGACGTGGTCGGCCGCCAGCACCACTTCGCCGCGCTGGTTGATCACCTCGCAGCGTTCGATCACCCGTCCCGCCCCCGGCCTCTTCGGGTCGTCTTCCCTGGCCGTAATTGTCGTGCGCGTCCGGATCGTGTCGCCGATGAACACCGGCTTGATGAAGCGCAGCCGGTCATAGCCATAGGAAAAGGCAACAGGATTGATGACGGTTGCCGTCAGCCCGATGCCGACCGAGAACACCAGCGTGCCGTGCGCGATGCGCTGGCCGAATGGCGTCGTCTTCATGAACTCGGCGTCCATGTGGTGCGGGAAGAAATCGCCGGTGTGGCCGGCATGGACGATGAAGTCGGTCTCGGTGATGGTGCGGCCGCTGGTCAGGCGCGACGCGCCAATCTCATAGTCTTCGAAATACTGAATCCGTTCCATCAGGGTCTTTCCGCAATCGGCGTCGCCGGTGCCGCACTCGACTGATACGCCGCCTCGACCAGCGCCATCGTGCTCCACGCGTCCTCGACCGGGCTGATCAGCGTAGCATCTTCTCCGGTGGCAAAACGCTGGACATTGGCCATGCGGCCGACGAAGGCGTCGGGAAACCACTCGCCGGCCAAGGGCACTGCGATCCAGTCCGTCCCGCCTTTCGGATAGATTTCCAGCACATCCGGCTCACCTGTGGGATAATCGAGGTTGAGACCCAACTTGAGATAGGCTGCTCCCTCGGTGCCGCAGATGCGGAACTCGCAGGCTTGGTGCCGGCGGCCGAACTTGTGGTCGTGGTTGATCGACAGCGCGCAGCGCATGGTGTTGCCATAGTCGAGAATGGCGCTGGTGCGCGTCTGCGCCACGGCATGATTGGGATGGCCGAGCGTCTTAGCGTGCACGCCCTTGGGGTCGCCGAGCAATTGCCTGATCAGGTCGAGATAGTGGATCGAATGCATGGCGATCTCGACGCGCGGCGCCTTGAGCAGGAATTCCCAAAGCTGCCACGGTGTCGCCAGCGCCAGCCAGGCATCGAAGTCGACGATCTCGCCGAGCCAGCCCTTGCCGACGGCATCTTTGAGCGCCAGCATCATCGGCGCGAAGCGCAATTGGAAGTTCACCGCTGCGTGCAGCTTCCGGGCGCGGCAGATCTCGAGGATCGCGGTCGCCTCGGCAAGATTGCTGCCCATCGGCTTCTGGATCAGCGCCACCGCGCCATCAGGCAAGGACTTCAGCACATCGGCATGACGCGACGGCGGGGTGGCAAGGTCGAAGATCGCGCCCTCGACGGCAGAAGCTTCTTCGACCGACCCAAAGGCCGTCACGCCCCATTGGCTGGCCAGCTTTTCGGCCCTGGTATGATCAGGATCATAAAGCCCGGCAACCGGAAAGCCGGCCTTCCGGTAGGCCGGGAAATGCGCGTCGCCGACGATCGATCCGGCGCCGAAGGTGACGATCTGCCGGGGCTTGGAGGGTTTTGGCCAGGATTGAACGAGCAAGGCAGGGTCGAAACCGCCTTCAGTCATGATGGAAGACCTCATCCATCTCGGCCCACCACTCGCCCTCTTTGCGCGTCGCCAGCGGCTCCTGGCACGGCATGCAGACCGCCCACCATTCCTGCGTCTTCGGATCGGCCGCCATCTTCGCCATGTCGGCCTCGTAGTCGCTGCCGTGGTATTCGAAGGTGCTGAACAGCACGTTCTCCGGCCGCTTCAGGTAGATCGAGTAGTTCTTGATGTTGCAGGCGGAGATCATGGCCAGCACGTCGGGCCAGACGGCGGCATGGAGGCGGACATACTCCTCGACCTTTTCCGGCTTCAGCCCCAGAACCATTCCCATCCGCTGCATATCATTCTCCTATTTCGTGATCGCCGTGGTGAATTCGGCGATGCTCATGGCCTTGACCGCGTCCCAGTCCCAATCGATGCCGATGCCGGGTTCGTCGGGCGCCAGCGCCTGGCCATCCTCGATGCGGAGGCGCTTGCCGGTCAACTGGTCGAGTTGCGGAATGTACTCGACATATCGGCCGTTCTGAACAGCGCAGGTCAGGCTGACATGCAGCTCCATCAGGAAATGCGGGCAGACCGGAATGTCGAAGGCCTCCGCCGCGTGCGCGATCTTGAGCCAGGGCGTGATGCCGCCGATGCGGCCGACATCGACCTGCACGATCGAGCAGGCGCCTTTCTGCATGTACTCGCGAAAATGGCGAATGGAGTAGAGCGACTCGCCGATGGCAATCGGCGTCGGCGTCGAGTTCGACAACCGCACATGCCCGTCAATGTCGTCGGCCGGCAGTGGCTCCTCGATCCAGGCGAGGTCGAGGTCGCGTAATCTTGCCGCGCGCCGGATCGCCTCGTCGACCGAAAAGCCCTGATTGGCGTCGGTCATGATCTCGTAGCCGTCGCCGACCGCCTTGCGCACCGCCGACAGGCGCGCCAGATCTTCCGAGCCGTGCGGCCTGCCGATCTTCACCTTCGAGCCGCGAAAGCCCTTGGCCTTGGCGGCCAGCGCATCGTCGACCAGCGCCTGCGTCTCGATGTGCAGCCAGCCGCCTTCGGTCGTGTACAGCGGGCAGCGGTCCTTGGCGCCGCCGGCCAGCTTCCACAAAGGCAGGTTCTGCTTCTTTGCCCGTAGGTCCCACAGTGCTGTATCGATGGCCGCGATGGCGATGGCGGTGATGGCGCCGATGGTCGTGGCATGCGTGGCGAATTCGAGATCGTGCCAGATTGCCTCGATCATGTCGGGGTCGCGGCCGATCAGGCGCGGCACCAGATGGTCGGACAAAAGCCGCATCACCGACGAGCCGCCGGTGCCGATCGTGTAGCTGTAGCCGGTGCCGACCGCACCGTCGGAATCGGTGATGGTGACGATAGGCGTTTCCTGGCTGACGAAGCTCTGGATGGCGTCGGTGCGCTTGACCTTGGGCACAAGGTCCACCATCCGAAGGTCGACTTTCTCAATTTTGGCCATGCCGATCAGCTCCGCAATGTCTTTCCGGTCTCGGTGGCAAACAGGTGCGCCTGCGACATGTCGAGGCTCATGGCGACCCGCTCGCCCGGCCGCAGTGGCCTCGGGTTCAGCATGCGCGACACCCAGTCCGTACCGTTGAATTCGACGAACACCAGTGTCTCGTTGCCGAGCGGTTCGGTGACCGTGATCGGCAGTTCGATCTGGTGGACATCGGCCGCACCACCGGAGCTGATGCCATGGCCGGTCGGATAGATGTCGTCCGGCCGCAGCCCGAACACGACCTTGTCGCCGGTGGCGACGTTGGTCTTGAACTGGGCGGGCAGCGGCAGCTTTTCGCCGCTGGCGAAAACCATCTGGCCATCATCGATCGTGGCTTCATGCAGGTTCATCGGCGGCGAGCCGATGAAGCCTGCGACGAAGCGCGTCGCCGGCTGCCGGAACACCTCGTCGGGCGTGCCGACTTGTTCGATATGGCCGTCGCGCATGATGACGATGCGGTCGGCAAGCGTCATCGCCTCGACCTGATCATGGGTGACGTAGATCACCGTCGATTGCACCTTGGCATGAAGCTTCTTGATCTCGGTGCGCATCTGCGTGCGTAATTTGGCGTCGAGATTGGAAAGCGGCTCGTCGAACAGGAAGACGTCAGGATCGCGCACGATGGCGCGGCCCATGGCGACGCGCTGGCGCTGACCGCCGGAGAGTTGCGAGGGGCGTCGGTCCAGCAGTGTGTCGAGGCCAAGAATGGCCGAGGCCTCGGCGACACGGCGGTCCATGTCTTCCTTGGCGGCACCGGCGATCTTCAGCGAGAAGCCGAGATTCTCGCGCACCGTCATGTGCGGATAGAGCGCATAGGACTGGAACACCATCGAGATGTTGCGCGAGCGCGGCGGCAGGTCGTTGACGACGCGCCCGCCGATCTCGATCGAGCCGGCACTGATCTCTTCCAGCCCGGCGATCATGCGCAGCGTCGTCGACTTGCCGCAGCCGGACGGGCCGACCAGCGCGATGAATTCGCGGTCGGCGATGTCGAGATCGATGCCGTGCACGATCCCGATGTTGCCGTAGCGCTTGGTCAGCTTGGTGAGGGTAACGGTTGCCATGGTATCAGCCTTTCACCGCGCCGGAGGTCAGGCCGCCGACAAGGTGTTTCTGGACGACGTAGGTGAGGGTGAGCGCCGGAATGATCATCACCACGGCCAGCGCGCACATGCCACGCCAATCGATGGTGAACTCGGCCGTGTAATCGAGCAGGCCGACCGGCAGCGTCTTGGCGCTCACCGAGCGGGTCAGCTGCGAGGCCAGCGCGAACTCGTTCCAGCAGGTCAGGAAGGCGAAGATGGCGGCCGAAGCGATGCCCGGTCCGGCAAGCGGGAACTCGACCTGCCAGAACGCCTGCCAGCGCGTGCAGCCATCGATCTGCGCCGCCTCCGCGAGGTCCTTGGGCACCTGGCGGAAGAAGCCGTCGATCAGCCAGATGGTGAACGGCACGTTGAGCGCGACATAGGCAAGGATCAGCCCGAAATGCGTGTCGATGATGCCAAGCCGCACATAGAGGAAGAACAGCGGTAGCGAGAGCGCAATGCCCGGCACGGTGCGCGTCAGCATCAGGCTGAGGAAGACGCTGGATTTGCCGCGGAAGCGGTAGCGCGCGAAGGCATAGCCGCCGGCCATGCCGATGGCCACCGCAATGACTGTCGAGGTCACCGAGATGATCAGCGAGTTGCGGAAATATTCGATGACAGGGATGCCGCCCTTGCCGATGCCTGAGAACATGGCGACATAAGCGTCGAACGAGATCTCCTGAGGGATCCACACCGGTGGCTTGGCCATGATCTCGACCGCCGGCCGCAGCGACGAGATGACGATCCACAGGCCCGGCAGGCAGATGGTCAGCATCGCCAGGAACAGGCCGATGCGATAGACGACGCCCAGCAGCCGGCGCTTCAGGCGGGCGGAAGAATTCTCGTCCATCACCACTCCGCACCGATCTGCGTGCGCGCCGCGGCGAGCTTGTTGAAGAAGTAGACAGTGAAGGCGATCGACAGCAGGATCGAGAAATAGGCCATGGCGTTGGCCATGCCCATGCGCCCGTCGCTGTAGGCGGTGCGGGCCACCAGGGTCCATAGCAGTTCGGTGCGGCCCGCCGGTCCGCCATCGGTCATGATCTTGACGATGTCATAGGCGCGCGCGACGTCGAGCGAGCGAATGGTCATGGCGATGTACGCGAAAGGCATGACGAACGGCCACGTCACATAGCGGAATGTCTGCCACGGCGTGCAGCCGTCGACCCGCGCCGCCTCGATCGGCTCCTTGGGCATGGCGAGCAGGCCGGCGAGGATCAGGATGGCGAAGATCGCCGTCGACGACCAGATCTCGGCGATCGAGATGGCGATGAAGGCGAGATGGCCCTCGATCAGCCACGGTATGGCGTCTTGCGTGATGCCGAGCGACTGCAGCGCATTGTTCACCAGGCCGATATTGTCGTTGAACATAAACTTGAACTGAAAGCCGACCAGGATCGGCGAAAACATCATCGGAAACATCATCAGCGTGCGCAGGATGCGCTGGCCGCGTGTCGCTTTCTCGACCAGCATGGCAAGCCCAAGGCCAAGCAGCATTTCGAGATTGAGCGCGATGGTCAGCAGCAGCACCGTGCGACCGAACGCCCACCAGAAATCAGTGTTGGACAGGATCGAAAGATAGTTCCGGATGCCGATGAAGACGTAGAACGTTTCGGGCCGCGTCAGGCGGAACGGCGTGAAGCTGGAGTAAAGGGACAACAGCAACGGCACAACGACAACCGCCGCCAGCACGATCATGGCCGGAAGCAGCAGCAGGAATGGCGCGGATGGCTTGAAGCCCTTCATCAGAATCCTTGAGGTGTTTGCATTTGGACGGCCGTGAGTGGGCCGGGGGCGATGGGTTAGCGTAAATCGCTGGCCGCGAAACACGATCGCCTCCCCCATTTCCGATGGGGGAGGCAGCCTTGGGAGCCCGTTTCTAGAGCTTGCCGGCGTCCTGGAGGATTTGCGTCGCCTTGGCGGCCGCATCGTCCAGTGCCTGCTTGGAGGTCTTGTCACCGAGGATCGCCGCCTGCAATTCGGGATAGACGGCGTTCGAGATCTCGATCCATTCAGGCGTCTGCGGCACGGCAAACGCGTGCTTGGCCTCTTCCTGGAAGGCGGTAAGAACCTCCTTCTTGTAAGGATCGTTTTCGGCCTGCTTCAAATCCCAGTCCCACACCGCGGTGCGGGTCGGCAGCGGGCCTGCGGCGGCCTCGAGCTTCTGGCTGTCTTCGTTGGTCAGCCACCACACCAGGGAAGCCGCGGCCTCCTTGTTGGGGCAATTCTCGGTCACCGAGAAGCCATGGAAACCCGACCAGCCGGTGCGTTTGCCGGACGAGCCCTTCGGCGCGACTTTCACGCCGACATTGCCGGCGACCTTCGACGACTTCGGATCGTTGAAGAAGCCAGCCCAGCCCGGCCAGTCCAGGTTGATGGCGACGGTGCCGGACGCAAAGCCCTGGCCGAGATCGTCCCAGAGATAGTTGGTGGTTCCGGCCGGTACGGCCTTGGCCTTGTAGAGGTTGACGAACCAGTCGAGCGCCCGGATGCCGGCCTCGGAATTGAAGACCAGCTTGCCGTCCTTGTCGAGATACTCGCCGCCTTCAGCGACAACCATCTCGTAGAAGCGGCCGTTGATCGCCTCTTCCTTGCCGGCGAACTGCGTGCCGTAGAAATTGGGTGGGTTGGCGAAGAACTGGGCCTGGTCGGTCACTTCCTTCCAGGTGTCCGGCGGCACCAAATCATAGCCGTACTTCGCCTTGAACTTGGTCTTGTTGTCGGCGTTCTCGTACAGGCTCTTCTGGTAGTAGAGCGCCGAAACGTCGAACTGCGCACGCGGCAGCATCTCCAGCTTGCCGTCGATGGTTGCGGACGTGATCGTCGACGGCACGAAAGCGTCGATCTCTTCCTTGGGCAGCAATTTGCTGAGGTCGGTGTAAAGGCCCGTATATTGCGGCGCAAAGGACGAATGGTTCCAGCCGACGCACCAGTTGGTGCTGCCCGAGGCGATGTCGGACTTGAGCTCCTTGTCGATGTCGAAGCCGTTCTTCTTGGTCAGGATGTTGACCTTGGCGCCGGTCGCCCTCTCCCATTCGGGAATGCGCTCGTAGAGCTTTTCATATTGCTGGCCGCCGATCAGCTTCACGTCGACGGTCACGCCTTCGAACTTGCCGGGCAGGTCGCCGGCAAGGGCAGCGCCCGCACCTGACGCGAGCAACAATGCACCGGCGCACACGCCGGACAGCAGTCTGTTCATCGGTATCCTCCCTTGGTGCCGCCTCCGCGGCGACCGCAACTCGTCTGATGACAAGAAGTGCTACATTCATATACAAACAAAACATTCATAGACACGTCAAGGCGAAATTTGTTTCCGCCGCGCACGTTCCTGCATATATGAAGGGTGAAATTCACTGGAGGATGAGCCCATGGACGACAGCGAAGACGAGCGCTATCGCGCGCCGGCGCTCGACAAGGGGCTCGATATCCTTGAACTGCTGGCGGGCGTCGACGGCGGCCTGACCCAGGCAGAAATCGCCAAGAAACTCGACCGCAGCCCCAACGAATTCTACCGTATGCTCGACCGGCTGGTGCGGCGCGGCTATGTCACCAGGCTCGACGGCGACCGCTATTCGCTGACGCTCAAGCTGTTCGGTCTGGCACAGTTGCACGCGCCGGTTCGGCGGCTGGTCTCCTATGCGACGCCGCTGATGCGTGAGCTTGCCGAGACATCGCAGCAGGCCAACCAACTCGTTGTTTTTGATCGCGGTTCTGCCGTCGTCATCGGCCAGCAAGAAGCACCGAACTACTGGGGCATATCGATCCGGGTCGGCTCCCATATCAGTCTGTTCGACACCGGCTCGGGACATGTGCTGCTCGCTTTCCGCTCACCGGAAGAGCGCCAGATGATGATTTCCGAACACGTCCGCAGCACCGACAAGACGGCGCAATCGACCGAGTTCTTCACCCGTCTCGACCAGATCCGCGACCGTGGCTACGAGATGATGGCCTCGATGCAGACAGCCGGCGTCTTCAACCTGTCCGCCCCGGTGCGCAGTTCCGACGGCAAGGCGATCGCCGCGCTGTCGATTCCCTACATCACGGTGGTCAACGCGCCTTCCGCGCCCGACATCACCAGGACGATCGAACTGTTGCTGGCAACGTGTGAAAAGCTGTCGCACCTTGCTGGATCAGCAGTAGGCTCATCGGTGTGAATTCTTATTTGAATGAAGAATTCCCCCGTGAGATGATTTGAAAAGCCAGAGGGAGGAGCCTCACCATGATCATCGATACCCATCTGCATCTCATCGATCGCTCGGCCCTGCGCTATCCCTGGCTCGCCGGCGTGCCGGCGCTCAACCGCGATTTCTCCTATGAGGACTACGCCGTGGAGGCGCAGCGTGTCGGCGTCGAGCGCGTGCTGCATATGGAGGTCGATGTCGATGCGGCCGACATCGAGGCTGAAACCGCTCGGGTCGAAGGCCTGTCACGGCAGCCCAGCAGCATGCTGGCCGGGGTGATCGCGTCCTGCCGTCCTGAGGAAGGGGACTTCGCGGCCTATCTCGAACGGCAGCGGGCAAACCCGTTCGTAAAAGGCTTTCGCCGCGTCCTCCACGTCGTGCCCGACGAGCTCTCGGAAGGTGCGGTGTTTCGCGCCAGCATAAAGCGGCTTGGCGGCACCGGCCTGACCTTCGATCTCGTCGTGCTGCCGCACCAGATCCCCAGGGCGATCGTGCTTGCCGACCTGGCACCCGATGTGACGTTCGTCCTCGACCATTGCGGCGTCCCCGACATCAAAGGCAAGAGCGAACATCCATGGCGCGAGCATATGAGCGACATCGCCCGGCGCCCGAATGTCATGGCCAAAATCTCCGGTGTCGTCGCCTATGCCGATGCCGGCAGCTGGACGGTTGAGACGTTGCGGCCGTACGTCGAGCACACCATCAATTCATTCGGCTGGGACCGTGTCGTCTGGGGCAGCGACTGGCCGGTCTGCACGCTAGGCGGCGGTCTGTCGACCTGGGTGGCGGCGACCCATGCATTGCTCTCGGGCTGCAGCATCTCCGAGCGCGACAGGCTGTTGTCCGGCAATGCCCGCAAGCTGTGGCGGCTCGACTGACTGGTCCTTTCAGATGGTTGTCGAGACGTGCCGTTCGCGGCCATAGAGCGAAACCAGCAGCACGATGACGAAGCCGAGCGCGGCCTGCACCGCTGCGGGCTGGAAGCCGAGGCCGATCAGCAGCGTGTTGATCTCGGTCAGCACCAGCACGCCGGCGATCGTGCCGAGATAGCTTCCCCGGCCGCCGACAAGTGCTGCACCTCCTACGACAACGGCTGCGATGGTCTGGAACAGATAGGGCTGGCCGACATCGCCATAGGCCGAACCGGTGAAGCCGAGCAGCAGCACTCCTGCCACGGCGGCGAAGAAAGCGCTTGCCGCATAGGTGATGACCCACATGCGAACCGGGTCAATCAGCGCCAGCGGCGCCGCGCCCGGATTGCTGCCCAGCGCGTAAAGCCGGCGGCCATAGGGCGTTCGCTCCAGCACCAGGACGACGAGTGCCGCCAGCACGACAAGGCTCGGCACCAGCCACGGCACCGGCAGCGGTCCGGCCGATCCGCCGATCGAGACGAAGCTGGATACCGCTTGCGGTGCGGAGCCTGACGGGAAACCCGCCGTCCACAACAGCACCAGCCCTTGCACGACCATGCCGATGCCGAGCGTGACGATGAGCGGCTGGATGTCGAGGCTGCGCGAGATCAGCCCGTTCAGCCCGCCGATGATGATCGCCAGTACGCCGACGAGGCCGCAGACCAGGACAAAATGCCAGCCATCGCCATAAAGCTGCGCCGCCACGACATTGGCAAAGCCAATGACGAAAGGGATCGACAGGTCGATGCCGCCCATGATGACGACCAGCGTCTGCCCGATCGAGGCCACGGCGAGCAGCGAGGCGAGCACCAGCATGGCGCGTATGGCAAACGGCGCGGAGTAGCCAGGAATGAGGATCGTGCCGGCGAGATGCAGAAGGGCGGCGACGCAGAAGGCGCCGACGACGCGAGCGTTGGTTGTGGCGAAGAGGTTTTGGCGCAAAACCATGTCAGCGTCTCCCCATAGCAAGACGTTCCTGCAGCGCTGTCAGCATCACGGCCAGCACCAGGATCGCGCCGTAGGCGATCTGCAGCACGAAGGTCGAGACGTTGAACGTCGTCAGCACGCTTTGCAGCAGGAAGATGTCGATGGCGCCGATGGCGGCACCCGCCACCCCACCACGGCCGCCTGCAAGGCTGACGCCGCCGAGCGCTACCGCGGCGATGGCGATCAGTGTGTAAGTTGGCCCGATGTTCGGATCGGCGGAGCCGATCAGCGCGGTCAGCATCAATCCGGCGCAGCCGCCAAGGATGCCGGTCATGATATAGGCGATGAAGCGCACGCGCGTGACATCGACGCCGGCGGTGTAGGCGGCACGGTCGTCGCTGCCCACCGCCATAAGCTGGTCGTAGTAAGGGGTGCGCCGCACCAGCCACCAGACGATGAACATCGCCGCCAGCGGCAGCATCGACAGCGGACCGGACAGTGCCTTGAGCCAGGCCGGTGCGGGACCGATCGGCGCCGGCAGGATTGTTAACGTCACGCCGGTGAGGATCAGATAGGTGCCGAGCGTCGCGACGATCGGCTGAATGCGCACGATTGTCGCCAGAAAGCCGTTCGCAGCACCCACCAGCGCCCCGACGAGCAATGCAGCCGGAACGAGCACCGGGGGCGATGAGATGCCGGTGCCGAGGAACAGCACCTGGATCGTCAAAGCGTTGACGAAGCCCATCAATGGCCCGACCGAGATGTCGATTCCGCCACGCCCGGCGAGGATGACAGGCGTGGACGCAATGGCCGCACCGATCAAGGGCGCCGCCAATCCGACCAGCGCGCCCCAGGAACCCGGCTGGAACCGCCCGGGGCTGAGGATAAGATTGATCGCAAGCAGCACGACCAGCAGCACCACCGCGAAGCCGAAATTTCGCCCAAGGGACAGGAGGCGCGCAACAGGGTTCATGCCGCACGTCCGAACATGGCTGATATCACGCTGTCGGTGGTGAGCGCGTCGCCAGAGATCTCGGCCGCGACTTCATTCTCACGGAACACCAGCACGCGCTGGCACAGGAGAAGAATCTCCTCGATTTCACTGGATAGGATGACGAGCCCCATGCCGTCGGACGCCAGCCCGCGAAACACGTCGTAGAGCACATGCCGCGTCGCCACGTCGACGCCACGCGTCGGATCGTTGAGGAGCAGGATCGCGGGCTCCAGCGCCAAGGCACGCGCCAACAGCACCTTCTGCTGGTTGCCGCCCGAAAGAGTGGTGATCGGCGCATCGGGCCGGGGCGCCACTATCGAGAGTTTTTCGCGATAGAAGTCGTAGCGCGCCTTGCGTGCCGACGGGCTGATTAGCCCGAGCCGCGTGTCGCGCGACAAGGTCGAGACGGCGAAATTGTCGAGCACCGACTGTGTCGGGAAAATGCCGTTGGCGCGTCGGTCGCGCGGCAAATAGGCGATGCCGCTGGCGACAGCCTTGCGAAACCCGGTAATCTTTCGGGAGGCATCCGATGAACCGAGTTCGATCGAGCCGCCATGGGGCGGTTCCAGGCCGGCAAGCATCTTGAGAAACAGCTCCTGGCCATGACCATCGAGACCGGCAAGCCCGACGATCTCACCCGGAGCGATTGCCTGCGTGATCGGGCTGGCGCCGGGCGCGATGACAAGGTCCCGAACGGCAAGACCACCAAAATCGAGGGCGGCGCGATCAGCCATGCTGCAGCTCCGCCGCCGTGCGTGGCGCCATCGCCTTGAGAAGTTCAGCCGGCGTCGAAGCGCCGCGCTCCTCGGTGCGCACGACGCTGCCGCCGCGCAGGATCGAGATGCGATCCGACAGCGACATCACCTCGTCCATGCGGTGGGTGATGAACAGGATCAGGCAGCCTTCGCCGGCCTGCGCGCGCATCAGGGAAAAGACGGATTCGCGATCGGCGAAGTCGAGCGCGGCGGTGACCTCGTCGAGGATCAGGATCTTTGGGTTGCGCACGATCGCGCGGGCGAGAACGACCAATTGCTGCGCGGCAAGCGGCAGCAGGCCGGCTGGCTTGTCGAGGGGGACGTCGGTAACCGCGAAGCGCTTCAGCGCGGCTTTCGCCCGGTCACGGCGCTCGTTGCGGGGAACAGCGCGCCGGACCAGCCCGTCGAGGCCGAGCAGGATGTTATCGATGACGCTGCAGTCCGGCGCGATCAGCACCTCCTGGAACACCGTGGCAAAACCTTGCGCCTGGAAGGCCGAGGGCTTGGCACCCGAAAACGGCTTGCCGTGCAGCAGGATCGCGCCATTGTCCGGCTGGACGATGCCGGACAGCAGCTTGACCATCGTGCTCTTGCCCGAACCGTTCTCGCCCAGGATGGTGTGGATGGTTCCCGCCCGAAACGCGATCGATGCGTCCGCGAGCGCGATCGTCTCGCCATAGCGTTTGGATATGGTTTTGATTTCAAGCATGTCGCGTTTCGATGCTGGCAGGCCGGCTCCCTGAAAGGAGCCGGCCTGCTGAGAGACTAGCAGGCGTCACTTTGCACAGGCATCGGGCACCTTCGAATAATCCCAGCCCTTGGTCGGCGCCGGGTTCGAGAAATAGGCGTCGAGCCATTCCTCCGGCATCGGATCTTTCGGCGGGATCGGGAAGATCGACACGGCATCCGTCGTCATGCAGTCCTTGTACCAGGCACCGAGATCGGCGGTGTGGACAGGCGGGATCGGGATCAGCAGCGTGTTCAGCTTCGGCTTCTGGCCGTCGAGCATGCGCTCGCCGACGCGGAACAGTGTTTGCGCGGTCCAGTGCGGCAGCACCGCATGGCCTTCGAAGCGGTACTTGTCGGGGTTGGCCTTCCAGTAGCCCAGCGCGTCCCCGGTGATCGAGCCGGTGATCAATGGCGCCGGCCGGCCGGCTTCCGCGAAGGCTTCGGCGACGACGCGGCTTTCGCTGCCTGTCGTCCACACCGCATCGATCGGCGCCGGGTTGGTGGCGATCGCCTGCAGCACCACGGTCTTGGTGACGTTGGCTGTCCAGTTGCCGTTGACGTTGCGCGAGATCTTCAGCTTCGGATTTTCCGCCAGCGCCTTGTCCGCGCCCTGGCGTTCCTGGACCACGATCGGGTGGCCGGCGATGCCTTCGACCAGAAGGATGCTGGCGCCGTCCGGCTGCGCCTTGCCGATCGCCGTCATCATGTCATAGCCCCAGCGCGCATAGTTGGAATCGACATTGATGGCGTTCGGGCTGGTCACCGAGCCGGCGGCGGTGATGAACGGAATGCCGGCCTTGGCGGCAGCGTCGATGGCATCGTCGAGCGCCGTCGCCGAGCCCGGCACCGACGTGATGATAGAGCATTTCTTGTCGATGAAGGCGCGGATCTGGTTGATCTGCTGGCTGGCATCATTGTTGGAATCCGACACCTCGAAGCTGGAGACGGTGCCGTCGGCGATCAGCCCGTCGACAAGACGCTTCAACTCCTTGGTCACCGTGACCCGCCACGGGTTGCCCTGGTAGGATTCCGAGTGGCACCATTTCCACGGCTTTGGCGGCGCGTTGAAATTCTCCCAGGCCGAAGGCAATACCTTCTGGGGCGCTCCGTCATACTGCGCCTTGAGTTCGGTCGGCAGTCCACCGATGACGCCTTGCACATCCTGTGCAAAGGCGGCCGTTGCAAGCGAGGCAAGCGCCGTTGCGGCCAGCAGGCCGCGGATCATTCCTGTCATTCTTGTTCTCCTCCGTTCGGTTTGGTTCAGGCTCCTCCACCGGCAGCGCCGGACACCTGCACCGGGGAACTCTCCCGAAACAGGCGATTGAGATCGGCAACGACCTGTCGGGCTTGATGCCGGAAGGTCATGCCGGAAAGGATGCGTTCGGACGCGGCCTGCTGGAACGCCATGTAGCCGTCATGGCGCGGCCGCACCCATGCACCCGCCAGTGTCGCGCGCGTGTCCCGGTAGAAATTGCCGGTCGCTTCATTGACGGCCTGATCTTCCCAGGCCGCTGCATGGCCGGGCTGGCCGCCGGCGGCGGCATAGGCGCCGCGCTGGACATCGCCGCTCGAGACCCAATAGGCAAAGTTGATCGCGGCATCCCTGGCTTTGGAAAAGGCTGATACGGCTATGCCGGTGCCGCCGAGCGCCGAACCGATCGGGCCGCCGGAACCGATGACCGGAACATCGGCAAAGGCCAGCCGGTTCGCCCGAAAGCCAGTCGTCGCATAGGAAACATAGCCATAGATCAGTGGCGCGCAGACGAACCTGGAACCGGCCTCCGCCATGCGCTCCGAGACGGCAATCGGATCCATCTCCAAGCAAGCCGGATCAACGAGCGCTGCAATCTCGCGCATTGCTTCAAACACTTCGCTACCGGCGTCAACATCGATGAGATCGTGGGATGGATCGGTGGTGCAAGGACGGCCGAGATTGCCTGCGAATGTGTAAAACACCATCAACACGTGAGGCGGCCGCAGCGGCAGCAGCACACGGCCTTGCCGGGCGAGATCGAGCACCTCGCTCCAGCGCGCCGGTGGCGCCTCGATCGCATCCGGCCGCCATGCCTGGACCTGGGTTGCCGCATCGATCGGGAAAGCCCATTGCCGTCCTTGCCAGTTGTAGCTCGGATAGGACTGGCCGACGCTGCCCGAGGCAAGGGCCGTGCGTTCCGCCTCGCGTCCGGCGACATCCAGCGGCTCCAGGCAGCCTTCGGCCGTGATCTGGCCGACATGCGGATGGTCGATGACGATGAGATCATAGGCGCGCGCCAGTTCCTCGACCGGGAAGGATTCGAAATCCTGCAGCGAGCGCTTGTCCCATTCGATGGCAATACCGGTCTTCTGCTGCCACAGCGCCGAGCAGGCGACCATCGGATCGTAGCCACGCGGATGGCTCCAGGTCATGCCTTTGAGCTTGGGCACGCTCACAGGCCGAACTCCGCGCGGATGGCGGCACTGTGCTCGCCGATGCGCGGCGCCGCCCGATCGACCTTGGCCCGGATGCCATCGACCCGGAGCGGCGAACTCGTCGTGAGGATCGAGACGTCATCCTCGCGCGTCACCGTCTGCAGCATATCGAGCGATTGAAACCCCTCGCTTGCCAGCATCTCGGGCCAGGTCAGTACCTTGGCGCACCAGATGTCGGCCGGCTCGAGGATATCAAGCCATTCGTCGATGGTTTTGGTGGCGATCCGCTGCGCGATGATCGCCTTGATGTCGTCGCGCGCGGTGAACCACGATGCAGGCTTGTCGCGATAGGGTGCCAACTCGCTGAGCGACAAGAGGTCGGCCAGCTTGGGGATCGGCGTCATAGCGATGGCGAGGTAGCCGTCCTTGGCCGGGTAGACACCGTAAGGCGCCGACAGATAGGCATGCGCGCTTCGGAAGCTGGAGCGCCTGGGCAGCCGGCGGCCGTCATTGAGATGCGTCGTCAGCACCTCGAACTGGAAATCGACCAGCGCTTCCAGCAGGCTGGTTTCGATATGGCTGCCCTGACCGGTGATGCCGCGCCGCACCAGTGCGGCCAGAATGCCCTGCGCACAGGCGGCACCAGCCAGCATGTCGCCGATGGCGAGGCCGAACGGCACCGGTCCCTGATCCTCGTCGCCGTTCAGCCACATCACGCCGGAACGCGCCTGCGCCAAGAGATCCTGGCCGGGCCGTTTGACCCATGGCCCATCCTCGCCATAGCCGCTGATCGAAGCATAGACCAGCCGCGGGTTGATCTTGCGGACCGCTTCATAGTCCAGGCCGAGCCGTTCGATGACGCCCGGCCGGAAATTCTGGATCAGCACGTCAGCCCTGGCCAGGAGGCCGCGCAACGCTTCGAGATCGGCCTCGTTCTTGAGGTCGATGGCAAGACTTTCCTTGGCCCGGTTGATGGCGTGGAAGATGGTGGAATCGCCGCCGATCTCGGTGTCGCTGAGATAGAGCCGGCGCGACAGGTCGCCGCCATCCGGACGCTCGATCTTGATCACGCGGGCACCGAGATCGAGCAGCCTGAGTGAGCAGTACGGGCCCGACAGGAACTGGCTCATGTCGACGACGACGAGACCGGCGAGCGGCAATTCGGCTGCTGCCGGCATGCTATTTCTCCGTCTTGCCGACGAAGTCGGCCGGGTTGCGGTACTTCACCGTCTGCAGATGCTCGCAATAGAGAACGAGCTCGCCTTCGCCCTTGAAAACCTCATAGCTGGCGCGGATCAGCCCCATCTCCTTGTAGCGGGGCTTCTTGTCGAGGTTGGAGCGGATCGAATAGATCGTGTCGCCAATGAAGACAGGCTTTATGAAACGGAGCTTGTCGTAGCCATAGGAAAAGGCATTGACGCAATTGGTGGCGACCAGGCCGAGGCCAGCCGAGAAGACAAAGGCGCCGGCGATCAGCCGCTTGCCGAAAATGCCTTCGCTCTCGGCAAATATCTGGTCCTGCACATAGGGGTGGATGTCGAGCACCAGCGTGTTGAACAAATGGCTATCGCCTTCGGCCATGGTCCGTCGCAACGAGCGGATCTTCTGCCCGACCGGCCAATCCTCATAGAACCAGTTTTCGGCGTTCCACACCGGCAGCGCGGCGTGCTCCTCGGGCATATTTTTTGGGTGCGTCGAGGCGACGCCGACGGTGGGCGCAAAATCGTTCATGGTCGGCTCCACCAGCCCTGCCTGGAGCACGTCTCAGCTGTCGGAAAACGCATCAAGGCGTCGAAATGCAAGACGTCTCCTCCCGTCAATCTTCTTTTGTAAATAGTATTTTCACATATGGGGTTGCGTTGCAAGCGTGAACAGGCGAAATTTTGGTTGCTCCCGCGCGCCGAAGCGCAGGCGGGCAGGGGAGGAAATCATGCGCAAGGATTGTCTGGTCTTTGTCGGCAGCCTGAACCGCGAGGCGCCGTATTTTCAGGGCGCTCGGGGCGTCGGTCTCGGCGTCTACAGCTTTGACGAGACGACGCTGGAAACACGAAAACTGGCCGAGACCAACGATGTCGACAATCCGACATTCCTGTCGGTGACGCCAGACGGCTCGCACATCTATGCCAATTCGGAAGTCTTCACCTGGCGCGAGGGCACCGTCTCCGCCTACAGCTTCGATCGAGCTTCTGGTACGCTCATTTATCTGAACAAGCAGCCGTCGCTCGGCAGCATCACCGCCCACAACACCATCACCCGCGACGGGACGAGGCTGCTGGTCGCCAACTATGGCATGGGCGAGGGCGGTCCGGATTGTGCCGTGGCGGTTTATGGTTTCGAAAAGGACGGCGCGCTGTCGGCGCCGCTGGCCAGCGTATCGCATTCCGGCACCGGCCCGAATGCGGCGCGGCAGGAACGCTCGCATGCCCACAGCGTCACCGAAACCATTGCCGGTGGTGGCATGGCTATCGTCGCCGACCTCGGCATCGACCGGCTGGTGTCCTACCGCATCGGGCGAGATGGCGAGCTCAGCAAGCTCGCTGAATCCGCTCTGCCGCCGGGCGCCGGTCCGCGCCATCTTGCGTTGCATCCGAACGGACGCTTCGTCTTTGTCATGAACGAGCTGGATTCGACCATTGTCTCGATGGCGCTGGACGAGGCATCAGGCAAGCTGTCCATCATCGACGCAAAGCCGGCGGTGCCGGCCGAGGCGCGCGACAGCAACCATTGCGCCGATATCCAGATTTCGCCGGATGGCCGTTTTGTCTACGGCTCCAACCGTGGCCACGACAGCGTCGTCATCATGGCGGTCGATCAGCAGACAGGTTCGCTGGCCCTCGTCGGCTATGTCCCTTGCGGCGGTGCGACGCCGCGCAACCTGGCGCTGACGCCTTCAGGCGGCCATCTGTTCTCGGCTAACCAGAATGCCGACCGCATCTCGATTTTCGCTCGCGACGCCGAGACCGGCATGCTCAGCGACACCGGGCGCGCCATCGAGATCGGCACGCCGATGTGCATCAAGATCGTGCGCTGAACGCCCACAACTGTGAAGCCCTGGACAAAATCGCCCTGGGCTCAAGCCTGTTGTATTGCCGAGAGCTTCCAGTTCGAGCCATTCTCACGCACGAATGTCCACAGCTCGGTCGTCTCTGTCGGATGATCATCGTCGCCCGCGACGACCTTGCCGCTGGCCCGTTCGCGCGTCACGTCACGAGACTCGTAGCGCAATGCGGCCGTGGCGTAGTCGCGGTCATCCTCACGCCAGCTTTCAGCGACGTCGGCCTGCAGCAACGTGACGTCCGTTACCTCGTTCCTGAGACCTTTCTGGGCATTGTCGGCCAGCTCTTCCGACAGATAGGACACCATTTCGGGGGTAACAGCCCGGCGCAGAGCGGCATGGTCTTCGCGCCCGAATGCTTCCTGGACATCGGTCAACAGCTGCTGGAATGCGTCGAGGTCGGTCTGAGCCAGCGTGATCTCATCAGAACCGATGGCCGGAGAGCTTCCGCCCGAAACACCGCCAAAGCCAGGAATTGTGAAGGAGCCTGCAGTCTGCTGCCCTGCCGTTGCGCGGTTCTCAAATCTCGAAGCCTGGGCATTGCCGACACCGGCGAGCGCTGGCGCAGGACCACGCGCCGATTGCGAGCGGAAGAAGCGGATAGCCAGCATGATCGTGCCACCGATGAGCAGGGCCTGAAGCAGGAAACCGAACATGCCGGCCAGGCCGCCGAAGCCTTGGCCGACGAGCAGGCCGATCAGGCCGCCGAGCAGCAGGCCGCGCATCATCGTTCCACCGAAACCGCTCATGAAGCCGGGCCTCTGCGGGCCGGCCTGCGGCTGCTGGGCCGCGTTGTTCGCACCGGTGTTGGGCGTCATCGAACGCTCGACTGGAGCGGTCGGGGCCGGTGCGGTCCTGGTCGGCGGTGCCGATTGGAACGTGCGCATGCCACGACTGCCGAAACTGCCGCCGCGGCGCGCCTCGGCATGGTCTATCGCAACCATCGAAAACGCCAGGAACAGTCCTGCAAAGAGGGCTGCAAATCGGCTTGTACGGGAAGTCATCGGAGATGAACCTTTGTCTCTGCGGTTTCGGAAGTTTTCAGCCGCCGCCGGGTGCCGGCGTCATGCGGTCAATCGAACAACTCTTCGAAAAATGATTTCTTCCGCTTCGGATAGCGGTGGCCGTGGGAGCGGGAATAATCGTCGTCGCGGCCCTGGCCGTGTTGCGGCTGGGAGAATGCTGCCGGCTGTGGCTGCGGCGCGGGCGCCGCTTCCCTGCCGGAACGCTCGATGATTTTGTCGAGTTCTCCCCGATCAAGCCAGACGCCGCGGCACTGCGGACAGTAGTCGATTTCGATACCCTGGCGTTCGCTCATCACGAGCGCAACGCGGCAGGAGGGGCAAGTCATGCCAAGAAGAGAAGATGTCATACGGGGCTCCAAACCGAAAAAGATTGAGCCCGCTTGACCGAAAACATGGAAACGGGCCCGTTAAAGCGGTCCGACATCACGATCGCCAAAAGCGATAGTCAGAGGGGCCCGGCCCGCGTGAGACAGTTAGGAATGCAACTCGGCGCCTTCAAGAGCGATATCGCCCCCAGGAACGATTTGTTTGTCAACTCCGCTCAAATCATCACCACGATTTTGCCGAACTGCTCGTTTGATTCCAGATACCGATGCGCTTCGACGATCTGGTCGAACGCAAAGGTCCGGTCGATGATCGGTCTTAGTGCCCCACTCTGCAGGCCTTCGACGATGAACGCCTTGGCGGCCTCCAGCTTCACCGGGTCGCCGGTGATCTCATGCACGAGGTAGCCGCGCAGTGTCAGCGTCTTGCTCAGCACCGCTGGCAGCGGGAATGGCGTCGGCGCGTGGCTCAGTCCGCCATATTCGATGAGGATGCCGCTATGCGACATGGCCGCCGTCAGCGGCTCGAAGATCGGGCCGCCGACCGCATCAAACACGACGCGCACGCCTCGCGGCCCGGCGATCTGGTTCAATCGCGCCGCCAGATCCTCCTCCGTCGAGGCCACGACGTCGGCCGCGCCGGCCTCGAGCAGCGCCCGCATCTTCGCCGATGTCCGCGTCACCGCGATCGCGGTCGCGCCGACCTTGTTGGCGATCTGGATCGCCGCAAGCCCGACACTGCTCGATGCTGCTGTGATGACGACGGCGTCTCCGCTGTGCAGCCCGGCGATGTCGATCAGCGCGCCATAAGCGGTGAGATATTGCATCCAGACCGCCGCTGCCGTTTGCCAGTCAAGCGACTGCGGATGCTTGACGACAAGTCGGGCGGGGTAGGTGGCAAGATCGCCATAGGCCGGCCAGCGGATCATCGATTGCGGCGGGATGACACTGACGCTGTCACCTGGCGCGAAATCCTTCACGCCGTCGCCAATAGTCTCGACGACACCCGCCGCTTCAAGACCAAGCCCCGAGGGGAGCGTCGGCGTCTCGATATAGGCGCCCGCGCGCAGCAGCGCTTCGGCGCGATTGAGGCCGAGTGCCTTGACCCGGATTTGAACTTCGCCCGGCCCCGGTGGGGAAAGCGCGACATCCTCGATGCGCAGAACCTCCGGGCCACCATGCTGGTGAAAGCGAACTACGCGTGTCATTCGGGATACTCCAAATCATCTGAACCGAATGAGCTATGCAGCTAGGCTTGCCGGGGATAAATGGCTGTAAGGGAAGAACAGTAGAAACCAGGAGTTTTGAATATGGATCGGCTTGAGAGCATGTCCGTGTTCGTCAGGGCCGTCGACCTCGGCTCGTTCGCAGCCGCCGCAGTCGCACTCGATCTGTCCGGACCAATGGTTGGCAAGCATGTGCGGTTCCTCGAGGAGCGGCTGGGCGTGCGGCTGCTCAACCGGACCACGCGGCGGCAGAGCCTGACCGACTTCGGGCGCGCCTACTATGAACGCTGCCGGGTGGTGCTGGCCGAGGCCGAAGCCGCCGATGCGCTCGCCGCCGACCAGTTCTCCGAACCACGTGGAAAACTGCGGGTCACCATGCCGGCGCATTTCGGCCGCCATTGCGTTGCACCCGTGCTGCTGCGGCTGGCGCGGCAATATCCGATGCTGGAGCTCGACCTGTCGCTCACCGACCGCTTCGCCGATCTTGCCGAAGACGGATACGATCTCGCCATTCGAACCGGTGCTCTGGGCGACAAGGCGGGGTTGATCGCACGCCGCGTCGCGCGCCAGGACATGGTCGTCTGCGCGGCACCCTCCTATCTCAGAGTTCATAGCGAACCGCAGCGTATCGAGGACTTCGCTGATCATCAGGCGATTGTCTACCGCCGGCTCGGCCAAGTCGTTCAGCCGTGGCTGTTTGCGCGCGAGGGGCAATCCGTACAGGAGATTACGCCAACCGGGCGGCTGCGGCTCGACGATCTCGATGCCATCGCCGATGCGGCTGTTGAGAGCATGGGGCTTGCCTGGCTGCCCTGGTGGCTGGTGCGCGAGCGCATTGAAGCCGGTGCGCTGGTGGCGCTGTTGCCGGACCAGCCACGATATCTCTACGACTGCTACGCCCTTTGGCTGCAGACACCGCATCTGCCACTAAAGGTGCGGCTGGCCGTCGATGCGCTGGCTGCCGCCTTGCCGAGATCGATGGCCTGATTGCCAATCGCAGCCGCTTTCAGTTGAGGTCGCGCGGATACTCCTTGACCTCGCTGCGATCGACGACCACTTCATCTCTGTCATGGGCAGTGATGTGGGTCTCGATCCGCCAGACATCGCGCAGCGCGCGCACGGTCGCCTTCACCGAAAGGCGCGCCTGCCAGTCGCCGCGGCCATAGGACTTTTCCCAGGTGCAGGTGCCGACCGCCGAGTTCGGATCGTCGGGGTGGATGGTGAACCGGTCGACATGCCTCGCCGCAACGGTCATCTGCGTATGTGGATGCCGCACCGTGCCGCCATCATTGACGACCTGATAGACGGTCTCGCCGGTGACCTGGTCCGCCGACACCGAGCGCTGAAAGCCGTCGCCCTTGGCCAGAACCTCCTGCTCCATCGGCTTGGCGCTTTCAGGTCCCAGGAAGGCCCCTAGCGTGTCGTCCAGCTTCTGCGGTGGGCGTACCGGCAGGATCAGCCGGCTGTCGCCGCAATGGATCGACAGCGTCGCCTGTTCGGCGGTCGGGAAGACGATCGGCCAATGCGATGTCGCCAGTGCCAGCCGGATACGCTCGCCAACCTCGAAACGCTGCCCGCAGCAGCGCAGCTTGATGCGCACCGTTTCCGCCTGGCCCGGCACCATGGGTGCGGTGTCCAGATCATCGTTGCGATGGCTCAGGTTGAGGATGCCGTAGCTGATGCGCGAGGCAGCACCTTCAGGGAACACTTGCGACAGCGTGGCGGACAGAAGGGCGACGGGCTTGTCAGAGGAGAGCCTGACCTCGAATTCGGGGAAACCAAGGATCTCGATGGCTTCGGTCAACGGCGCGGTCTCGAAGATCAGGGCATTGCCTTCCTCCGTGCGCTGGTCGACCGGCAAAGTCGGCATGACGCCATAACCGCACCAGGCGCCGGACGACAGGCCGGCCGTCTGCGGCGACGAAATCTCCAGGATCGTATCTTCGCCCCTGGCCTCGCTCAGCACATGCGGCGCAAGGTTCAGCACCTTTTCGCCAACGCCTGGTCCCGGCCACGCCGGCTCCGCCACCCAGCGGCCGGGCCGCTCGTCATAGATCGCCGCCGGCCGTGCGGGGTCCTGAATCCAGGCGCGCAGCATCGGCTCGTCGGCAATGCCGGTGTCGATGCCCTTGAGATATTGATCCCACCAGCGCAGGCACTCCTGCAGGAAGCCGATACGCGGGCCGGGCATGGCGAAGTGCGGATATTTGTGGCCCCAGGGTCCGATCAGGCCCTTGCGAGGACCGCTCAGTTTTTCCAGCATCCGGAAGATCGGATTGGGATAGCCGTCGGCCCAGCCGCCGACGGCATAGACCGGGATTTCGACATCGGAATAGTCCTCGCAGATCGAGCCGTGCTTGTAGAAATCGTCGCGGCGCTGGTGTTCGAACCAGTCCTGCATCCAGATGCCGTTGCCGTTCAGCCGTTGCTCCCAAAGATCGCGCCAGCGATCGCCGACAATGAACGGGTCGGGCGGGGTCATGGCGATGGCCCAGGCGGTGGTTCCCCACATCAGATTGTCGCACATCATGGCGCCGCCGAGATAATGCACGTCATCATTGTAGCGATCATCCGTGGAGCACAGCGAGACAACCGCTTTCAGTGCTGGCGGTCGCCGCGCGGCGACCTGAAGCCCGTTGAAGCCGCCCCAGCTGATGCCGATCATGCCGACACTACCCGAGCACCAGGATTGCCGGGCCAGCCATTCGATGACCGCCAGACAGTCATCCTGCTCCTGCTTCAGATACTCACCCTTGCACAATCCCTCGCTGTCGCCTGAGCCGCGCATGTCGACCCGCACGCCGGCATAGCCGTGACCGGCAAAATAGGGATGCGTCAGCGCATCGCGCTCCACCGTTCCGTCGCGCTTGCGGTAGGGCAAATATTCGAGGATCGCCGGCACCGGATCGGCCTCCGCGTCTTCCGGCAGCCAGACACGCGCCGCCAGCTTGACGCCGTCAGGCATCGGAATCCACAAATTCTCGATCTCGCGGATTTTGCGCGGGAAATCGGTGACGACGCGGATATCTTGCATGGCGGCTCCTCTCGACGCCCCGGCCGACAACTTGCGCCGGTGGCGATCCTTATGTGTTCAGCGGGAAATGGCAGGTCAGGCGGCCGTTTCCGACCGCGACCGGGATGGGGACATCCACCGCGCAGCAGCGCTGGGCCTGCGGACAGCGTGTGTGAAATTCGCAGCCTGAAGGGCGCGCCAGCAGGGAGGGAACGTCGGCCGGCAGCGTGATGCGCTGGTGCACCCGATCTGGGTCCGGCTCGGGATTGGCGGACAGAAGGGCCGCCGTATAGGGATGATGCGGCGCGCGGAAGATCGCTTCGGTTTCACCCTGCTCGACGAAGCGCCCGAGATACATCACCGCCATGCGGTCGGCGATCTGGCGCACGACATGCAGATTGTGGGTGATGATCAGCATCGACAGGCCCATTCGGTCGCGCAGGTCGTTGAGCAGGTTCAGCACCTCTCCCTGCACGGAGACGTCGAGGCCGGCGGTCGGCTCGTCGGCGACGACCAGCACCGGGTCCAGAGCGATCGCCCGCGCCACACCGACGCGGCGCGCTTGGCCGCCGGAAAGCTGGTGCGGGTAGCGGTCGGCGAAATCGCGCGGCAGCCCGACCAGCGCAAGAAGCCGTGTGACTTCGGCGTTGAGATCGCGATCGGACAAGCCGTGAATGACGAAAGGCTCAGACAGCAGCGAGCGCACGCTGAGCCGTGGTGACAGCGATCCCACAGGATCCTGGAACATCATCGGCATGCGCCGCCGCACCGGTTTCATGGCGGTGTTAGACAGGCCTTGCAGTTCCTGCCCTTCAAACAGGATCGTGCCCGCCTTCACCGGCTGAAGACCGTTGAGCGTGCGCGCCAGCGTCGTCTTGCCCGAGCCGGATTCGCCGACCAGCGCGAAGGTGCTGCCTCGTTGAAGCGTGAAGCTGACGCCGGAGACCGCTTCGATCTCGGTGGCCCGCCCCGCGAGCCTGGCGGACAGGCCGCCAGCGCGGAACGCGACGCGCAAATCATTGACGCTGAGCAGGTCTTCGGAGCTCATGCGTTCATCGCTCCCAAGGGAATGTCCGCATGCCAGCAGTGGGCGATGTGAGACCCACCGAGGACTGCGCTGGGAGGCGTCGTCAGGCATTGGGCGTCGGCGCGATCGCAGCGCGGCTGGAAGACGCAGCCGCTCGGCCGGCGGCGCAAATCCGGCAAGGTCCCGGCAATGGTCGGCAGGCGAGCAACCCGCTGCGACAGCCGGGCGGGATCGCAAGCCAAAAGCTTCTGCGTGTAGGGATGACGCGCATCGTGGAATATCTCGCGGGTCGTGCCGCTCTCCACTACTTCGCCGGCATACATCACGATCATCTCGTCGCAGAGTTCGGCAATCACGCCCAGATGATGCGAGATGAACAGCACCGAGCAGCCGATGTCGCGCTGCAGATCCTTGAGCAGTTCGATGGTGGCCACCTCCAGCGTCGCATCGAGTGCCGTCGTCGGCTCGTCGGCGATCAGCAGCGCCGGCTCCATCATCAGCGCCATCGCAATGGCGATGCGCTGCTTCATGCCGCCGGAGAACTCGTGTGGAAACTGCGTCAGCCGGCTTCCCGGATCGGGAATGCGAACCTTGCGCAGCATGGCGACGGAGCGTGCATCCTTGTCCCGCTTCGACAGACCCGAGCGATACTGAATGTCGCGCATCTGCCGCCCCACCGACAGCACCGGGTTGAGCGCGCCCATCGGATCCTGGAACACAGTGGCGATCCTGAGGCCACGCAGGCCGCGCATCGCGGTCGGGTCGAGCCGGGCAAGGTCCTTGTCGCCCTCGAAGATGATCTCGCCCGATGTGATTTCACCATTGTCGGCGAGCAGGCCGAGAATGGCGTTGATGAGCGTCGATTTCCCGCAGCCGGATTCGCCGACCACGCCGACGCTGCGGTTGGCCGGCACGCAAAAACTCACCTGCTTCAGCGCCTCCAGTCGCCCGGCCTCGGTGTGGAAGGCGACGCTCAGATCCTTGACCTCGAGAACCGTCATGAGCGTCCCTTCAGCCTGGGATCGAAGAGGTCGCGTAGCGTCTCGCCGAAGAAGGTGAAGCCGAGCGTGGTCAGCACGATCGGCAGGCCGCCGGCAATCACGATCCAGTAGGAATCGCGGATGTTGGCGAAGCCGTCATTGAGGATCGCACCCCAGCTCGGCGTCGGCGGCCGCACGCCGAGCCCGAGGAAGCTCATGCCCGCCTCGATCGCCACCACCACGGGAATGTCCATCGAGATCAGGATCAGGATCGGGCCGATGATGTTGGGCAGGATATGGACACGCAGGATGCGGCCGGCGCTTGCCCCCATCGAGCGCGCCGCCATGACGTGTTCGGCCGATTTGAGCACCAGCGTCTGGGTTCGGATGATGCGCGCATAACCCGGCACATTGACCAGCATCACCACCAGCACCACCGCGTAGAGCGAGGGGCCGAACAGGGTGACCAGCGTCAGCGCCAGCATAACGGTGGGAAAGCTCTTCACGGCGTCGAAGATCAGCAGCAGCACATTGTCGAGCCAGCGCGGCCCATAGCCTGCGATCAGCCCTAGCACGACGCCGACAACCAGCGACACCGCTGTCGCGCCCAGCGCGATCAAAAGCGCGACGCGTCCGCCATAGAGCACCCGGGTGAGAAGATCGCGGCCGAGATGGTCGGTGCCGAGCAGATGCAGGAGGCTCGGCGAAGCGAAGCGTTCGGCCGGCGATATCTTGCTCGGCGCATAGCTGGTCAGGAGGCTGGCGAAGACCGCCGACAGCACCACGACCGTCACCAGCGTCAGGCCGATCGCGCCGAGCGGCTCGCGCATGATGCGGCGCAAGGTGCGCCATATCATGCCGAGACGGAAGCTGCGGGATGGCAGCTCAGTTGAAACTTGATCTGACACGGGGATCCAAGATACCGACGAGGATGTCGGCTGCTACGTTGACGAGAACGAAGAAGACCGTGGTGACCAGCACGGCTCCGGAGACGATGGGATAGTTGCGCACCGAGATCGCCTCATAGACCAGCTTGCCGATGCCGGGACGGGCAAAGACGATTTCGGCGAAGACGGAAGACGACAGCATGTGGCCGATGCCGACGCCGAGCAAGGTGATCGTCGGCAGCACGGCGATGCGGAGGGCGTAGGTGTAGACGATCCTGTGCTCGGTCAGGCCGAAGGCGCGCGCCGTGCGGATATGGCTGGCTTCCAGCGTCTCCAGCATCGAGGCGCGCACCATGCGCGAGATATAGCCGATCCAGCCAAGGCCAACCGCCAGCGACGGCAAGATGAGGTGCTGGAGCCGGCTGGCGAGGTCGCCCGGTTCGCCGGCGCCGATCGCCGGCAGCCATTGCAGGGCGACCGCAAACACCAGCAGCGAATAGATGGCGACGACGAAGGACGGCACGGCGATCATCGCCACCGACAGCACCCCGATCACCTGATCGACAAAGCCGCCGCGCCGCACCGCCGCGATGCAGCCAAGCGGAATGCCGAGCGCCACCGACCACGTGATGCCGCCGACCACCAGCGCCAGCGTGAACGGAAGCTGTTCCATCACCACGTCCAGAACTGGCCGATCTGACAGCACCTCTGTGCCGAGATCGCCGCGCAGGACCGATCCGTAGAAATGTAGGAACTGCCGCCACACCGGCTGATCGAGGCCCATGCGTACGCGCAGCGCCTCCATCATCTCCGGCGTCGCGCGCGGCCCCAGCGCAACGGAGGCCGGGTCGCCGGGAATGAGGTAAACCATGGCGAACATCATCATCATGGCCACGCTGATGATGATGGCGCCAAGCCACAGACGCTTGAGGGCGTAGCGGATCATTTCCAGTACCTGTCGGACGGTCTTTGGCGGGGACGAGCCCCGCCCGCCGATATCATGCGGGTTTGAAGTCGGTGAACACGGGTTCGCCGTTCGGCTTCAGGCCGGCCACAAGCGTATCTCGATTCATGATGCCGGTGACCTCATGCGTCAGGAAAACGTAGTTGCCGTTCTCCTCCATCAGGTCCTGCAGCTTCTTGTAGATGACATCGCGTTTTGCCGGGTCGAGCTCGACCATGCCTTCGGCATTGAGCTTGTCGAATTCCTCGCTGGAAAACCGCTCCCAGTTCCAGACACCGATCTGGTCGCGGGTAAACCAGGCAGTGGCCCAGCTCGGATCCGGCTGCATGGAGAAGCGGCTGATGATCATCTGCAGCTTTTTGTAGTAGTCGCCTTCCTTGGCGCCCAGCGTCCAGAAGGTGCCGCTGTCGTTCTGCTTGATCTCCACAGTGAGGCCGACATCCTGCAGGTTCGACTGCACGACCTGCGCCGCGGTCAGGCGCTCGGTCTTGTTGAGGATGTCGAGCGTGATCGTCGCGCCGGCCAGTCCTTCCTTGGCGATCATGTCGCGGGCGCGGTCCGGATCGAAATCGAACAGGTTCTTCTCGCGATGGCCGGGCAGGCCGGGCGCGATGATGCCGGTGGCGGTGGCGGCGGCGCCGAAATAGGCGGCATCGACCACCGCCTTGCGGTCCACGGCGTACTGAACCGCGCGGCGCATGTTCGGATTGTTGAAAGGCGCGACATCCTGGTTCATGCCAAGCCAGACAAAGGCCAGCGACGGCTTCTCGACCACGGTCGTCTTTGGCGGCGGTGTCTGCTTCAGGCGCGAGATCGAGGAGACCGCGGTCCAGGTGTAATCCAGGTCGCCGGCCTCATAGCCGAGTTCGGCGGTCTTCTCATCCTCGATCGGATGGATGTGGATCTCCGCGAAGGCACCTTGCTCGTACTTCCAGTCGGGATTGCGCACCAGCACCGTGCGCTGCTTGGGCAGCCATTCCTTCAGGATGTAGGGCCCCGACTGGGCCACCGGCTTGACACCCATCTTGCCACCGAGCTCGGTGATGGCGCGCTTCGACAGGATGGTGCCGGAAGGCGTCGGCAAGGTCGACGTCCACAGCGGCGCGAAGGCCTGCTTCAGGTGGATCAGCCCCGACAGCTTGTCCTTGACTTCGACCTCTTTGAGCGTCGCCCAGTCGCCGGAGTAGGGGCTCTTGTTGGCGGGATCGGCGATGCGTTCGATCGAAAACTTGACGTCTTCGGCCGTCATCTGGCCGTAGCCATCGGTGAAGCCGATATTGTCGCGCAGCTGGAAGGCGACGGTCAGCGGATCGAGCTGCTTGATCGTCTCCGCCGCCATCGGCCGCCAGCCCCAGCTGTCGCCCGGCGTGGTGACGACGAGGCCGGCGAAGATGACGCTGGTGATGTCGCCTTCGGGTGCCGCCAGCCGGAAGCAAGGGTCGAGCGTCTGGATGTCGGCGTAGGAGCGCACCTTGAGGATCGGCCCGTCGCTCGACCAGGACACTTTTGGATTGACCATTGAGGCGAGGCCGAAAGCGCCGGCTCCGGCGAGCAGGCTGCGGCGCGAAACCCTGGTGTCGGCTAGAATGGACATGCTCTACCCCTCTGCTGTTTTCGTTGTCTTGTTTCCGGCCGTTGGCCATTCTCCAAGCCGGGCCGAATGTGTCTGTCAGCTAAAACTGCTAATAATAGACATGTATGTCTAGCGAAAATTTTGCCGGCATGTCCGAATCTTGAATACGGACGATCTTGCGGGAAATATCGACATCTGTTCCGACCGCGCCAGCGCGTCGGCTTGGGCCCTACGCGGGCTAAATGTGATCGCCCACACGGCGCGGCTTGGCCCGCCATTCGGTGGGGCCTGGATCAAGAGCTGTAGCGGACATGCGCCTCTCCGCGGCCGATCACTTCCAGATTTCGGCCGCCAGGCGCACGAAATTGCCGCCCAGGACGTTGCGCACGGTCTGCTCGGACTGGCCGCGGCGCAGAAGCACATCGGTCAGTTCGCTCATCTGGCCGGGAGCCGCGTAGGTCGTCGCCCCTTCCGGATACTCGCTCCTGGGCCAGAATTGCGGGTTGTCGGAAATGATACGGTCGATGCCTTTGATGTCGACGGGGAAGGCGTAGTCCAGCCCGATGCCGACATGATCTGGGCCAGCCAGATCGACAAGATATTCGATGTGGTCGGCCAACCTGTCCGAGTCCGTGCGTCCCTCTCCCAGGAAACGATTGAGCCCGACGATCGCGACGATGCCGCCGGTGCGCGCGCAGGCCTTTATCTGCTCGTCGGTGATGTTGCGGCCATGGCCGCACAAGGCCTTGGCGTTGGAGTGCGAGAAGATCACCGGCCGGTTGGAATATTCCATCACCTCCATCGAGGTGCGATAGCCGGTGTGGGTGACGTCGACGAACATGCCGAGACGGTTCATCTCGTCGATGACCTGGCGGCCGAACGCCGTCAGGCTGGTCTCGACATCGTGGCAACCGCCGCCGGCGAGGTTGTTCCTGTTGTAGGCAAACAAGATCTGGCGCACACCCAGATGGTGATAGAACTCCACCATTTCGATGCGGCCGTCGAGCGCGTTCATGCCCTCGACGTCGAAGGTGATTGCCAGTTTGCCCTCAAGCTTTGCCTTGCGGATTTCCTCTACCGAGGAGACCAGCGTGTAGTGCTCGGGATTGGCAAGGATCCAGTGGCGGAAATTTGCGAGCGTCCGCACTGTCTGCTCCCAGGGCAACAGGTCGAAGCCGACATCAATCGACAGATAGTCGATGCCGGCGTCGCGCCAGATCTGCAGATTGTTCAGGTCCGCAGCCGGGTCCGGCATGAAGCCGGAATGCGCGTCCCATATGATTTCACTGTCGAAAATGGCCTTGGCGGCAGTCGAAACGCTCACTTTTTTCTCACTCTCTTGGCAACGCCAACACGACGGAAGGCCGGATCAAGCGGCGTTCCGGACGTGTGATCCAGATGCAGTACGCATCAAGTATCAGGCCACAGACACATGTGTCTATACAGCTCCGAACGGGCCTGTATGGTCGCCGTCGCTGCATGTCGCTCCGATCGGACCATCGGCAAAAGGGAGAACAAAGATGAGTTCAAACGGAAGCCATGGCGGGAGCGATAGCAGGCACATCGCGGTAATCGGCGGCGGCATCATCGGCTGCAGCGCGGCTTTCCATCTGCTGCGGTCCGGCGTGCGCCGGGTGACGGTCATCGATGCGGGTCAGCCGGGTGCCGCGACCACCAGCGCCGGCGCGGGATTTGTCTCGCATTGGTCCGCCGGCATGATTCCGCTTGGCGAAGAGGGTCTTCAGCTGCAGCAATATGGCCTCGATTTCTATCGCCGGCTGCACGAGGTCGGCGTCGAGATCGGCTATCGGCCGAACGGCACCTTGATCATGGCGCTGACCGAGGACGGGCGCGAGCGTTTTGTCCGCCCGGTGCTGGACTCTTCCTATGCCCCGACGGAAATGCAGGATCTGAACGCCGCGCAGATCGGCCAGAAGATGCAAGGTCTCATCGATCCGGCGCGGGTCCATTCGGCGGCCTACAATCCGCATGGCATCCAGCTCGACACCAAGCTGGCAATGGGTGTGCTGACCGGCCAGATCAGCGAGCTGGGCGGCGTATTCCGCAGCAACACACGCGTGACGGCCGTCCATGATGCCGACGACCGGGTGGCGATCGAGACCGATCAGGGCAGCCTTGAGGCTGACGGCGTGATCGTTGCCGCTGGCGCATGGGACAACCAGATCATATCGGGCCTCGGCTGGAAGTTGCCGCTGCTGCGGGTCGTCGCGACACGCATCGTCACCGATGATCGCGGGCTGCCGTCGACCATCCCCACCGTCCAGTGCCGCGAATTGCGGCTGTGGCTGCGCGAGACATTCGGGGCCGTCATGTGGGGAACCGGCCGGCACTACAAACCCCTGTACAAAACAAATGACAGCGAAATCGAACCCGGCCAACCGCACAATCTCGAACTGATGCAGGAGACATTCGAGCAGGAGCTTGCCGAGCTGCAGACGGTGTTCCCGCCGCTGCGCGGTTCGACGATCGCGAGTTGGGCGCAAGGTGTGCCGTGCTACACGCCCGACAACGGTCTTATCGTCGGCAAGGTCCCCGGCAGCGACAATATCGTGGTCGTCGGCGGCGATAATGAGAGCGGCGTCACCCATGGGCCGGGTCTTGGCCGGCTCTCCTGCGAACTGGTCCTCGGGCAGACCCCATTCGTTTCCGCGGAGCGGTTCCGTGTCGATCGCTACGCCTCCGATGCCTTCAAGTCGGAAGCAGAGATCGAGGCCGCCATGCCGGCCTGGGGCGCGCGTCATGAGGCGTCGCGATTTGGCCGCGAGGCTTGATGTCAGCAGTCGTCGACGCTGCCGAGCAGCGCCTGCGCCACCGCCCTGACCACCGGGCCGGCATTCTTCCTCGTGACGATGTGGAAGGAGCCGGCGTGACGACGCGAGGTCTTCGTCAGCCGGACGAGCTGGCCGCGGCGCAGATGCTCGTCGGCAAACCCGGCCCAGGCGAGCGCGGCGCCGCGCCCGGCGATGGTTTCGTGGATCATCGATATGTAGCCCGTGAACCGAGGTCCATCGAGTTTCCGGTCGGTTCCGATCCACGATTGCCAGCTGTCGATCGCGCCCGGCGGCGTCACCTGATGCAGCAGCGGCACTGCTATGAAAGCCTCTGGGTCTTCCGAGGCGAGCGCCGGATAACGCGCCAGGAACGCCGGTGCGCAGACCGGGAACCATTCACCGTCGAGCAGTTTTTCGGTCACGAATTCGGACCATTGCCCGGCTTCGCCGAAGCGGATCGACAGCGCCACTTCAGGCTGGTCGAAATCCCTGTAGTCGGTGGATGTCTGCAACAGCACCCGGCCATCGGCAACCTGCGATGTGATGAGGCCGAAGCGCGGCATCAGCCATGCCTGCGCGAAGTCGTGGCTGCAGCCGACCACGAATGTATCGCTGTCGTGCGCGGTCAAATCCTCGACCGCTTGCCTGATGGTGCCGAGACCCTCGCGGATCGCTTCGGCTAGCGTGTTGCCGGCCCCGGTGACGGCGACGCGGTTGCCTTTGCGCGCGAACAGCTCGACCGACAGCTGGCGCTCGAGATTGGCGACGTGCCTGCTGACCGCCGATTGGGCGATGTTCAGCTCCTGAGCGGCCAACGTCAGCCCGCCATGCCTGGCGGCAGCCTCGAAGACGACCATGGCGTTCAGCAGGGGAAGCGATGTCTTGAGGGTTTTCACAATCCAAACCTGCCTTCATGCCTTTTCGATATGAAGGTCTATCATTTCTGTGTTTGCCGCAAGCCTTTCCGCATCGCACATTCCTATCGAAACGTCATCCTAACGCCAGCGAGCAGAAAGGTGTTGCAGTGCAGGCCTATACACCGAACAGCCAGCCTATCGACAGAAGCGAGACCGTCAGGCTGATCGACCGGCAACGTCCGGACTGGTCGCTGGAACAGGCCTTTTATGCCGACCCTACGATCTTCGCGCTGGAACGTGACTTGTGGTTTCCGCGCCAATGGATGCTTGTCGCCCATGCCAGCGAGGTCCCTGAAAAGGGCCGCTACATCGTGCGCCAGCTGTTCGACGAAGAGATCATCGTCGTGCGCTTCGGCGATGGCGAGGAGGACATCGCGGCCTACTACAATGTCTGCACCCATCGCGGCTCGCGGCTCTGCGCCAAGGATGGTCGCGGCAAGCTTCTGGTCTGCCCATATCATGCCTGGTCGTTCAGGCTGACCGGCAAATTGCAGTCGCGGCAGGACCTTCCTACAAGCGCCGATCCGGAAACGCTCGGCCTGCACCGGGTGCCCTGCAAGAGTTTCGGCGGCCTGGTATTCTGCGGCCTCGATGCCAAGTCGTTGCCCGACATCCAGCCTGTCGCGGACGGGCTGACCGGTGGCTTGCGCGAGAACGGCCTCGACCGCGCACGCATCGTTGCGCGCAGGAATTACCTGACCAAGGCGAACTGGAAGCTGGTGCTCGAGAACTTCCTTGAATGCTATCACTGCCGTCCGGCTCACCCCGAATATTACCGCGTCAACGGTCATGTCAAAGTGACCGCGACCCGCGATGCCGACAAGGCGGTCGAGTGGCAGAACGAAATCGAGGCCTGGCACAGCGTCATCGGCGATGCCGAGTTCCACAAGGGCGCGTGGCAGGCTGGCGACCTGGACACGATGCCGTTCGCCATGCACCGCAAGCCGATCGGCTCCGGCCGTAACACGCTGTCCAATACGGGCGAGGGGGTCTCGTGCCTGATGGGTGGTCGTCGTGCCTATGATGGCGGCGAAAGCGGCTTTCGGCTCGGACGCCTGTCGTTTGCAAGTGCTGCCAATGACTATGTCACGCTGTTCCAGATGATACCGCGCAACGCCATGGAAACAGACGTCATCCTGACTTGGCTCGTCGACAAGGATGCCGATAACGACGTCGACGCCGATGCGATCAGCTGGATGTGGGACATCACCACGGTGCAGGACAAGAAGATCACCGAAGACAATGCCGACGGCATCATGTCGCGCGCCTACCGGCCGGGGCCCTATACGCCGCTGGAAAGCCAGACCTCGTTCTTCGTGCAGACCTATCTGTCGGAACTGCGCTCGCTGATCACCGGCACGCGCGGCGCGACCGTCAGCCAATGGTCTGCGCCGAAGGAACTTTTCGCTTCGCCGAAAGCGGCGAGTTGCAACACGCGCCTCTGACCCGCGGCCGAAGATGCCTCTTTGAGGCGTCGCATTCCGATGCCATATGAAGGGGGGCCGACGGAATGTTGCGGGAGAGACAGTTTATGACCAAAGGTTCGGATCTGTTCGTCGCGGCCCTCGAGAACGAAGGGGTCGAACGGATTTTCGGCATTCCGGGCGAAGAAAATCTCGATATCGTCGAATCCATCCGCCGCTCCTCGATCCAGCTGATCCTGACCCGCCACGAGCAGGCAGCGGCCTTCATGGCCGCCACCTATGGCAGGCTCACCGGCAAGCCGGGTGTGTGCATCACCACCCTTGGCCCAGGCGCGCTCAATCTTTCGACGGGTTCGGCCTATGCGCTGCTCGGCGCGATGCCGATGATCATGATCACCGGCCAGAAGGGCATCCTGTCATCCCGGCAGGCGCGCTTTCAGATCGTCGACATCGTCGCGGCGATGAAGCCGCTGACCAAGCTGTCGCGCCAGATCGTCTCGCCGAAGATGATCCCCTCGCTGGTGCGCGAAGCTTTCCGTGTCGCCCAGGAAGAGCGTCCCGGTCCCGTACATCTGGAACTGCCGGAAGACATTGCGGCGGCCGAGTGCGAACCGATCGCGCTGGTGCCGACGCACCCGGTCGAACTGCCGCTGGCCAGTCCAGGCGCGCTTGATCGCGCCGCCCGTATGATCCTGGAAGCCAGGCGCCCGCTGCTGATGTTCGGCGCGGCGGCGTCGCGACCGCGCGTGACCCCCGACGTCGCGCAGTTCGTGCTGCGGACGCAAATTCCCTATTTCACCACGCAGATGGGCAAGGGCACCGTGCCTGGCGGCACGGAGCTCTATATGGGAACGGCAGCCCTTTCGGAGCGCGACTACGTGCACGAGGCCATCGAGCAGGCCGATCTGATCATCACCATCGGTCACGACACCGTGGAGAAGCCGCCCTTCATCATGGGGGCGAAGGGGCCGAAGGTCATTCATGTCGGCTACCAATCAGCCGATGTCGAGCAGGTCTATTTCCCGCAAGCCGAAATCGTCGGCGACCTCGGCCCTTCGCTGGCGCTGCTGGCCGACCGCATCGAGGGCAAGATCCCCAACGCGCAGGTCCTGCTGCCGCTGCGGGAAGGCATTCTGAGCCGGATCGCCGCGCGGGCCACCGAAGATCGCTTCACGCCGCAGCGCATCGTGCACGACGTGCGCGCCGTGATGCCGGCCGACGGGATCCTCGCCCTCGACAACGGCATGTACAAGATCTGGTTCGCGCGCAACTACCGGACGCGCATGGCAAACACGATCCTGCTCGACAATGCGCTGGCCACCATGGGCGCGGGCTTGCCGTCGGCGATGATGGCGGCACTGCTCTATCCGCAGCGCCGTGTCATGGCCATCTGCGGCGATGGCGGCTTCATGATGAACAGCCAGGAATTGGAGACCGCCGTCAGGCTCAAGCTCAACCTCGTCGTCCTGCTGCTCGAGGACCATGCCTATGGCATGATCCGCTGGAAGCAGGCGGTTGACGAATTTCCGGATTTCGGCATGACCTTCGGCAATCCCGATTTCGTCAAGTATGCCGAGGCTTATGGCGCCAAGGGCACCAGGGTTGCAGAGATCGCCGACTTGCGGCCGGCGCTGGAACAGGCCTTCACCGGCGGCGGCGTGCATCTCGTCGTCGTGCCTATCGACTATTCCGAAAACACCAGGGTGCTCGTCGACGAATTGCGCGAGCGGCTGCCTGCGCCGCAAGCGGGCTGACGGCAGCGACAAAGCCGCCGTCAGGATTGCTTGGGCGGAAGACCCTACACCTTGCAGTAAGGCGTTACCGGCGCGATGGTGCCGAAATCCTTAGCGATCTCGTAGCCGATGCCGTCGGCCGCCGCCTTGCCTACATAGGAATGGCAGAGTGTGTGGTTGTTGGTGGCGTCGACGCGGATCTTGCCTTGCGGTGCGTCGAACTCGATCGACGGCAGCGCGACCAATACATCGTCGTCCTTCAGCGATCCCGCCTTCTCCGCGGCCAGCGCGTAGAGATGCAGGCCGTTGTAGCCGGCCTCCCCGATGCCGTTGACCATCTTCTCCTGGCCGAATTTCTCACGGAAGCTGGAGATGAACTTTTTGTTGACCGGATTGTCCAGCGCCATCCAGTAGGGCTGCGGCGCATAGGTGCCGGCCGCAACGCCGGGCGGCAGCGCGTCCTTGTTGAAGACCTCGTCGAGCGGGGCGATCAGCGGCTGCTTGATGTCGAAGCTGCGATACTGCTTGAGCTGGGTGACGGCGTCGTTGCCGACCACCATCGACCAGACGACATCGGGCTTCAGCGACTTGATCTTCTGGAAGGCCGGGCCGAAATCTGTGGTCCCGAACGGATAGTAATCGGCGCCGATGATCTTGCCGCCGGCCTTCTCATAGGCCGCCGTGATCGCCTCGGTCATCTTCTGCGGCCAGGCATAGTCCGAAGCCATGACATAGATCGTCTTGCCGAGGTTCTCTGCCACCCATGGCATCATCGGGTCGACCTGCTGCATCGGGATCGGGCCGGTGGCGACGAAGTAGCGGTTGCATTCGCCGCCTTCGAAATTGGTCGGGTAGAAGAACAGCTTCTTGGCCTTCGAGGTGACCGACAGCGTGGCGCTGCGCTCAGGCGAAATGATCGTGCCCATGATCACGTCGACCTTGTCTTCGTTGATGAGCTTGCGCGCCTTGTCGATGGAGCCCTTGGTCGTGGTCTGGTTGTCCTCGATGATGAGTTCGACCTGGCGCCCGCCAATGCCGTTGGCGGCGTTGAGTTCGGCGGCGGCGAGCTTGTAGCAATTGAGCAACGTCTCGCCGAGGATCGCCTGCAGTCCGGTGATCGGGATCGACAGGCCGACCTTGACGGTGTCGGCGGCGCGCAGGATCGACGGCGCGCCGACTATGGCGAAGGCGGCGGCAGCGCCGCCCGATTTCAAGACAGTTCTTCTGCTTATCATTGTTGTGTTCCCTTCCAGTCCCAGGCGCGCCCCATGCACGCCTTACAAAGCCAACAGGTCCTTCAGCAGGGTCTCGTCGGCGAAGGTCTCAGGCGCACCTTCGTGGACGATCCTGCCCTTCTCCATCACCAGGCAGCGGTCCGATGCCTTGAGAACGAGATCGAGATTCTGCTCGACAAGAATGATCGCGATGCCGCGCTCGCGGGCGATGCGCGGCACCAGTTCGGCGATCGACTGCACGATGTTCGGCTGGATGCCTTCCGAGGGCTCGTCGAGCAGCAGCACCGAGGGCAGGCCGCAGAGCGCGCGGCCGATCGCCAGCATTTGCTGCTGGCCGCCCGAAAGCGTGCCGGCGACCTGCGCTTCGCGTTCGCGCAGGATTGGAAAATAGCCGAAGATGTCGGCCGGAATGCCGCCGTCGCCACGGTCCTTGGCAGCGCGGGTGCCGACCTCCAGGTTTTGCCGCACCGTCAGCTGGTTAAAGATCCCGCGCCCCTGCGGCACATGCGCGATGCCTGCGCGCGCACGGCGGAAAGCCGGCGCGTTGGTGAGATCCTTGTCTCCGAGAACCACCACCCCGCCGCTTGCCCGCAAGCCGCCGGAGATGACGCGCAGCAGCGTTGTCTTGCCTGCGCCGTTACGGCCGAGCAAGCCCACGACTTCGCCCAGCGCGACGCTGAGGTCGATGCCGTTCAGCACGGGGAGCAGACCGTAGCCGGCCGACACCGCCATTGTTCGCAGCATGATCAGCGCCTCCCCAGATAGACATCGCGGACCATCTCGTCGGTCTCGATGTCATGGAAAGGACCGCTGCGCAGCCGGCGTCCCTGATGCAGCACCAACGTCTCGCAGTTCAGCGCCCGCACGAAGCGGATGTCGTGCTCGACGGCAACGATCGAGAATTCACCTTTGAGTCGCAGCAGCATCTGCGCCGTCGCCAGCGTCTCCTGCGGCGTCATGCCGGCAGTGGGTTCATCGAGCAACAGCAGGCGCGGCTCTATCGCCAACGCCATGCCGATCTCCAGCCATTGCTTCTGGCCATGCGCGAGTTCGCCGGCCAACGTGGCGGCGCGGTTGGTCAGCGCGACCAGCTCCAAGAGTTCGCCAACCGGGCGCGCAGGCGAAGGCGCCCCCCAGCGCGCGACCTTGAGATTATCCTCCACCGAGAGGCTCGGGAAGACAGAGGGGATCTGGAACTTGCGGGCAATGCCGAGCCGGGCGATGCGATGCAGCGGCAAGCCGGCTATGTCGTGGCCGAGGAAGCGCACGCTGCCGCTGGTCGGACGCAGCGTGCCGGTCAGCACGTTGAGGAAGGTGCTCTTGCCAGCGCCGTTCGGCCCGATGATGCAGCAGAGTTCCTTGTCGCGCACCGTGAGGTTCAGAGCCTCCAGCGCCTGCAGCCCGCCAAAGCGGATACCGACGTTCTCGGCCTGCAGCAGGATGTCGCTCATTGCGCGCGCCTCCCGCCCTTGAACAGGCCTTTCAGCCGCGCGTAGATCGACAGGATGCCATCCGGCAGGACGAAGACGATGATGACGAAGACACAGCCGAGCAGAAGGGGCCACAGGCTCGGGTTGAAGCTGCTGATCGTCTGCTGCGCGCGCTGAATGAAGATGGCGCCCAGTACTGGCCCAAGCAGCGTGCCGCGCCCGCCGACCGCCACCCAGACGATCACCTCCGTCGACAGGAGCAGTCCGGACAGGTCGGGCGCCACCAGTCCTGCCATGCAGACATAGAGCGCGCCGGCAAGTCCGGCGATCGCCGCCGACAAGACGAAAGTAACGAGCAGCCGCAACGGCGCATTGTGGCCGAGCGCGGCCGCCCGGACTTCATTGTCCTGGATTGCGGTCAGCACCGTGCCCCAGCGGCCGCGGCTGATCGACCACAGCGCCACCACCGTCACGGCGACGATAGCCGAGACGAAGATATAGGAGGGCAGATCCTGGCTCAGATCGACATGCAGGCCGCCAAGATCGAACTCGATCGGCGGAATGCCGATCAGGCCGCTGTCGCCGCCGGTGACCGAACTCCAGGAAACCGCGGCCTGCTGGCAGATGACGCCCATGGCCAGCGTGACGATGGTGAAATAGCTGCCACGAATGCCGCCGAAGAACAGGAAGTAGCCGATGATGGCGGCGACGAAGGCCGCACCCGCCACCGCACCGATGATGCCAAGCAGGCTTCCGAAGGGGATGGCATCATTGAGCGTAACCAGCGCCATGATGTAGCCGCCGATGCCGAAGAAGGCGGCGTGGCCGAAACACAGGATTCCGGTGCGGCCCCAGAAGAAGTCGAGGCTCGCCGCGAACAGGCCGAAGATCAGCGCGTCGCGGATCACCGTCAACTGATAGCCGCCGGCAAAGAACGGATAGATGATCGCGAGCGCCACGCAGACGGCAAAGATCATCAGCCAGTTGCGGTCGCGGGCGATCATCGCGACGCTCCGTTGAACAGGCCGTTGGGCCGCAGACGGACAGCGACGATGGCAGCCAGCAGCACGATCGCCTGCGCCAGCGACGGCGAAATCTGATAGTTGAGGATGCTGGTCAGTCCGCCGACGAAGACGCTGCCGGCGACAAGGCCGCCGATCGAGCCGACACCACCGACGATGACGACGAAGAAGGCGTTGGCGAGATAGTTCACCCCCATCTGCGGCAGCACGATTGCCAGCGGTGCGACCAGTCCGCCGGCAAGGCCGGCGATTGCCGCGCCGAAGGTGAAGGCGATGGCGTAGGTGCGCCGGGTATTGATGCCGACGCCTTCGGCCATCTCGCGGTTCTGGATGACGGTGCGGATGTCGAGACCGAAGGGCGTCCGGCTGATCAACAGGATGACGCCGAGCAAGGTCAGCATGGCAATGCCGATCAGGATCAGCCGGTAGGCCGGATAGACGGTAAAGAAAAGATCGAGCGTGCCCTCGATCGGCGGCGTCACCGGCTTGGCGCCGAGCCCGAAGATCAGTTCCAGCCCTTGCTGCAGGATCAGGCTGACGCCCCAGGTGGCAAGCACGGTCGAGACCGGCCTGGAATAGAGATGGCGGATGATGGCGAACTCGAGGATACAGCCGACCACCGCGCCGACAACGGGCGCCGCCGCCAGGCCCAGCCAGAACGAGCCGCCCACGCTCTGGACGAAATAAACCGCGAAAGCGCCGACGGTGACGAACTCGCCATGCGCCAAATTGGTCACGTTCATCAGCCCGAAGCTGATCGCCAGCCCGAGCCCGACCAGCATCAGGATACTGATCAGCGTCAGCGCATTGAGCAGCGTGGTGATGAGAAAATCCATCGCGTCAGGCCGCACTGGCGAGACGTTGGCGCAGGCCGGCGAGCAGGCCTTCGGCGGCATCGATCGCCGCGGCCTGATGCGACTGCAGATCCTGCCCCGCCCATTCGTCGATATGCTCCGACAACGGGTCGACCACTTCGGTGCGATGGTTGGCCAGAGTCTCGATGACGGCATGGCCGCAGAACGGCACATAGCCCTCGGAGTAGCCGCCCTCATGGGTCATCATCAGGCGCCCTTGCGAAGTTTCGGCGGCCAGCGCCACCATGCGCGCGGCGAGCCGCCTGAAGCATTCGCTGTTGAGCATCATGCGGCCGAGCGGATCAAAGCCGGACGCATCGAAGCCGGACGCGACGATGACGAGGTCCGGTCTGTAGGCACGCAGCGCCGGCGCGACGACACGGTCGAAAGTCGCTTCATAGGCGCCGGTGCCGCTGCCCGCCGGCAGCGGTATGTTTATGTTGTAGCCTTCGCCGGCATCTTTGCCGTTGTCGGCCAGCGCACCGCGCCCGGTCGGGTAGAGATTGTCCTGATGCAAGGAAATGGTCAGCACCGACGGGTCGGAATAGAACACCGTCTCGGTGCCGTTGCCGTGGTGCACATCCCAGTCCACCACTGCGGCGCGGCCAAGCAGGCCTTCATGCTGCAGCCGGCGGACAGCGACGCCGATGTTGGAGAACAGGCAGTTGCCCATCGCCTGATCAGGCTCGGCATGGTGCCCCGGCGGCCGCGCCAGCGCATAGGCATTGTCGACGCGTCCGGTCAGCACGGCGCGCATCGCGGCATAGGTGGTGCCGGCAGACAGCAGCGCGATGTCGAAGCTGTTGAGGCCGATTGGCGCCTGCGGCCCGGCGAAACCGGAGCCGCGCTCGCTGAGCATCCTGATGTCGTCAACGTGACGTTGCGTGTGGACGCGCAACAGGTCCTCGACCGAGACCGGCTCGGGGATAATCGGGACGAGATGGCGCGACAGGCCGCTGACCTGGATGAGGTTGTTCAGCCGCCGCTTCGAGCCAGGGGATTCCAGATGGCGGCCGGGTTCCACGAAACGGCCGGGAGGCATCATGTCGGCGCTGGAGCCGGTGTCATGCCACATCAGCTGTTCGTGAAAAACGTAGCCTGTCGCCATCGCAGCGTCCTCTAAAAACCAGGTGACGCTAGCAGGCTAACGATCATGTGGCCCGACCCGAAAGAGGGGCTGCGCCTGTATCTATGCCCCTCCTTTCGGAGGGGTATAGGCGCCTGCTGACCCTTGCGCGGCGCGCACCGCCTGCACCCGGTTGGATACCGCAAGCTTGCCGAAAATGTTCTTCAGGTGCCATTTCACCGTGGTTTCGCTCACCGACAGCGCCAAGGCGATATCGCGATTGGACATGCCCTCAGTGAGATAGCGCAGCAGTTCGGCCTCGCGCTGGGTGAGCTGTTCCTTCTCAGCGGCTGGTGCGGCCAGCTTGCGCGCCGCCACGGGCATCGCCTGCGCTGCATCGATGATGCGCGTGGCATAGGCTGACAGCGCGGGGTCGGTCTTCGCCTGGGCAGCACGCAGCCGCATCAACCCTTCGACGACAGACCTTCCCTCGTCGACGAAGGAACGGATGAAGCCGGAAGGTTGGGCGAGACGCAACGCATCGAGGAGATTGCGGTCTGCCTCGCGTTGGTCGTGGGCAGCGCTGGCCGCTTTGGCTCGCAGGATCAGCGCCAATATATGGCGACGCATGCGCCCGCTGGTTCTCGTGCGCTCCAGAAGCGCGTCGAAAACCCCCGCTGCATTGGCATAGGATTTTTCCGCCGTCAGCAAACGGCCCTCGGCAAAGAACTCGAACTCGTTTGCGGTGGTGATGACCGTCGAAGTCTCGGTCTCTTCGCCGCGATGCTCGGCCAGCAGCGCGCGCGCCTCGGCATTGCGGTTCTGGTCGAGCAGCACACGTACGCGGTCATGCATGATCATCGATGCCAGGCGGCGATACACCGTGCCGCGCACGCGTTGATAGACGCGCTCCAGCATGTCCAGTGCGGCTTCGGTGCGACCGGTCAGCTGCAGCACACGGGCATAGGTCGGCACGCTGGCAAGGGGATAGACGATGACCGCCGCGCCCTCGATCTGCGGGCCGAGATTCTCGACCAGGGTCAGCGCTTCGCCCGACGCATTGGTCTCGTAGGCGAGCTCGGCTAGCAGCGTTCCGGCCAAGGCCTCGGCATAGGAATTAGCACCGATCCGCGCCCTGGCCTCGATGATGGCGTTGCGCAGCAGCCGCTCGGCGGCGGGCAAGCGGCCCGCCGAACGCTCGACAACGGCCATGTAGCAATTGGCAATGGTGACGCCGAGCAGGCTGCCGCTTCGCTCATGCGCCCGTCGCGCCGCATCGATCGCGGCGCGGGCACCTTCGAGGTCACCCAGCGCATAGAGGTTGTAGCCGATGACATTGGCGGTCGCGCCTTCCATGAACCAGGCATCGGGTGAGATGACGCGCAGGGCCGCAAGTGCTGTGTCGCGCGCCTGATCGAACTGCTCCAGCGTGCTGTGGACGGCAGCGGCGAGAACCACCAGTTCGGCCTCGATCGTTGTGCCGGTCATGGTGCCTGGGTCATTGCTGTCAGTCGGTCCGGTCTCGACCAGCTTGCGCGCATTGCTCAGCGTCTGCTGGGCAATCTCGGGTTGGCTGCTGTGCACCGCCAGCCAAAGCACCACCAGTTGCAGCCGGATGCGCTGGTCGATCAGTTTCCTAGGCAGCAGCGCGAGCAGCTGGCGCACGTAGAGAAGCTGGCACTGGGCGATGAGGTCGAGCGCGTTGTTTTCGACGAATACCGCCGCGCGTGCCTGGTCGCCGGCGGCCAGCGCGTACCCGATCGCCTCGGTCAGCATCTTGCGTTCGCCGAACCATTCGGCGGCCGCCAGATGCAGCGGCGCGATCATCTCCGGTTCGCGCCGTTCCATTTCGCGGCTGAGGAAATCGCGGAACAGATGATGGTAGCGGAACCAGCGTCGCTCTTCATCGAGCGGCACCAGGAACAGGTTGCGCGTCTCGATCTCGGTAATCGCCGCCTCGGCATCCGCCGCGCGCATCACCGCCCGGCAGGCTTCGGCGCTGAAGCGTTCGAAGATCGAACTGTAGAGCAGGAATTTTGCGATTGCCGGCGGCAGCTCCAGAAACACTTCGCCCATCAGGAAGTCGGCGACGTTGCGGTTGGCGCCGGTAAAATTGCCGATGAAGGTTTCGGGTGCGTGTGCGGCACTCAGCGAGAGCGAGGCGAGCTGCAGGCCGGCGGCCCATCCTTCGGTACGCGAGCACAAGGTCTCCACTGTGCCGCTGCTGACGCTCAGGCCCAGCTTCTCGTTGAAGAAAGCCTCGGCCTCGGACGAGGCGAAACGCAGATCGTCGGGGCCGATTTCGAAGATGTCGCCCAGCACCCTGAGCTTGCCGAGTTGCAGATCGGGCAGGCTGCGCGAGCCGATGACGAAGGCGACGTTTGCCGGCGCCTGCCGGGTCAGGCGCTCCATGAACCGCTTCACCGCCGTCGCCTCGACAGCGTGGTAGTCGTCGAAGAACAGCGTGATGTCAGCTTCGCGCGCTGCAAGGCCCGTGACCAGTGCCGCGAGCATGACATCGAGCTGGGGGATCGGGCTGGACTGGAAGGCAAGGTCGAGTTCCGCTGGGCTCTGGACGAGATGGCGGAGCGCGCCCACCAGATGCGACAGGAAGGCGCCCTCGTCATTGTCGGTTGCCTCGCAGGATAGCCATGCGGTCAGCCGACCGTGGCGCGCGACCTCCGTGGCCCATTGCGCCATTGTCGTCGATTTGCCGAAGCCGGCGGGCGCGGCGAACAGCACGATCCGCGTGTCGATGTGGCGCTCCAGCGTCGACAGGATGGTCTCGCGGCGCACCCATCGGCGATGGTGCGGCGACGCTTGGCTGACGGATTGCGGAGCTGTTCTCATCTAGGTCCGTGCAACCTGCCGCTTTTCCGGGAAAGCGCGGCTCCCTTGCCATTGCTCCACTCCGTTTCGATCAGCGGAATCTGCGGTGCGGCATCGCGCGGCAAGGTTCCCTTGATCCGGGGATCGTCGATGATCTCAAATCCGGTCGCGAAGGGGACGAACCCGCAGGCACTGTAGAACCCGATGACACTGTGATGATCGAAGCTGCTTGTATGCAGCCAGATGCGGCTCGGGTTGAGACGCCATGCGAGGTCCAGTGCCCCGGCCATCAGCCGTTTGCCGAAACCCCTGCCGGTCAGGGACGGGAACAGGCCAAAATAGGTGATCTCGATCTCGCTGCTGTCGGCGACGAAGAATTCGACCATACCGAGATGCGCGCCGGTCTCGTCATGGCCGTAGTAGAGATGCTGGCGCGGGTCGGCGAAATGCTCGGTGATTTCGGCATCGGACATTTCGGAAACACGGTCCCAAAGCCAGGGCGCGCCGATCTCTAGGAAAATCGCCCGGTAGGAAGCGCAGTCGGGGGGCGTGATCCGTGTCATGGCCAAGGGGTGCGCGAGATCGGGCTGCGGCGAGCGCGCCTCCATCCACGTCACCGCATTGGCAAGCTTGCCCGCCGGCAGGCGATGGTAGCCAATGGCGAGATCGGTGATTTCGGCCGGCATCGTGTCTTCGGTGATCAACGCATTCCTCGTCATGTCTTCCAGAGATAGCAGTATCGGCTTGCTGCATCCGATGCCAACTCCCCAGACCATGGCAGCATTGAACGGCAAGTCCTGGACTGAAAGTTTGGCGCGTATGCCTCTTGCATTTCACAGAAATGGCATATGAGATATGATACACCATTCAGATGAAAGTGAAACATAATGCCTGAGCGGATTGCGGACGAGGCCATTCTCAGCGCGGTCGATGGCGGCTTCGCGCGGCAGGTAGCGTTTCTGCAAGACCTCGTGCGTTTTCCTTCGCAGCGTGGTGAGGAACATGCCGCACAATCGTTCATGGCGGCTGCCTTTGAGGCTGACGGCTATGCCGTCGACATGTGGCGCGTCGATGTCGATGCGATTCGCGACCTGCCGGGTTTTTCACCCGTGGCAGTTTCTTATGACGACGCCTTCAATGTCGTTGCCACGCATACGCCGCGAAACGCGACCGGCCGCTCGCTGATCCTCAACGGCCATATCGATGTCGTGCCGACAGGGCCACTCGACCGCTGGGTGCGCGATCCCTACGATCCGGTGATCGAGGACGGCTGGATGCATGGCCGCGGCGCCGGCGACATGAAGGCCGGCCTGTCCGCCTGCCTCTATGCGCTGGCCGCATTGCGCAGCCTTGGCTATCAGCCGGCCGCGAACTTGTATCTCCAGTCGGTGGTCGAGGAAGAATGCACCGGCAATGGCGCGCTTGCCTGTCTGCAGCGCGGCTACCGCGCCGACGCCGCCTTCATTCCCGAACCGCTGGAGCCGAGGCTGATGCGGGCGCAGGTCGGGCCGATCTGGTTCCGGGTCGAGGTCGACGGCGATCCCCAGCATGCGTCGGGTGCATTTTCTGCCGGGGCCAATGCCATCGAAAAGGCATTTGTCATCATCCAGGCGCTGAAGCAGCTCGAAATCGTCTGGAACGCGCGCAAGGTCGACGACAAGCATTTCCATGATCACCCGCACCCGATCCGCTTCAATCTCGGCAAGATCGAAGGGGGCGAATGGACATCGAGCGTTCCGGCGCGCTGTGTCTTCGAGATGCGCGTCGCCACCTATCCCGGCCAGAGGCTCGAAGACGCCAGGGCCGAGCTTGAGGCCTGTATCGCCGAAGCGGCGCGTGCCGATCCGTTCCTGGCCAATCGCCCACCGATGATGACCTACAACGGCTTCATGGCCGAGGGCTATGTGCTGGAAGGCGCCGACGAGATGGAAGCGGTGCTGCGCCGCAGCCACACCGCCGTGTGGGGCGAGCCGCTGACGGAGCACGTCACCTCGGCGACCACTGATGCGCGCTTCTTCGGCCTCTATGCTGAAACGCCGGCGATCGTCTACGGCCCGATCTGCCGCATGCCGCACGGCTATGACGAGGCCGTCGATCTCGACTCGGTGCGCAAGGTCACCCAGACGATCGCGCTGTTCATCGCCGACTGGTGCGGCCTCGAACCTATTGAGGCCAAGCCATGAATGCAGCCGTCCCCGATGCTTTCGGCGAAACGCTCGCCGAGGACGCGCCCCATGTCTCGACGACCGACGCGCTTGCCATCGTGCGCCGGCACTACGGGCTGACCGGCACCGCGCGTCCATTGCCTGGCGAACGCGACCATAACTTCCACATCCAGACCGACGGCGAGGGCGAGTTCGTCCTCAAGGTTTCCCATCCGGCGGAAGAGGCCGGCTTCACCGACTTCCAGAACAAGGCGCTCGACCACATCCTTGCAGTCGACCCCACCTTGCCGGTTCCCTCGGTGCGCAAAAGCCTTGAGGGCGAAGCGCAATTTACGGCCAGTGTTGGTGGATCGGCACCGCGCATCGTCCGGCTGGTGACTTATCTGCCCGGTCAGCTGCTGTCGCGCTCGCCGACTTCCGATGCGCAGGATCGCAATCTCGGGATCTTCCTCGCCCGCCTTGGCCGGGCGCTGCGCGGTTTCTTCCACCCGGCCGCCGGCAGCGACCTGCTCTGGGATATCCGCAAGGTCGCCAAGATACGACCGATGACGGTGCACATCACTGATCCGGGCCGGAGGGCGATGGTCGAGCGCGCGATCGACTCCTTCGAGCAGCATGCGGCGCCAATCATTCCGACCCTGCGCGCCCAGATCGTCCACAACGACATGAACTCCTACAATGTGGTGATGGACGCGTCGCGGCCGGAGGTCGTCAGCGGCATCCTCGATTTCGGCGACATGATCCATTCGCCGCTGATCTGCGACCTCGCCATCGGCGCCGTCTATCGCTGGCCGGCGCAAGGCCATCCGTTGGCGCCGGCCGCGCGCTTCGTCGCCGGCTATCAATCGGTTCAGCTGCTGGAGGAGGAAGAGATCGGCATTCTCTTCGATCTGATCCGTGCCCGGCTTGCGCTCATCGTCAACATCGCCAGTTGGCAGGCCGAGCGCTTCCCGGCCAAGCGCGACTATGTGCTGCGCCTCGCCACCGAGGTCTGGGCCTCGCTCGAAAAGCTGGATGGTCTGTCATCCACCGATGCCCGCCGCTATTTTCTCGACCATTCCAATCCGGAGTAAATGCTCGTGTCCCAGTCCTCGCCATATCCTTCAAATGCCGACGCGGCTGCATCGGAGCGCGCGCTGCTTGAACGCCGCGCCAGGCTGCTTGGGCCGACCTATCGCGCCTTCTACCGCAACCCTATTCATCTGGTGCGCGGCAGCGGTGTGTGGCTCTACGATGCCCAGGGCCGTAAATTCCTCGACGCCTATAACAACGTCGCCTCGGTCGGCCACTGCCACCCGCGCGTTGTCGAGGCGCTGTCCGGACAGGCCGCCACGCTCAACACCCACACGCGCTATCTCAGCGAGATCATCCTCGATTACGCGGAAAAACTGCTCGGCACCGTTCCGGCCCATCTTGGCCACGCCATGTTCACCTGCACCGGAAGCGAGGCCAACGACCTCGCCATCCGCATCGCCCAGCATTCCAGCGGCGGCACCGGCGTGATCATCACCGACTTCGCTTATCACGGCGCCACCATCGCGACGGCGCAACTGTCGCCGGCGGCGGTCGGAGCAAAGGGCGTGCGCGCGCAGCACCGCACCGTGTCGGCGCCGGACACGTTCCGCGACCATGGCCGGGCCGCGAATGTTTTCGCAAAAAATGTCGCCGCCGCCATCGAGGACATGCGCGTAAAAGATATCAAGCCGGCCGCACTCCTTCTCGACTCGGCCTTTTCCAGCGACGGCATCTTCTTTCCCGATGCGGCGGTGATGCGCGAGGCGGTGGATCACGTCAGAAAGGCCGGCGGCATCGTCATCGCCGATGAGGTCCAGTCCGGCTTCGGCCGGCTTGGCCAAGGCATGTGGGGTTTCGCCAATTATGGCATCGAGCCCGACATCGTCACGATGGGCAAGCCGATCGGCGATGGACACCCGATGGGCGCCGTGCTCGTGCGGCCGCAGCTAGTCGCTTCGTTCGGCTCGAACACCGGTTATTTCAACACTTTCGGCGGCAATCCGGTTGCTGCCGCCGTCGGTCTCGCCGTGCTGGCGGTGATCGAGGGCGAGGGGCTGATCGAGAATGCGCGCAATGTCGGCGCGTATACGAGTGAACTGCTGCGCACCCTGCAGAGCCGGCATGGCGCGGTCGCCGATATCAGGCATAACGGCCTCTATTTCGGTGTCGAGCTGACGGCGGACGGTGACGAGGCGCTGGCCGCCACCAAGACATCGGCGGTCGTCGAAGCCATGCGCGAGGACGGCGTGCTGATCTCGTCCTGCGGTCCGCGCGGCAATGTGCTGAAGATGAGGCCGCCACTGCCGTTTGCCAGGGACAATGCCGAGCAACTGGCCGAGACGCTCGATCGCGCGCTGTCGAACTGGTGATCGGGCCGAACGCATGCTGAAGCTCGAACATCAAACCCTGAATGACCGCGCCTATGGCGCGCTCAAGCAGGAGTTGATTTCAGGCGGCTTCAGCCCGGGGCAGACGCTGGTCATCCGCAAGCTCGCCGAAACGTTCGGCATCTCGACGACGCCAATCCGCGAGGCGCTGCAGCGGCTTGTCGCCGAGCGACTGCTCGAGATGCAGAACAACCGCTCGGTCATCGTGCCGTTGCTGTCCGCGCCCGCCTTCGAGGAACTGACGCGCATCCGTATCGCCGTCGAGGGACTGGCGGGCGAGATGGCGGCGACCAGGATGAGCGAAAGCGGACTGGCTGACATACAGGCGACGCTCGCCGGCATGCAGCGTGCCATCGAGGCCGGCGACGCCAGGGCCTATCTCTCGTTGAACGAGGCGTTCCACTTCGCCATCTACCAGCATGCCGGCGCGCCGATCCTGCTCAACATGATCCGCGACCTCTGGGGGCGGGTTGGGCCTTATCTCAAGCTGCTGATGCAGGCCGATCGCTACATCCCGCAGTCCAACGACGCGCATCGCAAGATCGTCGCCGCGCTGGAGCGGCGCAGCGGTCCCACTGTGCGGACTTTCATAGAAGAGGACATCGCCGTGGCGGCCGCCGTATTATCTGCAAACCTTGACGCTGCCAGGTAGCCGTCGGCCTAGCTCGTCCCGTCCAGCCGGTCGCGCAGCATGCTCCAGCCGAGCAGCATGTTGGGCGCATGCCGCAGCAAGGCATGGAACGGGATAGGCGCCGGTGGCGCGAAGGGCAGCGGCAGGTCGCGGGCCTCGGCTCCAGCGGCCCAGTCGGCCAGCACCTTGCCCATCGCTGTGGTCATGGCGATGCCGCGGCCGTTGCAGGCGCGTCCGGCGATCAGGCCCGGACCGAGGTCGATCAGGTGCGGCAGGAAATCCGGTTCGACCGCCGCCATTCCCGACCAGCTGTAGGCAAGCGGCGGGAGATCGGGCAGACCGAGATGCCGGCCAAGCCTTCGCCAGATCGTCTGCGGTACGCGCGTATCCGCACCGGCGCCAAGGATATGCATGCCGCCGCTGATCAGCCGGTTTTCGGCGTCGAAGCGGAATGTGAACAGATTGCGCCTGGTGTCGCCGACACCTTGCCCACCGGGTAACAGGCGCGCGCGGATTTCGGGCGGCAGCGGCGCCGTGGCGATTTGGAAAACCTTGAGCGGGAAATAGGTTCGCTGCAATGACGGGTTGAGGGACCAGCCATAGGCGTTGGTGGCGATCAGCACCTTTGCGGCGCGTACCGATCCCACCGGCGTTTTCAGCACCCAGCCATCGGCTATGCGATCAACCGAGGTGACGCGCGTCTGCTCGAAGATCTTCGCGCCGGCCTTCTCCGCCGCATCGGCGAGCCCGCGCGCATAGGCGACCGGATTGAGCACGCCGCCGCAACGATCCATCCAGCCACCGACATAACCTGGCACTCCCGTCAGGGCTTCGACATCCTGCCGATCCAATGTGACAGCCGGCCGGCCACGCTGTGCCCATTGCCCGGCACGTGACTTGACCTTCTCGAAGGCGGCAGGCGAATGCGCTGGCTGGATCCATCCGTTCTGCACGGCGTCGCAGTCGATGCCGTGCTGCCGGATCAGGCGGAAGACCAGGTCGGCGCTGCCGGCGGCGAAATCGATCAGCCTTTCGCCGCGCGACGGTCCGAGATGGGCCAGTATGTCGGCCGGGTCCATCTTGGCGAAGTTCGGCACGACAAATCCCGCATTCCTGCCGGTCGCGCCCCAGGCGATGAATTCGGCTTCGAGAACGGCGACGGAAAGGCCTTTCCCGGCGGCGTGCAGCGCGGTTGAAAGGCCGGAAAAGCCGCCGCCGACAATGGCCAGGTCGACATTGAGCCCACCTTGCAGCGCCGGCCGCTCGCGGCGGCTACCGCTGACGGCATGCCAGAGCGAAGCGCCTTGTGCCTCCTGCCGGATCACGGCATTCATGAGCCGGAACTGCTCTCGCCCGCAGCGATCTTCGCCCGCTTGCTGAAGCGGCGCCGCCGCGGCCTGTCGCCGAACAGGCCGTTCGGCCGGATCAGCAGGATGACGCAGAGCATGACGCCGATGGCGGCGATCTGCAGCGCGGCGGCGCGAGCCTGCTGTTCCGGCGGGAACAGGATGCTGGTCAGCGTGCCCGATCCGGCCCATATCGCCCACACCAGGATGCTGCCGATGACGGCGCCAAGATTACTGCCCGAGCCGCCGACGATCAGCATCACCCAGACCTGGAAGGTCAGGATCGGCAAATAATTGTCCGGCGCGATGAAGCCGGTGAAGTGCGCCTGCAGCGCGCCGGCCAGCGCCATGATGGCGCCGCCGACGGCAAAGGCCTGGACGCGGTAGAAACGCGCGCTCTTGCCAAGCGAGATCGCCGCCCGCTCATCCTCGCGCAACGCCTTCAAAACCCGCCCCCATGGGCTGCGCGACAGGTGCTCCAAAGCGAGATAGGCGATCAGCGTCACCACCGATACGACCGCGAGGTTGGACAGGTTGAACAGCAGCGGCGTCTCGGCAAGGCTGCCGAAGGGGCGCGGGATGAAACCGATGCCGAACGGGCCGCCGGTCAGCTTCTGCGCGTTGAGCGCGACCAGTTGCACCACCACGGCGACGCCGAAGGTGGTGATCGCAAGATAGTCGGATCTCAGCCGCAGCGTCGCCATGCCGGTAAGCGCCGCGGCGATGCCGCCGACAACCATGGCGCCGAGCCAGCCGACAAGGATCGGCAGGCCGAAGCCGCCCAGCCGCGCGGCATCGTCCGGTGTGGTCAGCAGCGCCGATGTATAGGCGCCGATGGCGACGAAGCCGGCGAGGCCGACATTGAACAGGCCGGTCAGCCCCCATTGCAGATTGAGCCCCAGCGTGACCAGCGAAAAGATCAGCGCGGTGGTCAGGAAGAAGGCGCCGTAGCCGAGCAGGTCCATCAGCGTTCCCTCACACCAAATAGGCCGATAGGCCGCACGAACAGCACCGCCATCAGGATGATGAAGGAGACGGCGGCGCGCCACTCGGCTCCGATCAGCTGTACTGCACCGGCTTCGGCGAGCCCGATGATCAAGCCACCGAGCACCGCGCCAGGAATGCTGCCGATGCCGCCGAGAATGGCGGCAGCGAACATCGGCAGCAGCATGTCGAAACCCATGAACGGGCGGATCTGCACCAGAATGCCGATCATCACGCCGGCCACGCAGGCCAGCGCCCCGCCGATGACCCAGGTAACACGCACCACGCTGGCGACGTCGATACCGACGATGCGGGCCAGTGCCGCGTTCTGGCTCAGGGCCTGCATTGAGCGGCCGGTCTGCGTGCGCGTCATCAACAGATGCGCGCCGAGCACCAGCACCGCGGTCAGCAGCAAAAGCGCGATCTGGTCGGGCGTGATGCGGATGCCGAAGCCGACCGGCATGGCGATCTGGATTGCTCGGCTGAAATAGGTCGGCCGCGAGGTGAAAGTGAATTCGAGCAAGCTTCTCAGCGCCATTGAGGCGCCGAAGCTCGCCATCACCACGATGATCGCCTGGCCTTGCGAGCGAAGCCGCGAAAACAGCACCTTGTCGAGCAGCAGCGCCAAGAGCGCTGTGAAGGCCATGCCGATAGCGAGCGCAACAATGAGGGGCCAGCCGAAGGACAGCGGTGCGATCGGCGCCACCTTGCCGAATGTCGCGCCGATGGCGCTGACGACGGCCAACGTCGCATAGGTGCCCCAGGCCATGAAGTCGCCATGGGCAAAGTTCGAGAAGCGCAGGATCGAATAGGTGAGCGTCACGCCGATGGCGCCGAGGCCGATCATCGAACCCGTCAGCAATCCGTCGACGACAAATTGCAGGCTCATGCCGCACCTCCTGTGTCGGCCTTACGGGGGCGCTGGCCAAGATAGAGTTCGGCGACCACCGGGTCGTTCCATAGTTCGGAGGCGATGCCCTCGTGCCGGTCCTTGCCTTCGACCAGCACATAGGCGCGGTCGCCGATGGCAAGTGCAGCCTTGGCATTCTGCTCGACCAAAAGGATGGTGACGCCGGATTTGCGGATGTTTGCGAGCATCTCGAATACCATCGAGACGAATTTCGGCGACAGGCCGGCTGACGGCTCGTCCAGCACCAGTACCTTGGGATGGACGATTAGGGCCCGTGCGACGGCCAGCATCTGCCGCTGTCCGCCCGACAAATTGCCGGCGGCGGTGCGGCGCTGGCGCACGAGGTCGGGGAAGGCCGCATACATCTCCTCGGTGCGCGCAGGAATCTCGCGCCGCTCGAGGATGCCGCAAGCGACTTTCAGATTGTCCTCGACCGACATCAGCGGAAAGATGTTTTCGGTCTGTGGAACGAAAGCCAGCCCGAGCCGCACCATGGTGTGGGCAGGCGCGGCAGTGATGTCCTTGCCGTCCAGAAACACCGTGCCGCCGGTGATCGGGACGAGGCCGGCGATGGCCTTGATGAAGCTCGACTTGCCGGCGCCGTTGGGGCCGAGCACGACGACGATCTCGCCTTTTTTGACAGTGATCGAGGCGCCGCGCACGATCGGCACGCCGGGCTCGTAGCCGGCTTCGAGGTCGCGGACATCGAGGACGATCTCGCTCATGCCGCGCCTCCGAGATAGGCCCCGATGACGCGCGGGTCGCGAGCGACCTGTTCGGCCGTGCCTTCGCTGAGCAGCTGGCCGCTCGCCATGACGAGGACGCGATGGCAAAGCCGCGTCACCATGTCGATATTGTGCTCGATCAGCAGGAAGGTGATACCGCGCGCATTGATGTCGCGGATGCGTTCGATGATGACTTCGAGCAGCGTCGCGTTGACTCCGGCGGCCGGTTCGTCGAGCAGGATGATCGCCGGGTCGGCCATCATGACGCGGGCGAGTTCGAGGAGCTTGCGCTGGCCGCCGGAAAGCACGCGCGCCGGCTCATGTGCGAGGCGGGTGAGGGTGACCAGTTCCAGCAGTTCGAGCGCCTTTGTCCTGGCGGCTCTTTCCTGCGCGGCGACGCGCCATGGCGTCACGAAATTGGCGAGCAGCTTTTCGCCGGCCTGACCTTGTGCCGCCAGCATGATGTTTTCGATCAGCGTCAGATTGGGCAGCGGGCGCGGGATCTGAAAAGTTCGGCCAAGGCCACGACCGATGCGCAGATGCGCGGCTTCGCCCGAGACAGGCGTGCCGTTGAGTAGGATCTCGCCGCTGGTCGGCAGGATGCTGCCGGCGAGCAGGTCGAACATCGTCGTCTTTCCGGCACCATTGGGGCCGATCAAGCCGAGGATTTCTCCCGCTTTGACGTCAAACGAGACATCGTTGACCGCGACAAGGCCGCCGAACCGCCTGACGACATTCCTTGCCGTCAGAACCGGCGCGCGGGTTTCCCCTTGCCGTTTGGTTGCCTCGCTCATCAAACCCTCTGGCCGAAGACGATCGTTGCCGTGTCCTGATTATGATTTGTGATCACACTTGCTTTGATCACGCTATTCGGCTTTAATTTCATCCGCAAGCCGAAAACCGGCCAAGAACGGAATTCCATGCAAAAGGCTGCCATCGAAAAGAACAACGAGGCGATCGCGGCCCAACTTGCGCCGGTCGGCCGCGAAACGGTGCAGGACCGCGTCTACTCCGAACTGCGCCGCGCCTTGATCGGCGGCCTGTTCGAGCCAAGCCAGGTACTGACCATCCGGGGCTTGGCTGACGCCTTGGTCACCTCGACCATGCCGGTGCGCGAGGCGCTCGGCCGGCTGATCACGGAAAAGGCGCTGGAGGCGTTGCCCAACCGTTCGGTGCGCGTGCCGCCGATCACGCTGGAACGCCTCGACGATCTCCTGCGTGCCCGCATCCTGATCGAAGGCGAGGCGATCGCGCTGGCGGCCGCCCGCATGGGCCCGCGCCAGATCGCCACCATCGAAACCATTCTCGGCGAATGGGACGAGATGCGGGCGCTGAAACACAAGAAGGACGTCGATCGCGAAGTGACGCTCAACCAGAGCTTTCATTTCGAGATCTACCGCTCCTGCGGCTCGGCCGTGCTGATCCCGATGATCGAGAGCCTGTGGCTGCAATCGGGCCCCTGCATTCGCGTCGCCATCTACGCCTTCTCGGAAGCCGGCGAGGTCGACACCGCACAGTATCACCGCCGCATCGTCACTGCGCTGGCCACGCAGGATGCGCAGTCGGCGCGCGAGTCGCTGGTCGCCGACATCAGCCGCCCCTTCACCTTCCTGCGTAGCAAGCTGCAAGCTGCCGCCGCGAAAGACCAGACATGACCGCCATCAGGATCACCGAGCCACGTTCGAAGCTTTCCGTCACCGCATTGTTGCTGTCCGAGAAGGCGCCGGAAAACGCTGCCTTCCTCTTGGCCTATCTCGGCACGCCACGCGTCGTTCCGGGTATCCATGCGATGTGGACAGGGCCTGAGATTTCCTGTCCAGTTCCCGCCGCCGCCCTCGAGGGCCAGGCCTATGCAAAACCGTTGCCGGCCGAGAACGCGACGCTGACGCCGCAGCCGGGCGACATCGTCCTGTCCTATGTGCCGCCACGCATGTGGGGCGGCAATCCCAATGCGATCTTCGACATCGGCCTCTACTACGGGCAGGGGGCGCGGCTGTTGTTCCCGATCGGCTGGCTGGCCGGCAGCGTGGTGGCGCAGGTGCGTGCCGGGGAGCGCGATCAGTTCGCCGCCGCTTGCGGCGTCATCCGGCGCAACGGCGCCTGCGATGTCACCTTCAGCCTGGTGGAGGCCTGAAATGACCGACGACAGTTTCGAACTCTTCGATCTTCGCGTCGAGGCGGTCATCCCCGAGGGAAAACCGATCTATTGCGGCGCCAGGGCCGGCGACTATTTCGAGCTCAAGGGCGAGATGCTTTCGATGCCGGCAGGGCAGGGGTTTTCGATCTATTCGCTCGCCGCCGTCTTGCCGCTGCTGGCGGCCAAGCAGCGCCCTACCGACAGGAACGACTGGATGACCTCGGACGCCGAGATCGCTTGTCCCGATCCCAATTGCGCCAGCCGGCTGCGGATTGTCAGGGTGGCCAAGCGACGGTTCAGCCACGCCGAGACGACGGCCGTGCCGCTGCCGAAGGAGGATGACCAGAGATGAGTGCCAAGACCTTCGAACTCGGCCCCGGCTACACCATCTCGCGCGTCATTCGCGGCGGCTGGCAGCTGGCTGGTGGCCACGGCGCCATCGACCGCAGCCAAGCGGTGGCCGATCTGATCGCCACTTTCGATGCCGGCATCTGGACCTATGATTGCGCCGACATCTACACCGGCGTCGAGGAACTCATCGGTGCCGCGCGCCTGCGGCTGGCCAGCGAGCGCGGCCTCGACGTCGCCGCCCGGATGAAGGTGCACACCAAGCTGGTGCCCGACCTCGAACGGCTGGCCAGCATCAGCCGCGACTACATCAGGGGCATCGTCGACCAGTCGCTGCGGCGGCTGAAGACCGAGCGGCTCGATCTCGTGCAGTTCCATTGGTGGGATTATGACCAGCCGCGCTATGTCGATGCGATGGGCTGGCTCAACGAGCTTAGGCTGGAAGGCAAGGTGCGCAATCTCGGCACCACCAATTTCGATACGCCGCGGCTCACCGAAATCCTCGCCGCCGGCATCCCGCTTGTCAGTCAACAGCTGCAATATTCCGTGCTCGACCAGCGGCCGGGCAACAGCTTGGCGGCACTCGCAAAACAGAACGGCGTCAGCTTCCTCTGTTACGGCTCGGTTGCCGGCGGCTTCCTCAGCGACAAATGGCTCGGTGCGGCCGAACCCGCCACGCCGCTCGAAAACCGCTCGCTGGTCAAATACAAGCTGATCATCGATGATTTCGGCGGCTGGGATCTGTTCCAGCACCTGCTTCAGGCGCTGAAGGCGGTTGGCGACCGTCATGGCGTCGACATCGCCACCATCGCCAGCGCCTGGGTGCTCGAACAGCCGCAAGTGGCGGCCGTCATCGTCGGCGCCCGCAATCAGGCGCATGCGCTGGCCAATGCGAAAATAATGGACGTTGCACTCGACGCCGAGGACCGGGCGCGGATTGCTGCCGTCATCGCGCAAGGCACCGGCCTCGAAGGCGATGTCTACACGCTGGAGCGCGACCGCCATGGCCGCCATGGCTCGATCATGCATTACAACCTCAATGCGGGGAAGAAATGAGCGGCGAACCCTCCCTGTTTTCACGCGCCAGCGCCGAAATCATCGACCTGCATCGCTTCTTCGTCGACTGGTTCGTCGCCGCACGCGCCAATACGGTGGACTTCGGCCGCTTCGAACGCGCCATGGGCAAAGACCTCAGCATGGTCGCGCCGGACGGGCAGGTCCTCGATCGCGAAGCGGTCGTCGACCATGTCCGCTCAAGCCGCGCCTCTTGCGACGACGGTTTTGCCATTTCGATCGAGGACATCCGGCCCGGCTGGCAGGACGCCGATACCATCGTCGTCCTTTATGTCGAAGCGCAGCTGCGCGCAGGCAAGCACAGCCGCCGCCAGTCGAGCGCCGTCTTCACCACCAGTTCATCGGCGCCCAACGGCGTCGAATGGCGACATCTGCATGAGACCTGGCTGCAGGTGCCGGAACGCTGAACAGGCTCCAGAATTCAAATACAGTCGAGTAACGAAAGGGGAACAACAATGACAAAGACGATACTCCAACTCACCACCGCGCTCGCCCTCGTCACGATGGCGGGTGCCGCGCAGGCAGCCGATTGCAAGATCACCGTCGGCCTCGTCATGGAACTGACCGGCCCGGCCGGCGAATACGGTCAGGCCGGGGCCAAGTCGGTCGAGATGGCCTTCCGCGACATCAACGGAGCCGGCGGTGTGCGCGGCTGCGATCTCGTCACCGATACGCGCGACAGCCAGAGCCAGGGCAACATAGCGGTCGACGCAGCCACCCAGCTGGTTCAGGTCAAGAAGGTGCCGGTCATCATCGGCGGCATCATCTCGTCTGTGTCGATCCCGATCCTGACCTCCGTCACCGCGCCAGCCAAGATCGTCCAGGTCTCGCCGGCTTCGTCCTCGCCGACGCTGACCGCGCTCGGCCGCGACGGCAAGACCAACGGCATCTTCTTCCGCACCATCACCTCGGATGCGCTGCAGGGCGTCGCCGCCGCCAAATACGCCGTCGACAAGGGTTTCAAGAAACTGTCGATCATCCACGTCAACAACGATTTCGGCGTCAACATGGTGGCCGAATTCTCGCGTGCCTATAAAGCGCTCGGCGGCACCATCGTCTCCGACACGCCCTATAACGAGAAGCAGTCGAGCTATGCCTCCGAAGTCACGGCGGCGATGGCCGGCGAACCGGACGGGCTCTATCTCGTCAGCACGCCGGTCGACGGTGCAACGGTCGCCCGTACCTGGATCTCGCAGGGCGGCGTGCAGAAATTCCTCCTCAATGACGGCATGAACAGCCCTGATTTCATCGAATCCGTCGGCGCCGATTATCTGAAGGAAGCCTACGGCACGTCGTCCGGCACCAGCCCGACGGCCTCGACGGAGTATTTCACCAAGAACTACAAGGAATTCTCCGGCATCGAACCGACCAATCCGGCAGCCGACCGCTCCTATGACGCCGGCGCGATTGTTGGCCTCGCCATCGCCATTGCCGGTTCGGAGGATCCGGCCAAGATCAAGGACGCGATGTACAAGGCGGTCGATCCGGCCGGCACGCCGATCTTTGCCGGCAAGGAAGAGTTCGCCAAGGCGCTTGGCCTGATCAAGGACGGCAAGCCGATCCGCTATGAAGGCGTCATCGGCCCTGTCGCCTTCGACAAATATGGCGACATCACCGGCCCGTTCCGGCTGTGGAAGATCGTCGATGGCAAGGTGGCGACCGACGGTGAAATGACCACCGACGACGTCAACGCCCTGCAAGCGAAACTTCAGTAAGACTACCTATTCTCCGGTATCGATCACGATCCCATCGTGGTCGATACCGGACGATTGTCCTGTTTTGCATTACCACGGGCACGGACGACGTCGCTTTGCGTGGACGAGCGTTTGACCGGCAGGCGATCATGGATAGGATCGGCCGATGTCGCCTGAAATCCAACAGCTCCTCTCTGCGCTCGGCGACCGGCTGGGCGCGGGCGGCGTGCTCGCCGGTCCGGAGGTGGATCAGCGCTATCGTGACGATCCCGACGGCAAGCTGGGGGCGCTTCCCGAAGCGGTGCTGCGCCCGCGCGACACACAAGGTGTCGCGGCAGCGCTGGCGGTTTGCAACGATCTCAGCCAGCCGGTTGTCGTCCAGGGAGGACGCACCAGCCTGGCAGGCGCCGCCCGTGTGCAGCCGGGCGAGGTGGTGCTGTCGTTGGAGCGCATGACCGACCTCGCCGTTCCGGATCGCCAGGCTGCTAGCATCGTCGCCGAAGCGGGCGCGACGCTGCAGGCGGTGCAGGAGGCGGCCGACAGCGCCGGGCTGATGTTCGGCGTCGATATCGGCGCACGCGGCTCCGCGACGGTCGGCGGCAACATCGCCACCAATGCCGGCGGCATCCGCGTGCTGCGTTACGGCATGTACCGCGCTCAGGTTCTGGGACTGGAAGCCGTGCTTGCCGATGGCAGCGTGATGACCTCGCTCAAGGGCTTGCCCAAGGACAATTCCGGCTACGACCTCAGTCAGCTCTTTATCGGCACGGAAGGAACGCTCGGCGTGGTCACCCGCGCCGCGCTCAGGCTGCATCCCAAGCCGGCGTCCGAGGTGAACGCTTTCTGCGCGCTCTCTTCGCTCGATGCGGCAATCGCCCTGCTTGGGCTGCTGCGGCAAAAGCTCGGCCCGCTCCTGTCCGCCTATGAGGTCAACTTCGCACCGCTCTATGACCTCATGGTCGCCAGCATGGCTATGCCGGCGCCGCTGCCGGCAGGCTCGCCCGTCTATGTGCTGGCCGAGATCCAGGGCAGTCAGCCGGAACGCGACGGCGAGCGCTTCGCCGAGGTGTTGATGCAGGCGGTCGAAGACGGTGTCATCGACGATGTGGTGGTCTCGCAATCGCCGCGCGAGTTTCGCGCTCTGTGGGACGTGCGGGAGGACGCCAATCGCGTCCTGTTTTCGATCAAGGGTTTGATCGGCGTCGACATCAGCATCCCGTTGGCCCGCATGGGAGCGTTCCTGCAAGAGGCGGACGCAGCCATCCACGCCGTCGATCCCGGCGCCGACATCTATTTCTTCGGCCATCTCGGCGACGGCAATCTGCATTACCAGGTCCGCACGGTCGATGCGGCGGCGGCATATGACATCGTCTATCGCGGCGTGGCGGCGGCCGGCGGCGGCGTTTCGGCCGAACACGGCATCGGCCTCGACAAGAAGAAGTGGCTGCATCTGGTCCGCAGCGACGCCGAGATCGCCACGATGCGGCGGCTGAAGACAGCCCTTGACCCCAGAAACATCCTCAATCGGGGACGGGTCTTCGACCTCAACCCGACCGCCTTCTCCCGATGACGATTGCCCGCTATCTCAAGTCCGTTCCGTTGCGAGCTGTCTGGGGATGAGAAAGCGGGCGGCAAGCACGCAGAGCAGCACGGTGAACATCAGGATCAGCGCCACCAGCGCATTGATGTCGGGTGAGAAGCCAAGCCGCATCATCGCCCACAACCTGACCGGCAGCGTGCTTTGCGTGCCGGTGACCAGGATGGTGATCATGGTCTCGTCGAACGACAGGGCGAAGGCCAGGATGGCGCCGCCGACCATGGCGCTCGACAGGTTCGGCAGGATGATGCGCCAAAAGGTCTGCCAGCCCGTGGCACCGAGATCGTAGGACGCTTCGACCAGCGTGCGGCTCATCGACTGCAGCCGCATCAGCACCGTGCGGTAGACGATCGCCAGCACGAAAACCGTATGGCCGATGACGACCGTCAGCAGCGAGCGTTCGAGACCGATTTCGCGAAAGAAGATCAGCAGCGCCAGGCCGCTGATGATCGGAGGCATCAGGAACGGCAGGAAGATGATGAACTGCAGCAGCGAGCGTCCGGAGCGGCGCCCATGATAATAGAGCGCCAGCAGCGTTCCGCTGACCACCGACAGGATGACGGTGCAGACGCCGACGATCAGCGTGGTGCGCAAGGCGACCAGTATGTCGTGGTTTTCAGCCAGCGCCACATAGGTCGACAGGGTCGGCGCCGACCAGTCGACGGAGCCATGCGAAATGGTGAAGAACGACGACACGATCGGCACGAACAGCGGGCTGTAGAGCAGCACCGCAACCAGTGTCGTGATCGCGGCCAGAAAGATCGTGGACAGTCGGGGCAGGGCGCTCATACCGAAGTCCCCCGGTTGCGGCCAAAGCGTTCGCCGACGAGGATTGCGGCGATCACCACGACGGCCAGCGCCACCGACAGCGCCGCGCCGAACGGCCAGTTATAGGCCGTGCCGAACTGGCTGTAGAGGATGCGGCCGAAGGTGAAGCCGCTGATGCCGCCGACCATTTGCGGCGTCAGGAAATCGCCGATCGCCAGCACGAAGACGAAGCTCGCCGCCGAAGCGACGCCGGGCAGGCTGAGCGGCAAGGTGATGCGCAGGAAGGTCTGCAAGCTGCTGGCCCCCAGATCGTCCGAGGCACGCAGCAGCACCTGCGGAATCCGCTCCAGCGACAGGAAGATCGGCAGGATGGCGAAGGGAATCAAAAGTAGCGTCAGCGTCAGCAGGATGGCGTTCATGTTGAACACGAAAAGCGTCGACGGTTCCTGCAGGATGCCGAGCGCCACCAGCGCCTTGTTGAGGAAGCCGTTGAGGCCGAGGATGCTGCGGATCGCATAGATCTTGATGACGTAGCTCATCAGCAGCGGCACCAGCAGCAGCATCAGCAAGGCATAGCGCCAACGGCCTTTCAGCGTCGTCAGGAAGTAGGCGGCGGGATAGGCAAGTAGGATGCAGATGATGGCCACCGACACGCACAGCACGATGGTGTTCCAGAACACCGGCAGAAAGACCGGATCGGTGAAGAACCTGATATAGTTGCCCAGGGACAACCCGTAGACGATGGTGCCCTGGTCGACACTGAAGAAGCTGTAGCCGAGGAAGATCGCCAGCGGCACCAGGACGAAGACAACCGGCAAGGCAAACGCCAGCACCGTGACCAGCAGCGACAGTCGTCTTTCCGCAGTGAGTGTCGAGCCGGCTTCGCTCATGCCAGCACCAGATGGCCTTCATGCGGCGCAAACGAAAGCGATACAGCCTCGCCGGATTTGAGCGCGCTGCCGTCGATGCGGCTCGGCACGCGCAGCCGCAAGCGTTGCGCAGCATTGTCTGGGCCTGCCGCGATGGTGGCGACGCTCGATGAGCCGGCAAAGGCCATGTCGGAGATCGTGCCGGAAAAACGGTTGTCGGTGTCCTTTGCGTCTGCAAGATGCAAGGCCTCGGGACGGAACGCAGCGTAGGCGCTGGCGCCATCTGCTGCGGCCTTCAAATGCGGCTGGTCACTGATCGAGCAGACCAGGCGGCCGAGCGCCGTCTCGATCGATCGCAGCTCGCCCTGCACCGGCCCAAGTTTTCCGGACATCAGATTGTTCTCGCCGAAGAAGCGCGCGACGAACTCGCAATTCGGCCTGTAGTAAAGGTCGTGCGGCGTGCCGTGCTGGCGGATATGGCCGGCCTCCATGACGCAGATCCGATCGGCCATGCCGATGGCTTCTTCCTGGTCATGGGTGACGAACAGGAAGGTGGTCTTGATTTCGCGCTGGATGGACTTCAGGAACACCTGCATCTGCCGGCGCAGTTCGAGGTCGAGCGCCGCCAGCGGCTCGTCGAGCAGGATCAGGCGTGGCTGGCAGATCAGCGCACGGGCAAGCGCGACGCGCTGGCGTTGGCCGCCGGAGAGCTGCGCGGGAAAGCGGTCGGCGAAACGCCCAAGCTGGACTAACTCCAGCGCCTCCGCGACACGGCGCGCGATTTCCTTGCGCTGGATATGGCGAACCGAAAGCCCGTAGCCGACATTGCCGGAAACGGTCAGGTGCGGGAACAGCGCATAGTCCTGGAACACGGTATTGAACGGCCGCCGGTTGATCGGCATGCGGCTGATGTCTTGCCCATCAAGGTGGATCTCGCCCGACGTCAGCGGCTCCAGCCCGCCGATCAGCCGCAGCACCGTGGTCTTGCCGGAGCCGGATGGTCCAAGAACGGTGAGGAACTCACCGTCCCGGATCGACAGGTCGATGTCGTGCAGCACGGGAACCGTGCCGTAGGATTTCGAGACGGACCGCAGCGTCAAGAGGTCGGTGTTCTGGTTCATGAAATACTCTCGCATACGCTTCGGCGGTCCGGAATTCCGGACCGCCTGGTCCTTCGAAGGCATGGTGCGGAAAGATCAGGGCGTCGCCTTGACCTCGTTCCACATGTCCGACCGCTTGAGCGGGTCCTCGACATTGTTGAGCCAGACCAGCGTGTCATTGCCACCGGCGCTGCCGGTTTCCGTCACTGTGTTGCCGAAGCCGGTGCGCTCGGAAAGCTCGCCGCCGACCTTCTTGCTCAGCATGAAGTCGATCCATTTCTCGGCTGCCGCATTGTCACGGACACCCTTGGAAATGACCCAGTTGTCGAGCCAGGCGAGCGCGCCCTCGCTTGGGTTGACGTAGGCGACATGGGCGCCGATCTTCTGCAGCGCCTTGACCTGCTGCTGGCCGTAATTGGCCCAGATCAGGGCCACGTCATTGTTCTGGTAGATCTGCTGCGCCTCGTCGGCGGTGGTGTAGAAGCTCAGCACGTTGCGCTTGAGTTCGACCAGCTTGGCCTTGACCGCCGCCATCTGCTCTTCGTTGAGGTTGAACGGATCCTTGTAGCCGAGCGTCAGTGCGGTGAACGAGAAATTGTGCTCGCCATTGTCATAGGCCAGAACCTTGCCCTTGTAGGCCGGGTCCCACAGAACCGACATCGAGGTCGGCGCCGGCTTGACCTTGTCCGTGTCGTAGATCAGGCCGATGGAGTCGAAGCAGAACGGAATGCCGTAGACCTTGCCGTCCTTGGTCACGCCGCTGACCGCCGTCAGGTCGCGGAAGCGCGGCAGCACTTCTTTCTGGTTGGCGAGCTTCGTGACGTCGATCGGCGACACCAGGTCGGCCTTGATGTAGCGCTGCAACTGGGCGGTGTTGACGGCGAAGACGTCGAAGTCCTGGCCTTCGCTTCCCTTGATCTTGGCCCAGATCTCGTCGTCGCTGCCGATGAAGACGACATCGACGCCGATGCCGGTCGCGGCGGTGAAGTCCTTGACCCAGTCGGCATCGGCGTAGCCGTCCCAGGCCAGTACCCGCAGGTTCGCGGCGAGCGCCGCCGATGTCATCAGGCCGATGCCGAGCCCGATTGTCGCTAGTCTTAGAAACGCTTTCTTCAGTCCCATTTTTAATCTCCCATTGTCGTTCTGGTGGACCGTAATTTTCGGGCCTGCGCCGTCACAGCTGGGTAACAGCGACAAGTCCCTCGTCCGGCACCGACACCATCCGGTTGCGCAGTGGCTTGCCGAATGTCTGTGCCTGGATTTCATACTCGTCGCCGGAAGCCGTCTTGACGCCGGAGGCGTAGCTCATCACCGCCGCGCCGAAGAAATAGGCATGCAGGTCGCCCGCCCTGCGGTGCATCGGGTAGCGGAAATGGAAGTGTTCGAGATTGGCGATCGAGTGCGACATGTGCGCTTCGCCCGACAGGAACTCCTGCTCCCAGATGACAGTGCCGTCGCGCAGGATGCGCGAATGGCCGCGCACTTCTTCGGGCAGGTCACCGATCAGCAGCTCGGGTCCGATGGAGCAGGAGCGAAGCTTGGAGTGGGCGAGGTAGAGGTAGTTCTCGCCCTCCGTCACATGGTCGGAATATTCGTTGCCGAGCGCATAGCCGATCCGATAGGGGCGGCCGTCCGGACCGTTGAGATAGAGGCCGACGATCTCGGCCTCTTCGGCGCCGGCGCGCGCGAAGGCCGGCATCGGTAGCGGCGCGCCGGGCGGCACGACACAGGTGCCGACGCCCTTGAAGAACCATTCGGGCTGGATGCCGATCTGCCCGGCGGCAGGCTTGCCGCCTTCCAGGCCCATACGGAAAATCTTCAGCGAATCCGATTCCTCGGTACCTTCGCCATGGGTCAGAACATGCATCTGGTTGCGCGCGGCGGCGCTTCCCGTGTGGGTCAGGCCGGTCCCGGTGACCAGGAAGCGCGCCGGTTCCGGATGGTCGACCGGAGCGAGCACCTGGCCATCGCGTAACAGTTGGTCGTAGTCGATTTTCGCTGTGCCCGTCTGCTTCTCGACCAGCGCTGCGATCGACGTGCCCTGGGCAATTGCCGCTTCGGCCAGCTCCAGCACGCTGCCGGTCTTTTCGAGCGGGTGCAGATGATTGCCGTCATCCGAGACACGGCCAACCCCTCTGCTGCCGTCGGCCATTCTGAACTGAACAAGACGCATGAATACTAACCTTCTTCCCTTGGAGCCGTACGGGTCACACCCAGCCCGCATCGACGATGAACTGCTGGCTCGTGCACATGCGGCTGTCGTCTGCGGCGAGAAACAGCGCCATGCGCGCGATATCGGAGGGTTGCAGCCGGTCGGGCAGGCACTGCCTTTCCGCGATCTGGCGTTCGCCGGCCGAGTTCAGCCACAGCCGCATCTGGCGCTCTGTCATCACCCATCCCGGCACCATGCAGTTGACGCGGATGCGTTCGGGGCCGAGTTCGCGAGCCAGCGCCCGCGTCATGCCGTAAACAGCCGCTTTCGCGGTGACATAGGCTGGGCAATCCGGATCGCCGACCATCCAGGTGATGGAGCCGAAATTGATGATCGAGCCGCCGCCCAGCGCGTTCATCTGTGGACGCACCGCCTGCGCCGCGAAGAACTGATGGCGCAAATTGACCGCCATGCGGTCGTCCCAGTAGGCAACCGTCACGTCCTTGGTCTGGTGGCGGTCGTCATTGCCGGCATTGTTGCACAGCGCCTGGATAGGGCCGTTGTGCTGCATCGCCTGAACGGTTGCCGCCTGCAACTCTTCGACGTTGCGCAGGTCGCAGGGAATGAACAGCGGCGCGGCATGTCCCTCGGCCGAGATCGCGTCGACCAGACGCCGGGAAGGCTCCTCGGCCATGTCGACGAAGGCGACGCGGCTGCCTTGCGCGCAGAAATGGCGCACCAGGCTTTCGCCGATGCCACTGCCGCCGCCGGTTATGAAGACGCTGCGGCCCTTGAGGCTTGGATAGATCGCATAGCCGATTTCATCCGTCATCGCGCGCCTCTCTAGTGCGAATGCCGAGGAATGCCGGCATCGCGCCGACCGACGAGAAAGTCGAAATCGCAGCCCTTGTCGGCCTGCAGCACGCGCTCGACATAAAGGCTCTGATAGCCGCCTTCCGGCGGCGCCGGCGGCTTCCAGTCACGCCGGCGGATTGCGAGCTCTTCGTCCGATACCAAAAGCTCCAGCCGGCGGCCGGCGACATCGAGCTCGATAAGATCGCCGTCGCGCACCAGCGCCAGCGCGCCGCCTGCGGCTGCTTCGGGTGCCACGTGCAGAACCACGGTGCCGTAGGCGGTGCCGCTCATGCGCGCGTCCGAAATGCGCACCATGTCGGAGACGCCTTGCTTCAGCAGTTTCGCCGGCAGCGGCATGTTGCCGACCTCGGCCATTCCGGGATAACCGCGCGGTCCGCAATTCTTTAGTACCATCACCGAGGAGGCGTCGATGTCCAGCTCCGGATCGTCGATGCGGGCGTAGTAGTGCTCGATGTTCTCGAACACCACCGCCTTGCCGCGATGTTGCATCAGCGCGGGCGTTGCCGCGGACGGTTTGATGACTGCCCCGTCAGGCGCCAGATTGCCGCGCAGGATGGAGATGCCGCCTTCCTTGGTCAGCGGCTGGCTCAGCGGCCGGATCACCTCGCTGTTGTAGTTGGGCGCGCCGTCGATCAGTTCACCGATGGTCTTGGCGCTGACGGTCATGGCGTCGCGATGAAGAAGCCCCACTTCATCAAGCGACGCCATGACCGCAGCTAGCCCCCCGGCGTAGTAGAAATCTTCCATCAGGAACCGGCCCGACGGCATCAAATCGACAATAGTTGGAATGTCCCGGCCAAGGCGGTCCCAGTCATCGAGGCTGAGATCGACACCGATCCGGTTGGCGATGGCGATCAGATGCAGCACCGCATTGGTCGAGCCACCGATCGCGCCGTTGACTCGAATGGCGTTCTCGAATGCTTCCCGGGTGAGGATCTGCGCGATTGTCACGTCCCTGCGGACGAGGTCGACGATCTGGCGTCCGGCCATCTGGGCGAGCACGCCACGGCGCGAATCCACCGCGGGGATCGCGGCGTTGTCCGGCATGCCGATGCCGAGCGCCTCGACCATGCTGGCCATGGTCGAGGCCGTGCCCATTGTCATGCAGCTGCCCGCAGATCGGCTTTGGCCCTGCTCGGCGGCGAGAAAGTCGGCGACCGGCATCCGGCCGGCCTTAACTTCCTCGGCGAATTTCCAGACATGGGTGCCCGAGCCGATATCCTGTCCGCGGAACTTGCCGTTGAGCATCGGCCCGCCGGAAACAGCGATGGTCGGCAGGTTGCACGACGCAGCGCCCATCAAGAGTGCCGGCGTGGTCTTGTCGCAGCCGACCAGCAGGATGACGCCGTCGATCGGATTGCCGCGGATGGACTCTTCGACATCCATGCTAACCAGATTGCGAAACAGCATGGCGGTGGGGCGCATGTTGCTCTCGCCGAGCGACATCACAGGGAATTCGAGCGGCAGGCCGCCCGCTTCATAGACGCCGCGTTTGACGTGATCGGCCAGCGCCCGCAGATGGGCATTGCATGGGGTCAGTTCCGACCAGGTGTTGCAGATGCCGATCACCGGGCGGCCATCGAAAGCGTCGGCGGGGATGCCCTGGTTCTTCATCCAACTGCGGTGCATGAAGGCGTTCTTGCCCTCACCGCCGAACCAGGCCTCGGACCGCAGCTTGCGTTTGGTGTCGGTCACGATGTCTGTTCCCGATCCTGGCGGCGCTTGTTGCGGCTTTGGACGCTGCGGCGCACGTCTTCCTCGGCATTGTCGATGAGCACCAGCAGCGCGTTTTGCGCACCAGTGGCGTCGCCGGATGCGATCTTTTCGGCCACTTCCCGATGCAGCGGCAAAGAATGACGCTGCCCGTCCGGATTGTCGTTGGAGAGGCGAAAGCTCATCACCAATGCGGTTTCGACCAGTGCCGCCAGCGAGCCGATCAGCTCATTGCCGGTCATGCGCAGGATGGTCTGATGGAACAAAAGATCGGGCTTGGCGAAGCGGTCGCCGTCGTCAACCACCGCTTCCATTTCGGCCAGCGCGGCATTGATCTCGGCAATCTGCGCCGGCGTGGCGCGTTGCGCGGCAAGTGCGGCCGACATCGGCTCGATGGCTCGGCGCAGCTCGAACAGCGCCCGGACATCGTCGGCGCTGACGCCGCCTGCGTAGCGCCATGACAGGACGTCCGGGTCGAGGAAATTCCAGTCGGCACGGGGACGCACCCTTGTGCCGGTCTTCGGCCGCGATTCGACCAGTCCCTTGCCGGCCAGCACCTTGATCGCCTCGCGCAGCACCGTGCGGCTGACCCCCAGCATCTCGCTGGAATCGTCGGCATTGGGCAGTGCCTCGCCGGGCAGGAAATCGCCTTGCACGATGCGCAATCCGATCTGCTCGACGACAGTCGCATGCAGCGCCGTCGAGCCGCTGGAGACCGCGACCGCAACCCTCGACGTGCGCGCCGTGCTGAAAGATTTCTTGTTCTTCATACTATTCATATGATATGTCTTATCGGCATTGCGACTGGAGTCAAGGGAGGGGGAATGCCGGTGACAAAGAATTCCGCTGCCGTTGCCGAGCGGCATCAAGAGCTGCTCTCGATCAGCGATGGCATTGCGACTGTAGAGATTGCCCCGGCCGCCGGCGGCGCGCTGGCGTCGTATCGCTGGCGGCAAAACGGATCCGTCGTGGATTGGCTGCGTCCTGCGGATCAGGCGGCGATCGACAGCCGCGATGCCGGCGCCATGGCCTGCTTCCCGCTGGTTCCCTATTCCAATCGCATAAGGGGCGGGCGCTTCGCATTCGCGGGCCGCACCGTCGAACTGCCGACCAGCCCGGAAGATCCGCATCATGAGCATGGCCATGGCTGGCGTCGGCCATGGACAGTCGTCCGGCACGAAGCCAGCACCACCCTCCTATCTTATCGCCATGCCGCCGATTCCTGGCCGTGGAGCTATGAGGCAAGGCAAGCGATCTCGCTGGTCGATGGCGGGCTGATCATTGCCCTTTCGCTGCGCAATCTCTCGGACATGCCGATGCCGGCAGGCTTCGGCCTCCATCCCTATTTCCCGTCGACACCGTGGACACATGTCCAGGCGCAGGTATCCGGCATGTGGGAGACCGATGCGGAAATCCTGCCCACCCGGCACGTCCTGCCGCCCGCTGGCTCCAATCCTACCACCGGCTTCGACGTGTCGGAGACGGACTTCGACACGGTCTTCACCGGATGGACGCGCCGTGCCCGGATCTCCTGGCCGGAGCGTGGGCGGCAACTGGACATCGAGGCCGAGGCGCCGCTCGATTTCCTCGTCCTCTACACGCCGCCCGGCGAGCCATTCTTTTGCGCCGAGCCGGTCAGCAACATCACCGACGCCTTCAACCGCACGGGTGAAGCAGGCATCGACACCGGTTGCATCGTGCTGGCGCCTGGGCAGATGCGATCCGCAAGCGTTCGCTTCACGCCTTCGCAGGCGGCCTGATCGCCAATCTGAGCCGCATCAACTGCTTTGCTTTGCTGCTTCGCGGATGGTCTGCAGCAGGATGGAGAAGGCCGGCGAGGGCGCCGTGTCGGTGCGCATGGTCAGACCGACCGGTCCCTTGGTTTCCTCGGTGTTGACCGGCAAGGCGACGAAGGCGCCGCTGCCGAGTTCGTTGGCAACGACGCCAGCCGAAATGATCCAGACGGCATTGCTCTGCCGCAGGAAGGCTCGGCCGAAGGAGTCCGAGACGGTTTCGATCTCGGTTGCCGGCGCCGTCATGCCGTTGGTGATGAACAGGCGGTCGACGAAGGGGCGGATGACCGATTCCCGCGTCGGCATCAGCATCGGGAATTCGTCGAGCCGTGCGAACACATCCTGTCCTGGATCGAGCAGCGGATGTCCCGCCCGCACCACGAACAGCACCGGTTCGGAATAGAGGTGCTCGAAGAAGAAGCCGGTCATGTTCTCCGGCGCCGCCAGCCGTCCGACGACGAGATCCAGTGCGCCGGTTCGCAACTGTTCGAGCAGCACCGCATTCTCGCCGGTGACGATCTTGATCGCCGCACCGGCGCTCTCCTTGAGGAACAAGGTCATGGCGAGCGGCATCACCCGCGCCGAGACCGTCGGCAGCGCGCCGATGCGGATCGGGTGCCGGTTGACCGCTCCGTCCTGCCGGACGGAATCGACGCCTTGCTTGAGCGCCGTGATCGCCGTGCCGGCATGGCGAAGGAAGATTTCGCCGATGCGCGTCAGTCGGATGCCGCGGCCGTCGCGCTCCACCACCGCCACCCCCAGCGCCTCTTCCAGTTCGCGCAATGTCTTGGTCACCGCCGGCGGGCTGACATGCAGCAAGTCGGCCGCTCGCGCCACGCTTCCTTGCCGCGCAACTTCCAGGAATGCCTGCAGGTGACGGAACCGGATGCGGCTATGGGACATGGATTGATAACCCATGAGTTAATGAAACGACGCAAAATATCATTTTACCGAACCAAACGCCTTGTGCAATGTGGAGGCGGAGGACCAAAACCGTGCCATTCGTCACCATCGGCGGCATCACGCTGCACCATCGCCACACCAAGGCGGCCGGCAATGCACGCCCGATCATATTCATCAATTCGCTGGGCACCGACTTCCGGGTCTGGGACGAAATTGTCTCGGCGCTCGATGGTGAAATGCCGCTGCTGGTCTATGACAAGCGCGGCCATGGGCTGTCCGATATCGGCGACATCAGATCGATCGACGATCATGTCGACGATCTCTCGGCGCTCGTCGATCATTTCGGGTTGAGCAAGGTCGTGCTGTGCGGCCTGTCGGTCGGCGGCCTGATCGCACAAGGCTTCTATCGCCGGCGCCCAGAAATGGTCGAAGGCCTGATCCTTTGCGACACGGCCCACAAGATCGGCACGACAGACAGCTGGAACACACGCATCGCGACGGTCGAAAGCAAGGGCATCCAGGCCGTTGCGGATGGCGTGCTCAAAGTGTGGTTCACCCCCGCCTTCCACGCGGCGCGTCTGGCCGAGCTGGACGGTTATTGGAACATGATGACCAGGCAAGCGCTTGCCGGTTACGTCGGGACTTGCATGGCCGTTCGCGATGCGGATTTCACCGATGCCGCACGCCACATAGCGGTGCCGACGCTCTGCGTCGCCGGCGATCAGGATGGCTCGACGCCTCCCGATCTTGTCCGCTCCCTGGCCGAGCTGATCCCCGGCGCGCGCTTCGAAATCATCCGCGACGCCGGGCACATTCCTTGCGTCGAACAGCCAGAGGCGCTGGTCGCCCTGATCCGCGATTTTATCGCATCGCTTGCCCCTGGAGCCGAAACCCATGGATGAAGTCCCCGGCAACGAAGCCAGATATCGCACCGGCCTCGCGGTGCGGCGCTCCGTGCTTGGCGACCGGCATGTCGACCGGGCCGAGGTCGCCGCCACCGATTTCGACCAGCCTTTCCAGGAACTGATCACCGAGGCCGCCTGGGGTACCGTGTGGGCGCGGCCGGGCTTCACCAAGCGCGAGCGTTCGATCGTCACGCTGGCGCTGCTCGCCGCACTCGGCCATGATGAGGAGGTCGCCATGCATGTGCGCGCCACCGTCAACACCGGTGCTTCGCGCGACGACGTCTGCGAGGCGTTCCTGCATGTCGCCATCTATGCCGGCGTGCCGGCCGCCAACCGTGCCTTCAGAATAGCCAAGGACGTGTTTTCGGAAATGGACGGAGCCAGGAATGCCCGCTGAGTCCGGCTCGACGAGGCCCGAGACCGGCGCCTTCTTCCGGCGCGATCGGACCTGGCATCCGCCGGCTCTGACGCCGAATTATAAGACCTCGATGCTGCGCTCGCCGCAAAAAGCCCCCCTCGTCTTCGACAACACGCTGTCGGAGATTGCAGGCCCCGTTTTCGGCCACGCAATATTGGGCGAACTTGACGCCGACCTGATCCACAATTTCGCCAGGCCCGGCGAGAGCGCGCTCGGCGAGCGGATTATCGTCCATGGCCGAGTGCTCGACGAGCGAGGCGTTGGCGTGCCCGGCGCGCTGCTCGAATTCTGGCAGGCCAATGCCGGCGGCCGCTATCGCCACAAGAAGGATGGCTATCTGGCGCCGCTCGACCCGAATTTTGGCGGCTGCGGCCGAGCCCTCACCACCGAGGACGGCGGCTATGCGTTTCGCACCGTCAAGCCTGGACCCTATCCCTGGCCGAATGGGCCGAACGACTGGCGCCCCTCGCACATTCATTTCTCGGTGTTCGGCCACGGCTTTGCCCAGCGGCTGATCACGCAGATGTATTTCGAGGGCGACCCGCTGATCTGGCAGTGCCCGATCGCGCGCGGCATTCCCGACAAGGCAGCCGTTGAGACGCTGATCGCCGCGCTCGACATGCAAGCGACGATCCCCTTCGACGCGCGCGCCTACAAGTTCGACATCGTGCTGCGCGGGCGCCGCGCGTCGCTGTTCGAAAACAGGCTGGAGGGCAATTGATGGCCCAGTCGCTCGACCGGCTCAGGGAAAGCCCTTCGCAGACCGCCGGACCCTACGTTCATATCGGGCTGACACCCAATTTCTGCGGCATCGGCGGCGTCTATCCCAGTGATCTCGGCGCCACCATGGTCAACGACAAGACCAAGGGCGAGCGCATCGGCCTGCGCATCCGGGTGCTCGATGGCACCGGCACGCCGCTCAAGGACGCGCTGATCGAGATCTGGCAAGCGGATGCGGATGGGCTCTACAATTCGCCGGCCGAACTGCGTGGTGCTGCCGATCCGAATTTCTTCGGCTGGGGCCGTTGCCCGACCGATATGGACACCGGCCTCTGCACGTTCGAGACGGTCAAGCCTGGCCGCGTCCCGTTCAACGATGGTCGCCTGATGGCGCCGCATATCACGCTCTGGATCGTCGCCCGCGGCATCAATCTCGGCCTGCACACAAGGCTGTATTTTTCCGACGAGGAAAAGGCCAATGCCGGGGATGCGATCCTGGCACGCATCGAGCACCGCGTCCGCGTGCCGACGCTAATCGCCGAGCGCAAGGGCGATACCTACATCTTCGATGTCCATCTCCAGGGGGAGAAGGAAACGGTCTTCTTCGATAGCTGATGCTCAGGAGGCCTGTGACATGACTGTATCGCCTTTCGACCATCCGCTGCTCTCCGCTCTTCTCGGCGACGAAGAAGCGGCGAGGCATTTTTCCGTTGAGGCGGAAATCGAGGCCATGCTGGCCTTTGAACAGGCGCTGTCGCAAGCGGAGGCCGATAACGGGATAATCCCCAAGGATGCCGGGGCAGCGATCGTGGCGGCGCTTGGCACCTTCCGGCCGGACACGGCTCTGCTGCGAGCCGGGGTCGCCAAGGACGGCGTCATGGTGCCGGAGCTGGTGCGCCAGATCAGGGCTGCGGTCGGCGAACCGCATGGCCGGAAAGTGCATTTCGGTGCGACCAGCCAGGATGTGATCGACACCGGCCTGATGCTTCGGCTGAAATCCGTCGTCGAGCATCTCGATCTGCTGTTGACCGAAACCGTCATACGCCTCGCTTCGCTCAAAGAGCGTTTTGGCGGCAGGGCGCTGACCGGGATGACGCGCATGCAGAAGGCGCTTCCGATCAAAGTGGCCGATCGCGTCAGGGTGTGGCGGGCGCCGCTGCAACGGCATCAGGAGAGGCTATCCGAGCAGTCCAGGCGTCTGCTGGTGGTGCAATTCGGCGGTGCCGCCGGCACGCTGGAAAAGCTTGATGACAAGGGGCCGGCGGTGCGCGCGGCACTTGCCGCCAGGCTTGGTCTTGGCGACGCACCGCAGTGGCACAGCCAGCGTGACGCGCTCGCCGACTTTGCCGGCCTGATGTCATTGGTATCAGGCAGCCTCGGCAAGTTCGGCCAGGACATCGCGCTGCTGGCGCAAGGTGGAACCGAGATCGAGCTTTCCAATGGCGGCGGCTCGTCGGCCATGCCGCACAAGAAGAACCCGGTGAAGGCCGAAGCGCTGGTGGCGCTTGCCCGCTTCAACGCCACGCAGCTTGCCGGCATGCATCACGCGCTCGTGCATGAGCAGGAGCGGTCGGGTGCTGCCTGGACGCTGGAGTGGCTATTGCTGCCGCAGATGGTCGTCGCAACGGCCGCGTCGCTGCGCCTTGCCGCCGAACTGGCCGCACAGGTCGAAAGTCTCGGCCACTGATGCGCACGCAAATCGTCGTCATCGGGTCCGGGCCGTCCGGGCTGCTGCTTGGGCAACTGCTGGCCGGCATCGGCGTAGAGACGGTCATTCTGGAACGTGCGAGCCGCGAGCACGTGCTTGGCCGCGTGCGGGCAGGGGTGCTCGAACAGGGCACCGTCGAATTGCTGGAACAGGCCGGCGCGGCGGCAAGGCTGCATGCCGAAGGGCTGCCGCACACTGGCATCTCGCTCGCCTTCGACGGACGCTTGCATCGCATCGACCTCGAGGCGCTGACCGGCGGCAGGCATGTCACCGTCTATGGCCAGACCGAGGTGACGCACGATTTGATGGACAAGCGCGACGCGGCAGGGCTGACCACGATCTACGAGGCGGCAAATGTCGCTCTGCACGATTTCGACGGCACCGCGCCTTTCGCCACCTATGACAAGGACGGCGTCACGCATCGCATCGACTGCGACTTCGTTGCCGGCTGCGACGGCTATCATGGCGTCAGCCGCAAATCGGTGCCCGAGCGTGCGCTAAAAATCTTCGAGCGGCGGTATCCGTTCGGCTGGCTCGGCGTGCTGGCCGAGGTGCCGCCAGCCGACCGCGAACTGGTCTACGCCAATCACGAGCGGGGTTTTGCGCTGTGCTCGATGCGCTCGACGCATCGCAGCCGCTACTATGTGCAGTGCCCGCAGGACGATCGCGTGGAGGCGTGGTCGGATGAGCGCTTCTGGGACGAGTTGCGCCGCCGCTTGCCGGAGCAGACGGCGGCAAATGTCGTCACTGGACCGTCCTTCGAGAAATCGATCGCGCCGCTGCGCTCCTTCGTTGCCGAGCCGCTGCGCTTCGGCCGGCTCTTCCTGGTCGGTGATGCCGCCCACATCGTGCCGCCGACCGGCGCCAAGGGCCTCAACCTCGCCGCCAGCGACGTGCGCTATCTCTTTGCCGGCCTGCACGATTTCTATCGCGACAAGTCAACGGCCGGCATCGACGCCTATTCAGGCAAGGCTCTGGCACGGGTCTGGAAAGCGGTGCGTTTCTCCTGGTGGATGACGACGATGCTGCACCGCTTTCCAGACACCGGCGAGTTCGGCCAGCGCATCCAGGAGGCCGAACTCGACTACCTCGTGCAGTCACGTGCCGCATCGACCGCGCTCGCCGAGAACTATGTCGGCCTGCCGTACTGAGGGCCGCGGATCATCCGGCGCCTTGCTGCCTGGCAAAGTCCGACAGCATCGGGCGCTGCCCTTTGAGGATCTTCACCTCGGCCTCGGCCAAGGTGAACCAGCCCGCTCTGTCCACCTCCGGGAACTCCTTCAGGAATCCCGACCTTGGCGGCCATTCCATGGTAAAAATGTTGCTCGTGATGGCGGCGACATCAATGTCGGCGGTCGCCTCGACAGACCAGGCCATGACGATCTTTCCGCCTGGTTGCCTGTAGTCGCCGAGACGCGTGAAGGACCCATCGACCCTGATGCCGAGCTCTTCCTCGGTCTCGCGCTGCGCTGCCGCCAACTCGTCCTCGTTCTCGCCGATGAGGCCCTTCGGTATCGACCACGCACCGTCGTCCTTCTTCGCCCAAAACGGTCCGCCCGGATGAACCAGCAACACCCTGAGATCGCCGTCGCCGCGGCGATAGATCAGCAATCCCGCACTGCGTTTTGCCATTGTGATACGTCCGTTTGCGAAGCCGGCAGCCTGCCGATGGTCCTTGAATCGTTGACGCGAACCTTGCACCTAGGGATTGCGACGCTATGTCAGGTTCGTCTGCATTGCACCTCACCCGCGAGTCCGGCAATCTGATACCATCGCTTATTTGGCGGCTCGAAGGCTAGGTGACGATGCAACTCGGTCTTATTGGCTACTATAGCGACTTCGTCGTGTATCCGCTGGTAATCGCCGTGCTGGCAGTGGCCGGGCTGCTCGAGGCCGGCGAAGAGAGTGCACCAGGCTGGATCGGCACGGTCCTCGCCTGTCTAGGCCTCTGGACGCTGATCGAGTATGTGCTGCACAGGTTCGTTCTTCACCATATTCCCTACATCAAGGACCTGCATGATCGTCACCATGTCGAGGAGCGCAGTTCGGTGGGCACCCCGACCTGGCTCAGCCTCGGGGTGCATGCGCTGATCGCGTTTGTGCCCGTTTGGGTGGTCTCGGACTTCGCAACCGCGAGCGCGGTAAGCTGCGGGCTGATGCTGGGGTACCTCTGGTACATCAGCATCCACCACATGATCCATCACTGGCACCCCGCCCATCCGAGCTATCTCTACACGCTCAAGCGCCGACACGCCGTGCATCATCATGTCGACGAAAACGCCAATTTCGGCGTGACGTCGATATTCTGGGATCGGGTTTTCGGGACGGCGCGGCTCTAGTCCGAGGCCAGACCAACCCCAACCGTTCAACGCCTCTTCCCGCGACCGCCGGGAGACTTGGCTCCGCGGGGGCCGCTCTGAACCGGCGTGTTGTTCTGGTTCTCGTCGGACAGTTTTCGCCAGCGGGCAAGGCGCTCCGGATCGAGCGTCCCGGCCTTTAAGGCAGCCTGCACAGCGCAGCCCGGCTCATGCACATGCGTGCAGTCGCGGAACTTGCAGAGCGGCGCGAGCTCGGTGATTTCGGCAAACAGCGTGTCGATGCCGGAGGCGACGTCGCTGACCTGCAAAGTCCGCATGCCCGGCGTATCGATCACCCAGCCGCCGCCGGCAATGGCGTGCAGCGATCGCGACGTGGTGGTGTGGCGTCCCTTGGAATCGTGCTCGCGAATGCCTCCGGTCTGTTGCGGCGATTGCTGCGCCGATCCGGCCAGCGTGTTGACCAGCGTCGATTTGCCGACGCCGGAGGAGCCGATCAGCGCCACCGTCTGGCCGACACCGCACCAGGCAGCCAGGGCGGTTGCCGCATCCGATGTGCGGGGGTTCAGCATCACGACCGGCAATCCGCGCTGCAACGCGGCAGCCTGCCTTTCATAGGTCTCGGCGTCTTCAGCGGTATCGGCCTTGGTCAGCAGGATCACCGGCGTCGTTCCGGCTTCATTGGCCAGCGCCAGGTAGCGCTCGAGCCTGGCGGGATTGAAGTCGGCATTGCACGAGGTGACGATGAACAGCGTGTCGACATTGGCCGCGGCAAGCTGCGGCACCCTGCCGCCCTGGGTGCGGCGTTCCAACACCGTCTTGCGGGACAGGCGGCGCTGGACAAGGTGTTCATGCCCATCGACCAGCACCCAGTCGCCGACCGCATAGTCACCGGTGTTCGCCTGCGCCGGCAGCGTCAGATCGACCGGCCCTGCCTGCGACAGGCCGGTCAGGCGATCGCGGTGGACGGTGGCGATCCGCGTCGGCACGAGATCGGCGTCGTCGGGCTCGAGCTGATCAGCGAAAAAATCCGTCCAGCCCAGGCTGGCGAGAGATGGCATGGAAGAATCCGTCACGGCTTTGACCACGGCGTCGCAGACATCGGACAGTATCCCTGGCAGGTGGCGAACGGGCGAGGCGATTGCCCAAGCCGTGTATGGGCGGCATGGCGACATTTGGCAAGCAGGCCCGTAGCCGAGAGCGAGCGGCAAGCTTCTGCAGCCTATCCCTTGATAGTCGAACTGACGATCAAGTCGACGAAACAGCGCTGTCCGAAAGCGTTTGGCGGGAAAACGGCGGCGAGCCACGTCAGCTTTAAACGTTAACAAATAATTTGACGCATGCAATTTTTTTGCGCTCTATTGGTAACCGTGAAAATTGACTGAATAAGTTCTGTCGAGCATTGTCGCATCCGGTCAACGGCCGCATGACTGGTGGCGGGGCCGATCATGGCAGGGGATCAGGAATATATCGATGGCGGAGAAGACACACCGCACGATGGACGACTTCGCCCAGGCATGCGGCGTGTCCCGGCCGACGCTGTCCAAATATTTCGACGATCCGGCGAGCGTGAAGCCGGCGACGCGGGCGCGCATCGAAGCCGCCCTGCGCTCCTCGGACTATCAGCCCAACCTTTTCGCCCGCAACCTCAACCGCAAGCGCACCCGCAACATCGGCATCGTCGTGCCGACGATCACCGATCCGTTCTACGCCGAGATGGTCAGCCGCATCGAATTTCGCTGCCGCGACGAAGGCTACTGGCCGATCGTCATCTCCTCGCATGGTTCGCCGAAGCTGGAGGCGGAGTCGGTCAGGACGCTGCTGTCCCTGAAGGTCGCCGGCGCGATCATCGCCCCACTGGGCCTGGCTTCTGACCGCGGCGTCTTCGACAAGCTCGGGCAGGACATTCCGATCGTCTATTTCGACACCTATATCGAGGGCGATACGCCGTTCGTTGGCAACGACAACCGGCAGAGCGTCTCGACCATCGTCGACTATCTCTGCCGTTCGGGTGAGCCGCCGGTCTATCTTGACATCCCACACGTCAACCACAACTCCGGCGAACGCCAGGAAAGCTACATCGTCGCGATGGAGACCGCCGGGTTCAAGCCGGTCGTCATCGAGGCCGCCCGCGATTACACCTGGGACTTCGAACGCATCGGCTACGAGCAGACGGAAAAAATGCTGGAGGCCGGCGCCTTGCCCGGCCGCACAATCCTGTGTGCCAACGATCGTCTCGCCTTTGGCGTGATGGCGGCTGCGTTCTCGCGCGGCCTGAAGGTCGGCCGCAGGCCCGATTGCGATCTGCGCGTTGCCGCGCATGACGATCATCCGCTGAGCCGCTACACCTGCCCGGCGCTGACCACCATGGCGCAGGATTTCGCCGCCATGGCCGGGCGCAGCGTCGAGATCCTGCTGGCCTTGCTGGACGAGGCCGATCCGCCGAAGCAGGGCATGGCGCGCACCGTCAAGCTCGGCGCCACCCTGGTGATGCGTCAGTCAGCCTGAGCGACCGGCATCAGCTTTTCTCGAACTGGCGCCAGGCGGCCACCGCCTCGGCCACCGCTTGCCGGGCAGCGGGGATATGGCGTCCCATCGAGACGAAGCCGTGGATCTGGCCCGGCCATTGCCGCAGGATGAGCGGAACGCCCGCGGCTTGCAGGCGCGCCGCATAGGCTGCCCCTTCGTCGGCGAGGATGTCGCAGCCGGCAAGCGCCACAAAAGCCGGCGCCGCGCCGGCGAGGGCAGGCGCCAGCAAGGGCGAGACGCGCCAGTCCGTGATATCGTCGGGCGTTCGCAAATAATGGTCGCGGAACCAGGCCATGGTGGTTGCGGTGAGCCCGAAGCCGTCGCCGAAACGCCGGTAGCTGTCGGATGTCTGCCGCGCGTCGGTGTTGGGATAGATCAGGATCTGCGCGGCAAGGGACGGCGCCAGCCCATCGCGGGCGAGCAGCGCCAGCACGGCGGCGAGATTGCCGCCGGCGCTGTCGCCGGCCACACCGATGCGTCTGATGTCGATGCCGAGATCGGCGGCGTTCTCGGCTAGGAAACGAAGAGTTGCCAGACAATCCTCGAGCCCGGCGGGAAATTTATGGTCCGGTGCCAGGCGATAGTCAGGACAGACAATGACGGCGTTGCCGAGATTGGCCATCAGGCGACAGATCTCGTCATGCGAATCGAGGTTGCCGATGACCCAGCCGCCGCCATGCAAATAGAGCAGCGCCGGCGCCCCGCTTTGCGGTGCGCCGATGCCGCGATGGATGCGGAGCGCAATAGGCCCATTCGGCCCGTCGATCTGCCGTTCCTGGGTCGCAGCGACCGGCTCGTGCTCACCCTGTAGCGCCGGGAACGAGGCGTTGTAGGCAGTTCGCGCCGCCGCCACGCTGCCGGTCTCGAATGGCTCGCCGCCGGCTGCACGACCAATTTCGAGGACGCGCAGCGCATCCGGATCGAGCGTCATGATCATACCCTCAGGCCAGCAGGCTGCTCGCCTCTTCCTCGGTCAGCAGAGCCGGCTGCACGACATCGCCCGCGATGGCGACCGAGCCCTGTGTTTCACCGGAGCGCAGGATAGCCTCCATGACCTCCAGTACATGCAGCGCAAGGCTGCCGCAGGCCCGTGGGGTGTTGCCGGTTTGAAGCGAGCGCACCAGATCGGCGACGCCGAGCATGCGGTAATTGGCGCGATCGGGTGCCGCGTAAGGCCAGTTGCGGGCGCCGTAGAGCTCGCCCTCGCTGGCGAAATCCTGCCAGTCGGTGCCGCGTTCCGACAGCGACACCGTGCCGCCGAACGTGTCGGGGTCGGGCAGGCGCAGCGAGCCCTCCGTGCCGTGCAGTTCGATCGGATGGTTGGAGTGGCGAAAGACGTCCCACGAGGCGCCGAAGGTGACGGTCGCGCCGGAGCGGAACTCGAGCAGCGACAGCACATTGGTCGGCGTGCCGACCTTGAATGTGGTGTTCTTGAATGGCCCTTCGGCGGTGATCAGCCTTTCTTCCTGGCCGCGTGTCGCCATTGCCATGACGCGCTCGACCGGGCCGAGCAGATTGACCAGCATGGTCAGATAGTACGGACCCATGTCGAACACCGGGCCACCGCCTGGCTGGTAGTAGAATTGCGGGTTGGGGTGCCAGTGCTCCATGCCGCGGCCCATCATGAAGGCGGTGCCGGTGACCGGACGGCCAATGGCGCCCTGGTCCATCAACCGGCGCGCACGGCGCCCGGCAGCACCGAGGAACGTGTCGGGCGCCGAGCCGAGCAGCAGGCCGCGCGACCGCGCCTCATTGACCAGGCGCTGTCCATCGGCGGCCGAGGTGGCGAGCGGCTTTTCGGTGAAGACGTGCTTGCCGGCCGAAAGCGCGGCAAACGAAATATCGAAATGCGCCGCCGGAATGGTCAGGTTGAGGACAAGATCGATCTCGGGGTCGGCCAGCAGTGCATCGACGCCGAGTGCCCGTATGCCATATTCCTTCGCCCGCACTGCCGCCATGTCGGCGGAAATATCGGCGCAGGCGCGCAATTCGATGCCGCCGAAGAGGGCGGCATTGCGCAGATAGGTCATCGAGATATTGCCGCATCCGATGACGCCGATCCCGAGTTTCGTCATTGGTATCCCGTGCATTTTCGATCGTACCTCCCGATGCGCCATGCTCCGCCGGATTCGCCCAGCCGGCAACGGATCCCTTTCGCAAAGGGCTATACAACATTTTAAATATTGACGCGCGTAAAATTTTTATACAACATGCGAAAATGCTGGCGCGATATCGGGAGGCTGCCAGCCCTGGGAGGAGAAAATGACCGACATGAAAAAACGGCCGACCGCCGATGCGAATCCGGTGGGTCATGCGCGCATTGGGTATTTCCGTCGTGGCCAGGGACCGCGAGGGAGTCAGGCATAGATCACCTTGGCCCCGGTCCTATCAAGCTGGCTGCGTATCGCGCCGGACAGGCCATCGTCCGTGATCACGACATCGACGCTCGACAGCGAAAAGGCCTTTGAGGTCCCGCTGACGCCCCATTTGCTCGAATCCGCAAGGAGGACAACGCGCCGGGCCATGCGCACGAGGTTTCGCTTCGTTCGCGCCATGTCTTCGTTCACGTCGACCACATCCAGTGACGAGTCAATCGCATGCGCTCCAACAAAGACCTGATGCGCTACCAAGCCGCCGAGAGCCGTGTCGGCATCGGTGATCAGTGTGCTCACCGTGTCTGGATAGACCCGGCCGCCGATCATGTGAACGTCGAGCCCGGGCCGATGCATCAGATGCTGCACGATATTCATCGCCGTGGCCGCGACCACGACATTGCTGAGCGGCGGTAACAGCATGGCAACCTGCATCAATGTCGAGCCGCCGTCGAAGATGACCGATTGGTTGTCCTCGAACAGTTCTACCGCTGCCCGGGCGATGCGTTTCTTTGCATCGAGGTTCGTTTGCATCCGCCGGGCGAACGCGGCCGTGGTCGAATCCGTGGTCCGGGTCACTGCGCCTCCACGGGTCTTGGTCAGCAGTCCCTTACGGTCCAGTATCTCGAGGTCGGAGCGCACCGTGACTTCCGACACGCCAAAATCGTCTGACAGGTCCTTGATGCGAACCTGTCCGCTGCGTTGCACTTCACCCAGGATCGACTGGCGTCTCTGCTCTGACAACATGCCCTGTCCTTGCCTCCATGCGCCAAGCGATCGCCCTGGCTTCGGTTCACTCTACCAAAAATATGCGAATTCGAAAGCTTTCGAAAGATTGCATTTGTCTTTTCTTTCGCAAACACTGGGTCCAGGATTTTGAAATCAATCGATTGGAGAGTTTTGGACTCATGAGCCTCGGAACCAAGGTGCGCCTGGCGCGCCTCTTCTCACATCCGTCGGGGAATCTTTTTGGCGGCGCGGTCGACCACTTTGTCGGCTATGGCGACGTGCGCAAAGGAGGTCTTGCCGACCTGCCGGGCGCGCTTGCACGCGTCATGGTAGGCAAACCCGACTACGTCAGCATCCAGCCTGGCACTGCGCGCCATCTGTGGCCGCAATACGCGGGCAAGGCTTGCCTGGTGATCCAGGCCGGCTGCTTCACCCCGGACGATCGCATCAGTGAACTAATTGGAACGCCCGAGGATGCGGTGCGCGCTGGCGCCGATGCGTTGGCCGTGGCCATTCCGGTGCGCGGCGCGACCGAGGGCAAATACATACGCTGGCTGACCGATTCGGTGAATGCGGCGGCCCGTTACGGCATGCCGGTGGTGGCGCATATCTACCCTCGCGATTTCACCGACGGGGCAAAAATCGTCTTCACCCCCGACGAGATCGCCTATGCGGCACGCATCGGCTACGAGTCCGGCGTCGACGTGATCAAGATCGGTTACACGGGCGATTTCGAGTCGTTTCGAGAGACCGTTCGGACCTGCCCGGTGCCGGTTGTGATCGCCGGCGGTCCGAAGACCGACACGCTGCTCGGCGCCCTTCAGCAGACGGCGGACGCCATCCGTGCCGGCGCGCGCGGTGCCGTGGTGGGCCGCAATCTCTGGGGGCACGGCGATCCGGAAAAGGCAGCGATCGCCTTTCGAGGCGTCATCCATGACGGCCTTTCGGCGCAAGACGCCTTGGCGAAGGCGGGTGCCTGAACGATGCCCACCGTCCCTTCAATCCTCGGCTTCGGAGCTATTGCGATCGACGACATCGTCTATGTCGATCAGCCGTTGTCGGCGGGCAAGGGGAAGGTTCTGCAAAGTGCCCGAGCTTTCGGAGGAAATGTCGCGACGGCACTTGCCGCCGTCGCGCGGCTCGGCGGAAGCGCCGGGTTCGTCGGATGGCTGGGCAATGCCGCCGACGACGCCGTGTTGTGCGATCTCGTTGCGAGCGGCGTTGAAACCGCGTTCGCGCCGCGCCACCCGCACGCGCGCCCGGTGCGCTCGCGGATCACCGTCGGTTCGGATGGCGAGCGATTCATCGCGTATGACGACGAAGCGATGCTGGGCACCGCGCCGGACTTTCCGGACGAGGTTCTCAGCCGCGCGACAGTCCTGATCGTCGACAGTTACGGGATCGGGTCGCTGGATGTCGTGGCCCGGGCTCGCGATCTCGGCCTTGCGATCCTCGGTGATGTCGAATGGAGCCACGGCCCGGCCACCGAGAGACTGATCGGGCTCTGCGACCATCTCATTCTTCCGCTCGGCTTTGCGCGGACCGCCACCGGCCGCCGGTCGCCGGCCGAGATACTCGACGCATTGTGGTTGCCGTCGCGGTCCGCCGTGGTTCTGACGGATGGCGGCAGGGGCGTCTTCTATCGCGGACGCGACCAGACAGGGCTCTGGCACCTGCCTCCGCACCGGGTTGCCGTCGTCGACTCGACCGGCGCCGGTGACTGCTTTCATGGCGCCTATGCCTTTGCATTAACGCGCGGGGCCGACACCGCAGGCCGGGTCGCATTCGCGGCTGCGGCGGCGGCCCTTTCGATAACGGGGCGGGGCGGACGCGAGGCGCTTCCGACCAACGACCAGGTCATGGAACTTCTGGCATCGACGAAAGCGCCGTCGGCAGTCGAACTGAAATATGCGCGGCTCGATACCGGAACTTAGTCCGAACTATCCGAGGAATATTTCGCAGGTGAACATAAGCCGAGGACAATCATAAAAATCAGTGGCTTAGACTTGTGGAGGGAGGAATATGGCAGAAGTCGTTCTTGAGAATATCTGCAAGACATACGGGAACAATTTTCACGCAATCGACCAATTGAACCTGTCGGTCAAGGACGGCGAGTTTTTGATTCTCGTCGGGCCGTCCGGCTGTGGCAAATCCACCGCGCTGCGGATGATCGCGGGATTGGAGGACGTCACCAGCGGCAGCCTTCGGATCGGCGGAGTCGACGTTGTCGACATGCCGCCCAAGGACCGCGACATCGCGATGGTCTTCCAGAGCTACGCCCTCTACCCGCATATGACGGTGTTCGAAAACATCGGCTTTTCGATGCGGCTGGCGGGCAAGCCGAAGGCCGAGCGCAAAAAGCGCGTGGACGAGATCGCCAAAACCCTTCAACTGACGTCTCTGCTGGACAGCAAGCCCGCGAACCTTTCAGGCGGACAGCGTCAAAGGGTTGCCATGGGCCGCGCCATGGTGCGCGAGCCGGCAGCCTTTCTCATGGACGAACCCCTTTCCAATCTGGACGCGAAACTGCGCGTTCAAATGCGCGCCGAAATCACCAGTTTGCAAAAGCAGCTCGGCGTAACGACCATATATGTGACCCACGACCAAACCGAAGCCATGACGATGGGCGACCGGGTCGCGGTGTTGAAAGGCGGCGTGCTGCAGCAGGTCGACACACCCAAGAGCCTCTATGAATCGCCGGTGAACGCCTTCGTTGCCGGCTTCATCGGGTCTCCTTCAATGAACCTTTTCGAGGCGACCCTGACGGGCGACGAACTGATGTCCGGCGCCTTAGCCATCCGGCTGCAGGATGCAGCCTTCGTCCGCAGGCCGGACTTGAGGTCGTATGCGGGGCGCAAGGTCGTGTTCGGGATACGACCGGAGGATCTCTATGACAGCAGCCTCGAATCCGGCCGCAAGTATCAGACGATACCGGCAAAGGTGACCTCGATCGAAGAACTTGGATCCGAACAAATCGTCCATCTCGACATCGACGCGGTCCGGGTGGACTCCGGCGACCCCGACGCGGTGCAGGATTTCGGCCTGGCGTCGAATGCGGTGGCGAAATTCGAACCGGTCAGCACAGTCCGCTCCGGCTCGGAAATCAGGTTGGCCCTGGATGATACCAAGCTCCATTTCTTCGATCCCGAGACGCATCTGGCAATCTGAATATCAGCGATAAGACCCGCGGGTGAGGGTGAGGCACCTGCATAAGAAGACTTGTGAATAACCAGACGATCGGCCGCATTGTGCGGTCGAATATAAAGAAGGAGGAGAAGATGACGTTTCGTATAAAACCCGCGATGCTGAAAATAGCCGCAGCCGCATGGTTGCTTGGCGCAACCGGCGCCATGGCGGATACGACGCTGGAATTCACCCAATGGTGGGAGCCCGAATTGCCGGCTGGCTCGCTCAGGGCAATCATGGATGACTTCGAGGCCGCAAATCCAGGAATCAAAGTGACGCTGGTCAGCGGCCCCTACGCGACCACGCGCGACCAGATCTCGGTTGGTGCTGCAACCGGAACGCTCAGCGACGTCGTCGGTCTCGACGGTGCCTGGGTGAACAATCTGAATGCGCAGAGCGCACTCGCCGACATGAATCCGATGATGGATGCGAGCGGTTTCGACAAGAGCCAGGTCGCGGACATCGTCAAGGTGGACGGCAAGGCGGTGATGTTTCCCGTGGCTTCTTTCGTCTATCCGGTCTTCGTGAATTTGGACCTCGCCGCCCAGGCAGGCGTGACCAAGCTGCCGTCGACCCGTGCGGAGTTTCTCGAAGCCGCCAAGAAGATGACGATCGCCGACAAGAACCAGTATGGCTGGGTGCTGCCCCTCTCGCTGCAAACGCCATCCGGCGTCCAGAACGACATGATGTCGTGGGTTTGGGCTTCGGGTCAGTCGATGATGGCGGACGGCAAGCCGGACCTTGAGGGCAAACCGGTGGTGGATATGCTCACCTTCGTCAAATCTCTCAACGACGCCGGAACCATCTCGCCCGGCATCGCCACCAAGACCGAGCAGGAAAAGGTCGAGGAGTTCGTCAACAACCGCGTCGGGATGATGATCGACTCGCTCGCGCATGTGAACCTCATCCGTAAGCGCAATCCCAAGCTGAACTTCGACCTCATCCCGGTCCCGGTCGTGGAAAACTATACCGGCAAGCGCGGCCTTCCCTATGCCTCCTGGGGCATCGGCATCTCTGCTGCCTCGAAACATCAGGAAGAGGCCTGGAAACTCGTCCAATATGTGATGAGTGAAAAGGTGAACGCCAAGCTCGTATCGCTTGCAAACGCCTTCCCGGGCAACGTCAACGCCCAGCCCGATTTCGTGACCTCGGACAAGGCTTTCGGCAAGGCTTTTGAAATCTTCAAGACCGGTTATCTCGCCAATGAGTTCACGGGCCTGCCGGTGGCAGAAGACCTGATGACCCAGTTCGACGTGCAAGCTCAAAAGATGCTCGCCGGCGAGCAATCTCCGGAACAAGCCGCAGCCGCCGCTCAGAAGGGCTGGATGGCGAAATTCTGATCGGCCTGTTCCCGTTTGCTATCTTTGACCGGGTGGCCTGACTTCGGGCAGGCCACCCGGCAACAACGGATCGGCAATTTGAGTGGACCTGTTTTTGAAGCTTACCTTCTCTTGAAGGCGTATCCCAAGGTTGGCACATGACCCGGCAAAAGCGCTCCCACCATAAGCTTAAACGAGCGGTCGCACCCTACCTCTATCTGTCGCCCTCGCTGCTCATAATCGGGCTTCTGATGCTGCTGCCGATGGTGACGGTGATTGGCTACTCGTTCCAGAACAGCGCGGTGCTGCGTCGTGACCCATCCTTTGCCGGACTGAAACACTACCAGGCGATCTTCGACGACCCCGTGTTCTGGGCTTCGCTGTGGCACACGCTCTACTTCACATGCATGAGTGTCATTTTCCACATGACCATCGGCATGGTTTTCGCGCTCATGCTGAACAGCGACCGCATCAATCCGACGCTGCGCAATATTCTGCGCGTGCTCTACATATTGCCCTGGCTGTTCACCGCGGTGATTATCGCCGTGATCTGGCGCCTGCTGCTTGAGCCGAACGGTGTCGTGAACAGCATACTCATGCAAATCGGCATCATCGGTTCCAAGGTCGAATGGTTTTCCTCGCCTGAGACCGCGCTGCACGCCGTCACCTTCGCCAATATCTGGGCGGGCTATCCGCTCTTCATGGTCAGCCTGCTCGCGGGTTTGCAGGGCATTCCCAAGGATTTCTACGAGGCCGCCGATATCGACGGGGCGAAAGCCTACCAGAAGCTGATCTTCATCACCGTCCCGCAGCTGATGCCGATCATCATCAGCATCTCGCTGCTCGACTTCATCTGGACCATGCAGGTCTTCCCGTTAATCTGGATAACGACGGGCGGTGGCCCGATCTACTCGACCGAGGTCCTCAGCACCTACACCTACAAGCTGGCGTTTTCGAGCTACAACCTGTCGCAGGCTTCGGCGAGCGCTGTGGTCATCTTGTTGATCTCTCTCGGCCTGACGCTGTTCTATATTCGCTATCAAAAGGCTCGGTAGTCATCATGAGGAAAAGGCATACGCCGAAAGACAGGCTGATCACCGTCGCGCTCCATGTAGCGCTTGCAGCGGGGCTCTTTTTCGCGGCATTTCCGATCTACTGGATGCTGAGCAGCTCGTTCAAATCGAATACCGAAATCTTTGCCCTGCCACCAACCATCCTGCCAAAGGCGTTTACGCTGGAAGCGTATGCAGCCATCCTTGGCGACCCGGTGAAGCTGCGCTTCTTCTTCAACAGCTATTTCGTGGCGGGAGCGGTGACTGTGCTGACGGTGCTGATCGCCCTGCTGGCGGCCTACGGGTTCAGCCGCTTCAACTTCCGCGGCAAGGGCATCCTGAACACAATCATCATCAGTACGCAGACGATTCCGCCGATCACACTTTTGATCCCCTTCTTCGGGCTCGTCGTCTCATACGGCATCTTCGACACCTATGTCGCACTGATCCTGACTTATCTGGTTTTTACGCTGCCCTACGCGATCCTGCTGATGACGGGATATCTGAACACCTTGCCCCGCGATCTCGATGAAGCCGTGGCCGTCGATGGCGGCACCAGTTGGACAGCGCTTTGGCGGGTGATCGTCCCGATTTCACTGCCTGGCATCGTGGCGACGTCAGTCTACACCTTCCTGTTGTGCTGGAACGAATTTCTCTTTGCGCTGACACTGACGAAGTCAACGTCCATGCGCACCGTCCCGATCGGCATCCAGCTGTTGATGGGGCAGCACGCCTTCGAATGGAACCAGATGATGGCGATGAGTGTGCTCGGCTCGCTACCGCTCTTGCTCATCTACCTCGTTGCCCAGAGGTACTTCCTCGCCGGCATGACCGCAGGCTCGGTCAAGTAGGATGTCCATCCCATGGCGACGCAGGGTGGCATCAAGCAATAGGCGATACCAAGGAATGAAAGGATGAACGTGAAAGAGCTCAAAGTCGGCTGCCAGACCTTCACCTGGGAAATGCTGGGAGACCGGTTCACCGGCGGCCCCGACGATCTGCTGAAGGCGATCTCTGACGGTGGCTATGCCGGCATCGAGATCACCGACACCATGATCGGACATTATGGCGACAAGCCGGAGGAGTTCGCCGCCGCGCTGAAGGCGTCGGGGCTGACGCTGGTTTCCTTCGCCTTTGGCTCGAACAGTGGTTTTACGCTGAAGGAGGAGATCGGCGCCGATCTCGAGACCGCCAAACGCTGGATCGACTTCGCCGCCGCCTTCCCTGGCGCGCTCGTGTCGATGGGCTCTGCGACGGTGGTCTCCGACGGTCCGCGCGACGACAAATTCGCCATCGCCGCAGAGGTCTACAACGAGGCTGGCGAGCTTGGCCGCAAGACCGGCGTCCAGGTCGCGGTGCATCCAAGCTCGCACCACAACACGCTGCTGTTCGACCGGGCCGACTACGACACGATCTTTGCCTTGCTCGATCCCGATCTGGTCGGTTGGGTGCCGGATACCGGCCATATCCTGCGCGGCCACAAGGACATGGCCGACACGCTGCGCACCCACCGCGACCGCATCCGCTACATCCACCTCAAGGACGTCGATGCCAACGGTACCTGGGCCATGCTTGGCAAGGGCGTCTGCGACACGCCTGCGGTCATCGAGATCGCCGGCACCGCACCGCGCTTCAATGGCTGGCTGGTGCTGGAGGAAGAATCCGAAACGGCCGCCGCCGATCCCGCCGGCGCGGTCAAGACCAACCGCCAGACGATGCGCTCCTACGGCGCCTGAAGAACGAGACGATGATCAAGAAACAGGACAGACGCCTCAGGGTCGGCGTGCTCGGCTGCGGCCCCATCGCGCAGTTCGCGCATCTGGAATCCTGCGCCAAGGCCGGCAATGCCGACCTCTACGCCATCTGCGACGCGGCACCCGATCTGCTTGCGCGCATGGGCGCGACCTACGAGCCGCAGAAGATGTATTCCGACTATGAGGCAATGCTCGCCGATCCTGAGCTGGAAGCGGTGATCGTCGCCACATCGGACGCCTATCACGTGCCGATGTCGATCAGGGCGCTCAACGCCGGCAAGCATGTTCTCTGTGAAAAGCCGATCGGCACCTCGGTTGAGGAAGGCGAGGCGCTGGCCGAAGCGGTCAGGCGCTCGGGCAAGATCCTGCAGGTCGGGCACATGAAGCGCTTCGATCCGGCACTGGAGGCGGCGCGCGACTTCGTTCGAGACGAGATCGGCGAAGTGCTGGCGCTGAAGGCCTGGTACTGCGATTCCACCCATCGCTACACCAACACCGATGCCGTGCAGCCGCTGCCCGTCACCAGCAGGCTAGCCAGGAAGCCAGCGGGAAATCCCAAGGCTGATCTCAGGCAATATTTCATGCTGGCGCATGGCTCGCATCTCGTCGACACGGCGCGTTTCCTGTGTGGCGAAATCCTTGCGGTCCGCGCGCGCCTCAACGAGCGTTTCGGCGCCTATTGCTGGTTCGTCGAGACCGAGTTCGCCAGCGGCGCGCTCGGCCATCTCGACCTGACGGTTGCCGTGCGCATGGACTGGCACGAAGGTTTTCAGCTCTATGGCGAGAACGGCTCCGTTATCGCCAGGACATTCAACCCTTGGTATTTCCGCGCCAGCGAGGTCGACATTTTTCATGAGAAGGACGCGACATCGCGCCGGCCGCTCGGCGCCGATGGCCATTTCTTCCGCCGCCAGCTGGAAGGTCTTGCCGACACGGTGCTGAACGGCGCGCCGATGCGCGGCGCCAATGTCGAGGACGGCATCGGCTCGATCCGCGCCATGGTCGCCATCGCGCGTTCGGTGGTATCAGGCGAGCGAGTCGAACTCGCCTCGGTTTCGGGGGCGGTGTGATGCGTCTCGGCATTTTCGCCAAGACCTTTGCCGGCACCGACCCGGCCGCCGTGCTGGCTGCGGTGAAGCAGTCGGGATACGAGACGACGCAGCTCAATCTGGCCTGTGCCGGCCTGCCGTCGATGCCGGATGCTGTGCCGGCGGACGCCATCGCCTCCATCCGCACCGCAGCGCAATCGAGCGGTGTCTCACTTGCAGCACTTTCGGGCACCTACAACATGGCGCATCCCGACAAAGCCGTGCGCGACGATGGCCTTCGGCGTCTCGCCGTCGTCATCGAGGCTGCTGCTGCCCTCGACATCCCGCTGCTCACGCTCTGCACCGGCTCGCGCAACGCCGCCGATCAGTGGGCCTATCATCCCGACAATGCCGATCCGGCCGCCTGGTCCGACATGGCCGCCGAGATGGCGAAGGCGCTGGCGTTGGCCGAAGGTGCCAATGTCGATCTCGGCATCGAGCCTGAGCAGGCCAACATCGTCACCTCGGCCAGGGATGCGACCCGGCTGATCGCCGAGATGGGATCGAAGCATCTGAAGATCGTGCTCGATCCGGCAAACCTGTTCGAACACGCCACGCCCGGCGAGGCGCGCGCCATCGTTGCCGCCGCGATCGACGAGGCCGCCGGCCACATCGCCATGGCGCACGCCAAGGACCGCTATAGTGACGGCCGCTTTGCCCCATCAGGGCAAGGCATCGTCGATTTCCCGGATTTCGGCGCGCGGCTGAAGGCAGTCGGCTTCGAGGGATCGCTCGTCACCCACGGGCTGTCCGCCGACGAAGCCCCCGATGTCGCCGCCTTTCTACGAAGGCTCCTCTGATGGGCGCCGCCCCGACGATCCTGCTCCGCGACGATGCAGCGCTTCGTGTCTTCGACACGGGGCAGGGCAGACTTCCCGTCGTCTTCCAGCATGGCCTCGGCGGTGACGCAGCGCAGGTCGCGCAGAACTATCCCGACAGCCCGTCATACCGCCGGCTGACCGTCGAATGCCGCGCGCAGGGCGGTTCCGGCGCCGGTAGCAAGCGCCCGTTTTCGATCGCGATGTTCGCCGATGATGTGCTGGCCGCCGCAGATGCGGCCGGCCTCGACCGTTTCGTCGCCGGCGGCATTTCGATGGGTGCGGCCATTGCCTTGCAGCTTGCCGCCCGCCACCCGGACCGCGTCCTGGGTTTGGTGCTTGTTCGCCCTGCCTGGGCTTTCGACGCGGCACCGCAAAACATGCGCCCTTACGTGGAAGTGGCGGAGCTCATCCTCAGCCGTCCTTTATCGGAGGCGCGAGATATCTTCGCGGCGTCCGCGACGGCCGCCCGCTTTCGCACCGAAGCGCCGGACAATCTTGCTTCCCTGCTCGGCTTCTTCGCGCGCGAAAACGCACCCGTCTTCGCCGAGGTGATGCAGCCGATCGCAGAGGATGGACCTGGCGTGACGCGGGCAGCGGCCGCTAGCCTTGCGTTCCCTACGCTCGTCATCGGCAGCGGCATCGATCTCGTCCATCCGCTGGCCGCCGCCCGCAGCCTCGCCGACGCCATCCCCAATGCGACCTTTGCCGAGGTGACGCCGAAGGCCACCGACAAGGAGCGCCATTTCGCCGAGATCCGCGCCGCCATCGGCAGCTTCCTCAAAGATCGTTTCAACAACCAGGACCAGTCATGATCTCGAAACCTCTCTCAGGCCCGGCCGCCATCGCCGCATTGCCGCGCGACCGGATGATCGCCGAATTCTCGCTGTGGTCGGCCAACCTCGCCAATTTCGAAAACGACTTGAAGCGCATCGAGCCCTATGTCGATCTTCATCATATCGATGTGGCGGACGGCCACTTCGCCCCGTCCTTCCTGTTCTTTCCCGATCTTGTCGCCCGCATCGCCGGGCTGACGGCGAAACCCATCCACGTCCATCTGATGGTCGATGAAGCAATCGTCGAGGCGCAGACGCGCCAGTTCATCGAGGCCGGCGCCGACATGATCAGCGTCCATGCCGAGAATGGCGAGGCCGGATTGCGCGCCGTGCGGCTGGCGCGGGAGCTCGGCGCCGAGGCCGGCGTCGTACTCAGGCTGGAGACGCCTGTGGAAGCGGTGACGGCCTTTGCCCCGGAAGTCGCCTTCGTGACGCTTCTTGGAACCGCAATCGGCGTCAAGGGACAGAGCCTGTCGGACAAGGCCTGCGACAGGCTGGGCGCTGCCCGCGCCATCCTGAGAAAGGCCGGCCGTGAGGCACAGGTGGTTCTGGCGGCCGATGGCGGCATCCGCCACGAGACCGTGCCGTCGCTGCGTGCCGCCGGGGCTGAAACCGTGGTTCTCGGTTCGCTCGCCTTCGGTGACAAGGACCTCGCCGGCCGCATCGGCTGGCTGCACGGCTTGAAGGTCGCGGCATGACATCAGAAGCCGCCCTTGCGATCGATCTTGGCGGGACGGAGCTTCGTGTCGCCCTGGTCGACCGCGACGGCAAGATCCTGGCATTCGCGGCGGTGCCGACGCAGGCGCAGGCCGGTCCCGATGTGGTGATCGGCCAGATCGAGGCGTTGGCGGCGACAGTCCACGCCGAGGCGCCGGCACTCTCGATCGTCGGCGTCGGCGTCGGTGCGCCGGGACCGCTCGATCCGCTGGCCGGCATCGCCGTCGGCCCGCCGACACTCGCCGGCTGGCTGGACGTGCCGCTTGCCGACATCCTCGAGCGGCGGCTCGGCCTGCCGGTGCGGCTGGAGAACGACGCCAATGCCGCGGCGCTCGGCGAATGGCGTTTCGGTGCCGGCCATGGTGCGGGCTCGCTGGTCTTCGTCACGGTTTCCACCGGCATTGGCGGTGGTGTCGTCGTCGACGGCCGCATCCTGCATGGCCGCCGTGGCCTTGCCGCCGAGATCGGTCACATGACCATCACCAATGAAGGCGAGCGCTGCGTATGCGGTGTCGTTGGCTGCTTCGAGGCCATCGCCTCGGGAACGGCACTTGGCCGCCGCGCCAGCGCCGCCACGGCAGCCGGAGACGGCTCTACCTTGCGACGCTTGTCAGCGGACGCGGAGGTAACCGGCCGCCATGTCGTCGAGGCGGCACGGCTGCAGGACGCTCTTGCCTCGGCCTTGCTGGAGGAGGAAGCGCGCTGGCTGGGTGTTGGCTTCACCAATCTCCTGCATCTCTATTCGCCCGATGTGCTGGTCGTTGGCGGCGGCATCGCCAATGGGCTCGACCTGATGCTGCCGACCATCGAGGCGACCATCAGGCAACGGGCCATGCGCGCCTATCGCGACGTGCCGGTCGTTCAGGCCCAGCTCGGCCGCCATGCCGGGCTCGTCGGCGCCGCCAGCCTTGTGCTGTTCGACGACGGCGGCACTTTGGCAGCCCGCATGCCTGTTGGCCCAAGCACGTTTCCGGACACCGCTGAGCAAGACCGGCACGGTCTGACGTTGCGACCTGCATGACAAAGGCCAGAGGCAGCACGCCTCCGGCCTTTTACGCATTGACCGCGCGTCATTACTCGGCGGGAACAACGTCCGCCGGCAGGCTATCGTCGGCCGTGCCCGCCAGCGCCCTCGCCAGCTTGGCCTCGTCGAGTTCGCCTTCCCAGCGCGCCACCACCAGCGTGGCGACAGCATTGCCGACGAAGTTGGTCAACGCCCGGCATTCAGACATGAAGCGGTCGACGCCGAGGATCAGCGCCATGCCAGCGACCGGCACCGCCGGAACCACCGAAAGCGTCGCCGCAAGGGTGATGAAGCCGGCCCCGGTGATGCCGGCGGCACCCTTGGAGGAAAGCATGGCCACCAGCAGCAGCAGGATCTGGTCACCCATCGACAGGTGGATGTTGGTCGCCTGTGCGATGAACAGCGCCGCCAAGGTCATGTAGATGTTGGTGCCATCAAGGTTGAAGGAATAGCCGGTTGGGATGACCAGGCCGACGACCGAGCGCTTGGCGCCGGCCTTCTCCATCTTTTCCATCAGCGAGGGCAGGGCGGCCTCCGACGAGGAGGTGCCCAGCACCAAAAGCAGCTCTTCCTTGATGTAGCGGATCAGCGACAGGATGGAGAACCCGTTGTAGCGGCAGACCGCGCCAAGCACGACGAACACGAACAGGAACGACGTCACGTAGAAGGTGCCGACCAGCATGGCGAGGTTGATGACCGCGCCGATGCCGTATTTGCCGATGGTGAAGGCCATGGCGCCGAAGGCACCGATGGGGGCGGCCTTCATCAGCACGCTGACCAGCTTGAAGATCGGTGTCGTCAGCGCCTGCAGGAAATTGAGCACGGGCGTGCCCTTGTCGCCGACCAACGCCAGCGCGATGCCGAACAGCACCGAGAAGAACAGCACCTGCAGGATGTCGCCATCGGCGAAGGCGCCGACGATGGTCGACGGGATGATGTTCATCAGGAAGCCGGTGACCGACTGGTCGTGCGCCTTGGCGGCGTAAGTGCTGATGGTCGAGGCGTCGAGCGTCGCCGGGTCGATGTTGAAGCCGGCGCCCGGCTGCACGACATTGGCGACGACAAGGCCGATGATCAGAGCCAGCGTCGAAAAGGTGAGAAAATAGAGCATCGCCTTGCCGGCGACACGTCCGACCTTCTGCAGGTCGCTCATGCCGGCAATGCCCGTCGTCACGGTCAGGAAAATGACCGGGGCGATGATCATCTTGACCAGCTTGATGAAGGCGTCGCCGAGCGGCTTCATGCTCTCGCCGACCGACGGATAGAAATGGCCGAGCAGGATGCCGACGGTGATCGCGACGAGCACTTGCACGTAGAGTTGGGCATAGAAAGGCTTGCGCTGCGCGGCAAGCGCGCCTGATTGGTCTGCGATGTGCATCGAACTCTCCCTGGCCGGATGGGGCGGAGCGCCCTGCGTGACTTCTCCCATCGCGGCGCTCCGGTCGCACGCCGCTGCCAGGGAGTTTTGCAAGCGTTGTGCCAGTTCGCGGAAAGGCCGGAACCACGGGATTTCCGCCTTTGTCTGACGTCATGCGGGCAAAGCCTGTGCGGATTTCCGCACAGGCAGTGTTTGCCTGGGCGGGTTTTCGCATTACACTGGCCGAAAGCCGCGAGCAAAGGGGAGAGGGCAGACGCCGCAAGCAGGCACCGATAGCGGATTCCCTGGATTTGCCGGCCGTGAATTGCTGCGCGAGGCGGTGGCGCGGCTGCGCGATGGCCGCTGGGTTGCCGTGGTCGTCGCTCTTGCCTTTCTGGCCGGCGCGATCGCCATTGCCGGGCGCATCGCCTCCGGCCAGGCGGCCGATAATCTGCGCGAGACGGCACTCGCCGCACTGCCGCTGGCGGCGGGAACCCTGACCGGCGAAATCGAAAAGCAGCGCCTGGTTCCACTGGTGTTGGCCAGAGACGATGCGGTGCGCGGCGCTCTGCGCCGGGCCGGAAAAATGAAAGAAAAGGCCCTCAACGACAAGCTCAAGTCGATTGCCGGCGATGCCTCGGCATCCGCCATCTACATCATCGATACGGCAGGCATCGCCATATCAGCCAGCAATGCCGACGAACCGGCGAGCTTTGTCGGCATCGATTACAATTTTCGGCACTATTTCCAGGAAGCGATGAGCAAGGGTGCTGCCAGCCAATATGGCCTCGGCACAATCAGCGGCAGACCGGGGCTGTACCTTGCCAGCCGCGTCGACGATGGCGGCAAGCCGCTTGGCGTTGCGGTGCTGAAGGTCGAACTCGACGGCGTCGAAGCCAATTGGCGTTCCAGCGGTTTCCTTGTGTTCATCACTGATGAACGCGGCGTGGTGCTGGCTACCAGCCAGCCCGACTGGCGGTTCCGTGCGCTGGCACCACTGTCGGCCGAGGACACCGCCGCAGCCCACGAGCAGCTCCAGTTGGCCGATGCAGGCTTCGAGCCGCTGCCGATCCGGCGCGGCGCGGGTGACGGCCTGGCGACGATCGACAACGCGGGAAAACCGCGCCAGTTCGTCGAGGTGGTGCAGGATTTGCCTGGTGCTGTTCCTGGCTGGCGTCTCTGGCTGCTCACTCCCGCCGACGCTGCTCTTTCATCGGCCGCCAACACGGCGCGCCTGACCACGCTGCTTGGGCTTCTGCTGATGGGCTTGCTTGCCTACGTGCTGACCCGGCGCCGGCGAACGCGCAGGCTGAGGCAGGAGGCGCTGGCGCGTATGAATGCCGAGCTGGAGAGCCGAGTCAGCACGCGAACGGCCGAGCTGACCCGCTCCAACACCGCACTTGCCGGTGAAATCGCCGAGCGCGAGAATGCCGAAGCCAAGGTGCGCCGGCTGCGCGACGACCTCGCCCAGGCCAACCGGCTTTCCATCCTCGGCCAAATCGCCGCCGGCGTGGCGCACGAGATCAACCAGCCGGTCGCCGCTATCCGCACCTATGCCGAGAATGCGGGCCGCTTTCTCGAAACCGGCAAAACCGAACCGGCCAGCGGCAATCTGACGTCGATCGTCTCGATGACCGAGCGCATCGGCGCGATCACCGGCACCTTGCGCACTTTCGCCCGTCGACCCGGGGTTGCCGCTTCGCCGCTGCCGGTGCGCGAGGCAATTGATGGCGCGCTGTCGCTGCTGTCGGGCCGCATCCGTGATTCCGGCGTGACCATCGTCAAGCCGCGCGGCAATGCCTCGCCGGTGGTCCTGGCCAGCCGCATCCGGCTGGAGCAGATACTCGTCAACCTTTTGCAGAATGCGCTCGACGCGATGAAGGACCAGTCTGATCCCCGCATCGAGATCCAACTCGCCGAGCACGACGACAGGGTGCTGATTTCGGTGCGCGACAATGGCCCAGGTCTCGGCCCGGAAGCAGCCGGCAATCTGTTTATGCCGTTCCAGACCACCAAGGAGAAGGGGCTTGGTCTCGGGCTGGTGATCTCGCAGGAGATTGCCCAGGAATTGGGCGGCACGCTGCGGCTCGATCCCAGCAATGGCACCGGCGCATCTTTTACCGTCGACTTGAGGCGAATTGAATGATTGAGGGATCAGGGTTGGTGGCGCTCGTCGACGACGATGCGGACCTCCTTCACGCCACAACGCAATTGCTCGAGCTTGCCGGCTTCACTGTGGTCGCGCGCGACGCCGCCGAGGCAGCGCTTGCCGTTGTCGACAGGACCTTTGAAGGCGTGGTGGTCAGCGACATCCGCATGCCGGGCATGAACGGGCTGCAGCTGTTCGATCGCATCAAGGCGATCGACCCGGACATACCCGTGATCCTGGTCACCGGCCATGGCGACGTCGATCTCGCAGTGGCCGCGCTCAAGGATGGTGTCTACGATTTCATCCCGAAACCCTTTGCCGGCGACCGCCTTGTCGAGGCGCTGAAACGGGCATCGGAGAAGCGACGACTGGTGATGGAGAACCGGCGGCTGCGCGAAGCCGCGGCGCTCGCCACTGACGGCCTGCCGCTGATCGGCGAGGCTCCTGCCATCAAGCGGCTGCGCGAGACCTTGCGCCAGATCGCCGACATGGATGTCGACGTGCTGGTCGAGGGAGAAACGGGAACCGGCAAGGAAGTGGTGGCTGACCTGCTGCACAGGTGGGGGCGGCGGCGCTCAAAACCCTTCGTGGCACTGAACTGCGGCGCCCTACCGGAGACGGTCATCGAGAGCGAGTTGTTTGGCCATGAGGCGGGCGCGTTCACCGGCGCGCAGCGGCGGCGGATCGGCAGCATCGAGCATTCCAGCGGCGGTACGCTGTTTCTCGACGAGATCGAATCCATGCCCCCGGCGCTCCAGGTCAAGCTGCTGCGGGTGCTCGAAACGCGCAGCCTCACCCCGCTTGGCTCGAACGATATCAGGCGCATCGATCTGAGGGTCGTTGCGGCGACCAAGGTCGATCTCGGCCGGCCGGACCAGCGCGGCGATTTTCGCGAGGATCTGTATTTTCGCCTCAACGTGGTGACGCTGCGCATCCCGCCGCTGCGCGAACGGCGCGGCGACGTCCCGATGCTGTTCGGGCATTTTCTCGGCAAGGCGGCGGAACGGTTCGGCCGGCCGGTCGCCAAGATGAATGCAGCCGTCAGCGATCATCTCCAGTCGCATGACTGGCCGGGCAATGTCCGCGAGCTCGCCCATTTCGCCGATCGCGTCGCGCTCGGTCTCGGTCCGGACGATGAGGTGAGGACGGTCTCCGCGCACGCGCCGGAGCCTGCGGCAGCATTGCCCGAACGGGTCGGCCAATACGAAGCGCAGCTCATCCGTGACGCGCTGCGCGACCATGGCGGCGACGTGCGCGGCGCCATCGACGCCCTCGGCGTGCCGCGCAAGACCTTTTACGACAAGCTCAAGCGCCACGGCATTGCCGCATCCGAATTTCGCAATGGCGGCGATACCGATACGCAACCCATCTCGGAAAAGCGATGAATACGACCATTGAAACGACGGCAAATCCCTCGCCGGAAGAACTCGCCTTTCTCGGCGAAAGGTTGACGGCGTTCAACGACGGCGATGTCGGCGCATCCGAAAGGAAGGCGCTTGTGGTGTTTGTGCGCGACGAGGATGGCGCGGTCGTCGCCGGCATTTCCGGTTACACGGCCTGGGGCTGGCTCTATGTGCAATGGCTCTGGGTCGATGAGCGGCTGCGCGGCCAGCACATGGCCGGCACAATGCTGGACGCGGCCGAACAGGAAGCGGTGGCGCGCGGCTGCAACAATGCCTGGATCGATACCTTCAATCCGAACGCCGCCAAGGTCTATCAGCGCCAGGGCTATCGGCCCTTCGGCTCGCTGGCCGATTTCCCTGTCGGCCGCAGCCGCATCTTCCTGCAGAAGGAACTGGTTGGCGGTTGAGCAATTCCAGGAAAAGTGTGAAGCGGTTTTGCGTCCGGAATTGCGTCAAAGCAAGAGTCTAGCCGGCGAGTTTTCCGCCACGCATCGGCTGCGGCGCGCCGGTGGTGCTCGGGAAACTGATCGGCAAGCCGCGCAACACGCGAACCGCGAGGAAGGCAAAACACTCCGCCTCGACCGCATCGCCGCTCCAACCGAGGCTTTCCGCCAGCACCACCTCGACGCCGGCGCGGCTGGCCAGCATTGCCATCATGGTCGGGTTATGGCGACCACCGCCGCTGACCACCAGCTTTTTAGGCCGGCTTGGTAAGAGGTCGAGTGCCTTGCCGACGGCGCCGGCGGTGAAGGCGGTGAGCAAGGCGGCACCATCCTCGGCATCCAGGCCGTCCGCCATCGCGGCACCGAAGTCGAAACGGTCCAGCGATTTCGGGTAGGCTTTACTCAGATAAGGGTGCTGCAACAGCTTGGCCAGCCGGGCCTCGTCCACCTTACCTGCACGGCCAAGCGCGCCGTCGCGGTCCATCTCGCCGAGCCCCTTCGACTTGATGAAATCGTTCAGCGGCGCGTTGGCGGGTCCGGTGTCGAAGGCGACGACATTGTCGGCGCCATCCCACCAGGTGATGTTGGCGACGCCGCCGAGATTGAGTACGGCGACCTCGCCATTGGCGCCGGCGCTGCGCATCAGCGCGGTGTGATAGACCGCGGCCAGCGGCGCGCCTTGCCCGCCGGCGCGTATGTCGGCCGAGCGGAAATCGTATGCGACCTTGGTGCCCAAGATGGCATGCATCAGCTCGCCATCGCCGAGCTGCCTTGTCTGGCCCAGCCGTCCAACCTGCGGCGCGCGATGCAGAACGGTCTGGCCGTGAAAACCGACGACGCCGATATCGGCCATCGTCATGCCATAGCCTTCGACCAATTCCTTGACGGCTGCCGACTGGGCACGCGTCAGGGCTTCCTCCGCGGTGCGGAAGATCGCCGGCTCCGGCCCGACAAAGTTCCACGCCCGCGCCTCCGTCAGCGTCTCTTCCAGCAGGGAGCGGATAGATGGGGGATAGGGCATCAGCCGATAGGTGCCGAAATCCTCGATCTGCTCGCCATCGGTCTTGATCAGCGCGACGTCGATGTTGCCGTCCAGCACCGTGCCGGTCATCAGGCCGACGGCCCAGATTGGTTCCATAATCGTTTCCTTATCGAACATGATCTTTTCCGAAAACGGTTTCCCACTTTTCGGGGCCATGCTCCAGTCCCCATTAATGAGGCCGCCGACCGCTTGACGAAGCAAAACGATTCCACTGTCGAAATGACGTGTCGGATGGATCCGGTTGGTGAGCAAGGTCCAAGCCTTGCCCCTGTCGAGGCGGGGGTCGCGGTGCCGAGGCGGACCTATCCTCGTAGCGCCACGGGCGACACTGGACTGCGCAACGCCGGTTCTGCGGTCGTTTGGGCTCAACACAGCGGCAATGCCACCTCTTGCCTATCATGCGCGAAGGCGCGACCTTGCTCGATCTGGCAAACGCTTCCGCCGAAATCCGCAAGGGAGAGAAAATCATGACATCATCCGATGTGGCCGTCATTGCAGGCGCGGGCGCTGGTGTGAGCGCCTCGCTTGCGCGCCTTCTCACCCGGGAAGGCTTTCGCGTGGTTCTGGCCGCCCGCAACGTCGAGAAGCTGGGCGCTCTGGTCGATGAGACCGGTGCGCTGGCCGTTGAGACGGATGTCGCCGACGCTGCGTCCGTCGCCAGGCTGTTCGACACCGCCGACAAGGCCGGCCCGCTGGCGCTCGTGGTGTTCAACGCCAGCGCACGCACACGCGGCCCGATCGCCGAGCTCGATGCGGAAGCGGTCAAACAGGCATTGCTGGTCGGCGCCTATGGCGGCTTCCTGGTCGGCCAGCAGGCGGCGCGCCGGCTGCTTGTCCGGGGATCCGGTTCGATCCTGTTCACCGGCGCCACCGCCAGTGTGAAGGGCTTTCCCGGCTCGGGCGGCTTTGCCATGCCGAAATTCGGCCTGCGCGGCCTGGCGCAGTCCATGGCCCGCGAACTCGCCCCGAAGAACATCCATGTCGCCCACTTCATCATCGACGGCCAGATCGAGCCGCCCGGACAGGCAGCCGATCCCGACCGGCCGGACCGCCGCCTGTCGCCGGATGCCATCGCCGAGGCCTATCTCACAACCCATCGCCAGCATCGCAGCGCCTGGAGCTCGGAGCTTGAGTTGCGGCCCTGGGTCGAGACGTTTTGACAATCCAGCTGACCGGCGGGCGGGAAGTAATGCGATCCTTCCGCCGTTCCTTGCATATTAGGCAATGCTGATATTTTGTGGCGCTAAGCTGCTTATCCAATACATAAAAAGACATAGGGTAATATATACGTTTGTTTAACGCCGGTTGTGCATGTTGCAGCTTTCCCGGGTTAATTGAGAACGCGCATGTCGGTTACACGTCGTACACTGCTTGCGGCCGGGAGCGGCGGGTTGCTGATTTCACAAGCCCGGGCAGCCAGCACTCTGGGACAGCAGGCGGAGAGCGCCCCTCAACCTATCGCGAGCGGCGATGCATTGCGCATCGCAATGCCGGCCTTCGCTTCCAATCCGTTCTTCCCGGCCGACGGATCGGGGGACGATGGTATAGACATGGAACTGGCCCACGGCATCGCCGCGGCGCTTGGCGTCGAGCCGGTGTTCGACCGATCCGCCGCAACGTTCGACGATATTGTGAAACAGGTCAGTTCCGGACAGGCCGACCTGGCGATTGGCAAGCTCAGCCGGACGCTTCAGCGCGGCCGGTCGATCATCTATTCGCGCCCCTACGCCATGCTGCGGCAAGGGCTGATCGCCAACCGCCTCAACCTGGCGCGTATCGCGCAAGGCAAGCCGCCCGAAGGGATCGTCCGTGATTTCTCAGGCGATCTTGGCGTGATCGAGGGCTCTTCATTCGCCACTTATGCGGCCACGACTTTCCCGCATGCGCAAATCCACCGCTTGGCAAGCTGGGATCTGATCATCGATGCGATCCGAAACGGGACGATCGACATGGCCTATCGCGATGATTTCGAGATCAAGAAGCTGATGGTCGACGATCCGTCGATGACGGTCGTAGCGCGCTCCATCACGCTGACCGACAAGGTCGATACGATCGCAGTCGGCGTGCGGCCGGACAATCCGCATCTCGCAGCCTTTGTCGATCTGTATCTCGATCTCGCGCGGGGTCAGCAGGTTCTCAGCACGGACGAGATCATCGCCCGCTATCGCCAGGGGAGCAAAGCCTGACATGGCAATCTCCGAGTTAGCCGGACCCCTGCCTTTCGATTGGCGCCTGATGGCCAGGCGCATACTGCGATCACCCGTGACGACGATCGCGATGATTGCTGCAGGGATCCTGTGCGGCCTCTACTATCCAGATTTTGCCCATGCGATCAGCCCTGTCGCACAGCTCTACCTGAATTTCCTCAAGATGGTCGTCCTGCCCTATTTGGTCTCGTCGGTCATCTTCTCCATCACGGCGATGGTCCAGGACCCGAAATCGGTCCGCTACCTCGGCAAGGTGGGTATGGCCGTGCTGGTCGTGTCGTTCCTGAGCGTGCTGGTGAGTGGCACCTTGTCGCTGATCCTGCAGCCGGGCCAGATCGAGAATCCCCAGTCGCGCATCGAGCTTGGCGAGTTCATCAATTCGCAAGGCAGCGTATCCACCGATCTCGCCTTCCCGTTCCAGCCGCCAGCCTCCAATGGGGATCCCAATGGCGGGCACTCGATCCTGCTCGACCTGGTGCCGAACAACGTCTTCAATGCCCTGGCCTCGGGCCAGACCATTCAGGTCCTGCTGTTCTGCCTGCTTTTCGGGCTCGCGATGGGGAAGATTCCCCAGCCCTCGTCCATGAGCCTGACCCAGGCGCTCAACGCGGTCTACCGGGCCTGCACGGTGCTCACCAACTGGTTCATCTGGGGGTTGCCCTTTGCAACCTTCATCCTGATCGCGGACCAGACAGCGTCGACCGGAACCAAGCCGCTCATGCTGATGGGCGGTTACCTGCTGGTGATGGGTCTTTCCTGCCTTACATTCGTTGCCGGGGCATTTGCCATTATCGCGATCCGGTCGCGACGCAGCTACTGGACGACGATCAAGACCTGCCAGCCGCTTCTCATGGTGGCCATCACCACACGCTCCTCGGTCGCCTCGCTCCCATGGGTCATCAACCTGTTGGGCGAGCGCCTGCGGTTCAGCCTGGTGGTCGTCGAACTGCTCGTGCCGTTACAGGCGGCACTGCTGCGGACAGGCCCGGCACTGCTCTATACCTCGGGTGCGCTGTTCATCGCTCAGCTCTACGGCCACCAGCTTGCAGTCCCGGACCTCGTGCTCGTCGGTATCATCTCAGCGCTTCTCGCGCTCACCACCGGCGGCATGGGCAGCCTGCTCATCCTGTCGCAGATGTCCATCGTCTGCGGCTACCTGAAGCTTCCCTTCGAGGCGGCGTTCGTCCTGTTCGTCGCGGTGGATGCAGCCGTCGACACGTTCATGACGCTGGCCAGCGTCTGCACCGTCGCGGCGAGCACGGCAATGATCGCTCCCAGCCACAGGGAGGCGGCACAGCCTGAAACCGTCTCGGAACAGCTCGAAGCCGAGCCTGCCAGATGATCGACGACAGCATCCGTCCCCAGCTCGGCATTATCGGCGGTCTTGGGCCGCTTGCTTCGGCTGATTTCTACTTCAAGCTGACCCGGATGACCCAGGCGCTCAGAGACAACGAACATGTGCCTGCCGTGATCCTCAGTGTCCCGCAGCTGCCCGACAGGACCGAAGCGATCCTTGCCGGCCATGACGGGCCGCTGGCGCCTTTGAAAGCCGCGGTCGCGACGCTCAATGCGCTCGGCGTCGCCCGCATCGCGATGCCGTGCAACACCGCCCACCATTGGTACGGCCAACTGGCGGCGAATTCGCGCGCGGAAATCATCCATATCGGAGATGCTGTGGTGACGGAGACGCGTCGCAGCCTGGATCAGGGCCGGGTTGCTGTTCTCGCCACCCAAGGCACGCTGGTCTCCGGCTTCTACCAGGACAGGATGTCGGCAGCGGGATTTGAGCTCTGCCTTCCCGCGAACACCGAGTTTCAGGCCTGCGTCGACAGCGCGATCAGCCTCGTCAAGGCGGGTTCGATCGCGGATGCGGCGGTTGAAACCGAGCGCGCGCTCGACATCGCGCAAGCGGCCGGCGCCGATGCAGCCCTGCTCGGCTGCACCGAACTGTCGGTGGTGGCCGCCAGCCTCAACGATATCAATGGATTGGTCGTCATCGACAGCAATGCGGCCTTGGCGCGAGCCTGTCTGACACGATTGGGCTTCGGTGCCCAGGAAGCCCGCGGCCTGCCGACCGTATCGCGGCTGCCGGAACATGACCGATCGATGCGCGCCAGCTTGGCCGCACTGGTCTAGCCCTATGGATAGAACCTCATAGCATTTCGGAACCCGTCAGCCTTGGCGCGGCACGCCCTTGGCAAGCAGGTAGACGAGGTACGGCCCGCCAAGCAGCGAAGCGAACAGGCCGGCGGGCAGTTCGTAGGGAAAGGCCGCCATGCGCGACAGCCAGTCCGAGACGATCATCAGCAGGGCGCCCAGAAGCATCGCTCCGGCGAGATGGACGCGGGCGTGGGAAAAGCCCACCAGACGGGCAAGGTGTGGCGCGATCAGGCCGACGAAGCTCAATGGCCCGACGACCATGGCGGCCAGCGCAGTCAGCAGCGCGGCAACGATGATCAGCATCAGCCGTCCGCCGGCAACCGGCACGCCCAGCCCGCGTGCGCTGTCGGACCCGAGCGGCAGGATATCCAGCCAGCGGGCGGCAAGGAACAGCGGCAACGTCAGCGGCAACAGACAGGCGAGTGCTAGCCCTGCATCGAGCGCCGACGCCTGGCCGGTCGAGCCGCTCAGCCAGCGCAACAGAATGTAGGACTGCGCGTGGCCCATCGCGATCGTTGCGGTGATCGCAGCGCTGCACAGCGCGCTCATGGCGATACCGGCAAGCAGCAGCCGCTCGGCACCGAACTTTGCTTGTGCGGCAAGGGCCAGCATGGCAATCAAGGCCGCCAGTGAGCCCAGGGCTGAGCCGGCGAGCTGCCAGCCGAGACTGGCCGTGGCGCTGACCATCAGCACGGCTGTCAGGCCGGCACCGGCGCCGGTGCCGACTCCCAGCACTTCGGGGCTTGCCAGTGGGTTGCCGGTGACCCGCTGGATGACGACGCCGGCGGCCGCGAGCATGGCGCCGGCGGCGGCCGCCACGCCGATCCGCGGCGCACGCCACGCGGCGAGATCGGTTAACAGGTCTCCCCCAGCAATAGACCAGCCGTCCGGGCCACGCCCGACGACAAGCGCCACGATGGCAGCGACAAGCGCCAGCGCAAGCAGAAGCAGGATGATGAGCCAGGGCCGGCTGGCCTTGCGCGGTGCGGTACCATTCGAACCGAGATGCGGCCACTCGAAAAGGCGCAGCCGCGGCAACAGCCACAGCAGCAGCGGACCGCCGAGCAGGGCGGTGCCGGCACCGGTCGGAATGCGTTCGCCACCGGAACCGGCGGCCAGCTGTACCAGCCCGTCCGTCAGCCACAGCAGCACGGCGCCGATCAGCGGCGCGGCGATCAGTTTTTGGCGCAGTGTGCGGGCGCCCGAAAGCGTGGCCAGCGCCGGCGCTGCAAGACCGACGAACCCGATGACGCCAACCTCTGCCGCGACCGACGTCGCCATCCACACGGCAAGCGCGATGATGAGAAAGCGGCTTGAGTGACGGGCGACGCCCAGGCCGCGTGCCGAGGCATCGTCGAGACCAAGAATGGTCAGCGGCCGCAGCAGCATCAATGCGGCAACCACACCGGCCGCCAGCCTGATCGTCAGCGCGATGGTCGGCTCCCAGTCCTGCTGGACCAGCGATCCGCCGCCCCAGATGAACAGCGAAAACAGGTACTCGCCATTGGCGAGGATCAGTGCTGCGCTGACGGAACTGGCGGTCAGCGCCACCATCATCCCGGCGAGCACGATGGAGACCGGTTCCAGCCCGCGCCGCCAGGTCAATGCCAGCACCAGCAGCACCGCGGCGATGCCACCGGCGAAGGCGACCAGGCCCTGCGACCGCTCCATCAGCAGCGGTGCGTAAAGCGAGGCGATCGTCATGGCCAGTTGCGCGCCGGCCGAAATACCGAGCGTCGACGGTTCGGCCAGCGGGTTGCGCAGCACATGCTGCAACAGCAGGCCGGACAGGCCGAGCACCGCGCCGGCCAGCACCGCCACGGCGGCGCGCGGCAGCGTGCTGTAGACCAGGATGACGCTATCGAGATCAATGCCGTCGCCCGGCGGTGCGGCCGGCCATTGCATGCCGACGCGCCATGCGAAGAGGAGGGCGGCCAGCGCCGCCAGGAAGCTCCACAGGGCGATTGGCGACAGCGCGGCACTCGTCGCGGTGCGATCGCTTATGGTGCGCTCAGCCATGGCTCTGCCCGGCAAGGGCGGCCGTCGCCAGACGCGCGAAGCGGCGTGCCGATGGCAGGCAACCGAAATGGTTGACCGGATCCAGCACAGCAACACGCCCCTGGCGGACAGCGGGTAGCGCGTTCCACAAGGCATTTGTAGGAAGCGAACGCCCGACATCTGCCGGCAGTGGCGAAACGATCAGGATCGACGCCTCGGGCACGCGCGCTAGCGCCTCCAGTCCGACGGGTGCCGCCGCGCTGTAGCTCGTCTCGTCGGTCCATGCATTGACCAGGCCGAGACGCGTCAGCACATCGCCGAATATGGAATCGCGGCCAAAGGCTCGAAAATGCCTGCTATCGCCGAGACTGATGACGAAGACCCGCGCGGGGGAGGGGGGCAAGGTGGCGCCAAGCTGCGTGATCTCGACCGCCGTCTCATCGACGTAGCGCTTCGCCTCGGTCTGCCGTCCCAGCTTTTCGCCCAGGGCCAGTGTCGCCGCCTCGGCGAGCGCATAAGGTGGCACGCCGGCCTCGTAGACCGTTTGCGCAAACACCGGCGCGATGCGTTCGAGCATCGGGCGCTGGTATTCGTAGAAATTGGAGATCACGATGAGATCAGGCGCGACGATGCGCAGCAGCTCGTAATTGGGCGCGCCGCGCAGCCCGAGATCGGTTGCCGATTGAGGAACCGCCGGCTCGACCGCGATCTTGCGGAACTGGATCAGTTCGGTCGCCGCCACCGGCTCGATGCCGAGCGCCAGCAACGTCTCCAGCATGCCCCAGTCGATCGCGGCAACGCGCATCGCCGCCGCCCTGGCGGCGACCGGTGGCAGCAATGCCGCGGCCGCCAGCGCAAGCACCTGCCGTCTGTTGGGCAGATGGATCATCACTGGCGGATTCGGCACATGGCTACCAAGTCGTATGCGCCTTCAGCTTGAATGAGCGGCCTTCGCCATAAGAACAGGCTTCGACAGTGGTGGTCTGACAACTCGAGACATAGGTTTTGTCGAACAGATTGGTGATGTTCAGATCGACACCCCAGGTCTCCTTGTCGTAGCCAAGCTTCAAGTCGGCCAGCGTGACAGCTGGAACCTTGTTGTTGTTTGCGTTGTCTGCCCATGAGGAGCCGACGTAGCGCAGGCCGCCGCCGATCGAGATGCCGTCGTACCAGCCGCCACGAAAAGTATAGTCGACTGAGGCGTAGGCCATCACCTCTGGCACGATGAACGGCGTCTTGCCAATCAGCGCCGGGTTGGCGTCCTTGGTGATATCGATGTCATAGGCGGTGAAAGCGCCGGTGAGCCGGAAATCCTCGGTGACGTTGACCTTGCCTTCCAGTTCTATACCGCGTGAGCGCACTTCGCCGGTTTGCAACTGCGTGAAGAAAGTAACGTTCGACGGTACATTCTGACGGGTCAGGTCAAAAAGCGACAGGGTGAACAGGCCATCGACAAAGGTCGGAACATATTTGACGCCGACTTCGTACTGCACGCCTTCTTCCGGCTTGAACAGATTACCGTTGGCGTCGGTGCCGATGAGCGGGTTGAAGAAGGTGGCAATGCTGGCATAGGGGGTTACGCCATTGGCAAACTCATAGGCGAGGCCCGCGCGACCGGAGAAGTCGCCGACAGTCTGGTTCTGCGTGCTGGAACTCGCCGAGTAATATGTCGGCCGATTGTCGGCGTCGAGCCAGCCACGGTCGTAACGGCCGTTCAGCGTCACCAGCCAGCCGTCGCCGAAGCGCAACTGGTCCTGCGCGTAGAAGCCGAGCTGCTTCTGGGTCAAGTCCTGATTGAGGTAGCTGACTCGTGGCGTCAGTGGCGCGCCGTAGATTGGGTCGAAAGCATCAATGGGAGGGGTTGTGCCGAAGAGCGCCGACGATTGCACCTGGTCGATGTTGTAATATTTGTAGTCGATGCCGGCCAGCAGCGTGTGTTCCACAGCGCCTGTCTCCACCTTGCCCTCGATCTGCAGGTCCGACAGGAATGTCGTGGCGTCGGTATCGTGACCGAAATTGATGCGATTGAGCTGCGTCGCGCTCGCCCACCCGTTGGCGTAGACGTTGACTTCATTAATCGAGGCCGCACTGAGGCGCATGTTGGAACGCACCGTCCATTGGTTGTCGAAAGTGTGCTCGAACTCGTAGCCGATCGAACCTTGCTCGCGCTTGTAGAGATCGACACTCGGCTCGGTAAAATTGGCATCTGGGTCGATTCGACCGTAATTCACGCCGCCGATAATCCGATCCGTTACAGTGCCGATGTAAGGCAGGAAGCTGCCGCCATTGTGGTTCTCGTCGATGTGGCTGTAGTTGGCCAGTACCGTCAGCTTGGTCTGCTCGTCGGGCTGCCAGGTGATGCTGGGCGAAATGAAGCCGCGCCAGCCATTCTGCAAATCGCTGTAGGTGTCGCCGCCGGCGACTTTGCCCGTTACCCGGTAGCTGACAACACCATTGCCGTCGACGTCGCCGATGTCGAAGCCCAGATAGACATTGCCGGCATCGTTGACGCCGGTCTCGATATAGCGCTGCCTGCCATCCGGTCGCTTGCTGACATAGTTGACGAGGCCGCCGGGATTGCTGCCGCCATAGAGTACGGAGGCCGGCCCTTTCAGCACTTCGACTCGCTCGAGGCCGAAGCTGTCGACGTAGAAGCCGCCAAAGGCGTAGCTGAACAGTTGCAGCCCATCCATGTAGGTGCCATCAGCCGTGGCTTGGAAACCGCGGATGAACAGCCAGTTGGTGTCGCTGTCCGGGCCGAAGGGCTGTGCGAACACCCCGGCCGTGTAGCGCAAGGCCTCGTCGACTTTCTGTGCGCCCTGGTCGTCGATCTCTTGACGTCCGACCACCGACACGGATTGTGGGATATCCTTGATGTCGGTCGCCGTCTTGGAGCCGGTCCTGCTTTTCTTGGCGACGACGCCTTTAACCGGTCCGGTCGCGCCATCGCCGGCCTCGCCCTCGACCACCACCGGTTCAAGCTGGGTGCTGGTTTGCACCGACTGCGCCAACGCGGCCATTGGCGGGATCATCGCGGCTGCGGCGACGCTGGCCGCCAGAAGCGCCTTCATCCGGTAAGTTCTGCTCATCAGGAAGTCCCCGCCTGTCGATATTGAGATACTTGATCATTTATCTCAACTTATCTGCTGGTCATTGGACGGAATTGGGCGGTTTGTCCATTCTTGTCCAAACGAGGGACATCGCGGTGTGATGTTGCGGAAATGTCACTGGCGACTGGTGCTCCTCATCCAGGCGCCGGGTGTCACGCCGACAATCGACTTGAACACACGCGTCAGATGCGCCTGGTCGAAAAAACCCGTTGCCTCGGCGATGTCGCCGAGTGAAGCGGCGTCACGCGCCATCATCGCCTTGGCCCTGTCGACCCGCGCCTTCATCTGCCAACGATGCGGCGGCACGCCGGTCGCCGCCTTGAAGGCATGACTCATCGCGGTTTCGGACAGGCCGGTCAGCGCGGCGAGATCGGCAAGCCGGATACTGTCCAGGCAATGCGCGTCGATGTAGTCGGTGACGAGGCGCAGCTTGCGGCGCGACAGCGGCGACCGCCGCCTAAGGTTATCAGGCCGGTCGATCTGGAACAGGCTTGCGAACAAGGCATTGAGCAGACCCTCGCCATAGAGATCATGCAGGGGCCGGTCGCTGCCGCATTCGGCGGCGATCAGGCCGGCAAGCATGGCGATCCGGTCGTCGCGAAACTGGAAGCGCGACATCCGCAAGGCCTCGTGGTCAAGGCTGCGGCCGAAGCGGCGCGTCAGCACTGCGGCGTCGAAATGCAGGTCGAGATGCCGGATCCGCCGCAGCCCCTCGACCCGGCCGCGGATCGGCACGCCGGCCGGTATGTAGGCCATGGAAAAAGCCTGGTCGTGGCGGCGCAATTCGCCCTTGGCGTCTTCGACGAAGAAAGCGCCATCGCCATCCACATCGAGCGCGACGAACAGCCGGGGGTCGGGAGAGACGTAATAGCCTTCGGCCTTGTCACCGCATGAGACATCCCAGAGGTCGGCGACCACGCCGTCCCAGACATGCCATTTCAGGTCGCCAATGACTGAAAAGCCCTCAATCCGGCTTTCCATGCGCGCAACGAAGGTCAAGTCCTGTGATCCCAGTCATAATACATGATAAAAAACATCATGTTTATGCCCGGTTAGCGACCCCACCGCAAGTGCTTTGCGGCTCCTCGAAAATCGGCCGGAACCCAATGCCGCTGGGGCCGTCGGGCCTCAAACACTTTCGAGGTATGTCTCGATTTCGAAATCGCTGACATTGAGCGCGAACGTGTTCAATTCCTGGCGTTTGCAGGCAACGAAGGAGTCGCGCAGAATGGCTGGAAAAATCTCCGCCACATGCGTCCCGCTCTCGAAGGCGGCGATCGCCGACGCCCAGTCCGGCGGCAGCTTTGCCGGCGGAAGTCCCTGGCCGTCGGTGCCGATCGGATCGCCTGGCGATATTTGTCTTTCAATGCCCGTCAGTGCGGCGCCCAATATGGCCGCTAGCACCAGATAGGGATTGGCGTCGGCTCCCGAAACGCGATGCTCGATGCGGCGCGCACCGGTTGGCCCGCCGGGAATGCGGATCGCGACCATACGGTTCTCATAACCCCAGGCGACTGCGGTCGGCGCATAGGATCTCGGGCGCAGCCTGCGGTAGGAGTTGAAGTGCGGCGCGAACACCAGCGTGCTTTCGGCCATTGCCGCAAGCAGGCCGCCGACCGCATGGCGCATGGTCTCAGAACCCTGGTCGGTGCCGTCATCGAAGACGTTGCGCCCTTCGCCGTCGATCAGGCTGAAATGAACGTGAAAGCCGTTGCCGGCCCGGTCGCCATAGGGCTTGGCCATGAAACAGGCGGCAAAGCCGTGCTTGCGGGCAATGCCCTTCACGGTGCGCTTGAACAGCACCGCATCGTCAGCCGCCCGCAAGGCGTCCGCGACATGATTCAGATTGATCTCGAACTGACCGACGCCGTTCTCGGCGATGGCGGTGTCGACGGGAATGCCTTGCGTCCGGCAGGCCTCGTAGACGTCATGGATGAAGGATTCGAAGTCGTCGATCTCGTCGATCGACAGCGCCGCGTCGGAATCGAGGCGGCGTCCGGTTACCGGCGAGACCGGTCCGACCGGCCGCTGCGACTGCGGATCGACGAGGTAGAATTCGAGTTCCGTTGCCGCGACCGGAGTCAGGCCCAAGGCCTTGTAGCGATCGAGGATGCGGGCCAGCGCCCGTCGCGGGTCGCCGAGATAAGGCGCGCCGCTTTCGTCGGCGAGCCAGAGGGGGACAAGCGCCGTCGGATGCGCCGTCCAGGCCACCGGCAGAATGCCGCGCCCCGTCCACTGGCACAGTCCGTCGGCATCGCCGGTCGAGAATACCAGTGTGTTGCCTTCGATGTCCTCGCCCCAGACATCGAGCCCGATCAGCGAAAAAGGCATGCGCAGCTTGCCTTCCAGCGCCTTTCTTGCCTGCTCGACGGGAATGCGCTTGCCGCGCATGATGCCGTTGAGGTCGCACACCGCGGCTCTCAGGCTCTGGATGTCGGTCCTGCTATCAAGCCAGTTCAAAACGTCCGCAATTGCATCGCTCAATTTATGACCTCTGGTTTTCGAAGGTGCCGCAACCTGACCGGCTGCACTGTCCCTGATAAAAATAGCTTGTGAGTTTTAGGAAAACAGACTTGGCTGTCGCCAAGCGCTTTTCCTTATTTTTTCAAGTCACTAGCCGGGATGTCGGGAGGCATTTCAAAACCAATTGCGCGATCTGCGATCGCAACATAGAGGCAAGAGGCCGGAAAGCCAAGTGGCGTCGCCCGAATCCGCACAAACGCGACGCGCATCAGTTTCTCGCCTTCGGAAATCTCGCCTGCTGCAGTATGTGCGAGGCCCCTTCGTCGATGTCGCGCACGATGGCAGCGCGGGCGCGCTCGCCATCCTGGGCCTCGATCGCAGCGACGACTTCCTCGTGAAAGTCGATGTCGAGGATGGAGGCGAGGTTATCCTCGAAACCCATGGCAAGGTTCCTGAGGAAAGGGCCGACCTGCATCCATACGGTTTCGATCAGGAAGATCATCTGCTCGTTGCCGCAATGGCGATAGATCGAGAATTTGAAGTCGTGGTTCTTGCGCAGGTAATCATCGATATCGCCTTTGCGGGCCGCCAAAGTCAGGTCGGTGGCGTGGCGTCGGATCGTGCGCAGATTGTTGCCATTGATGCGTTTTGTCGCCAGTTCGGTCGCCGAGCCTTCGAGGATAGTCCGCACCGCGGTCAATTGCGAAAACCGCTCGGCCGATATCGCCGGCACTTCGACGCTGCCGTTCGGCATCGGGCTGAGCGCCCGCAGCGCCTGCAGCCGCATGAAGGCGCTGCGCACCGGCATGTCGCTGGTGCCGAGTTCCCTTGCGAGTTTTCGCGACGTCAGCTTCTGGCCCGGCGTGAACTGGCCGGACATCAGCGCCCGCACAAGTTCCAGATAGACTTTTTCATGCAAGGGAACGGTGTCGACGGCGGTCAACCCGAATTGTGTTTTGTCGGCCATTGGCGGGGCGCTGCTTCATCGGTTCAGAAATCTGTGCGGCCGGCTGGTTTCGCCGCTGGGGATTCTGCGTGGCCGAGCCCGGCGAGAACGCCGAAGTCAGCGACTTATCAAGCACATGATAGACGCTTCGATCGTTGCGCGGCAAGCCGACGCGTCGCACCAAGGCCGACGGCTTGATTGTCAGGCATATGGCGTCTCTGCCACGCTGTGCAAAACGGTCATCACAAATCTTGACCTCGCATGCACTTGCACCTCTGGCCGCTGTCTGGCTTTTTGGGCTACCCATCGCAACGGAGTGATTCGCATCATGCCGCTCGATTGCAAGGTTTCAAGGCAGTCTGCGGGTGGGTCGTGAAGCGCGCGCAATTGGCGAAGGAGACACAGGCATGGCCGAGTTCAAGAAGCCCGAAATCTCCGAGATGAGACCCAAGATCACCGTGATCGGCGTTGGTGGCGGCGGTGGCAATGCCGTCAACAACATGATCGCGGAGCAGCTTCAGGGTACTGAATTCATCGCCGCCAACACGGACGCCCAGGCGCTGACCATGTCGAAGGCGTCCAGGCTGATCCAGCTTGGCGCCCACGTCACCGAAGGATTGGGCGCCGGATCGCTTCCCGAGATCGGCCGCGCCGCGGCCGAGGAATCGCTCGACGAGATCATGGACCATCTGGCCGGTACGCATATGTGTTTCGTCACCGCCGGAATGGGCGGCGGCACGGGAACCGGTGCGGCTCCAATCATCGCCCAGGCGGCACGCAAGGCCGGCATCCTGACGGTTGGTGTCGTCACCAAGCCGTTCGCCTTTGAAGGCCGGCGCCGCATGCAGATGGCCGAAGAGGGCATCGAGCGGCTCCGCGAGAGCGCCGACACGGTGATCGTCATCCCGAACCAGAACCTGTTTCGGATCGCCGATGCCAAGACCACCTTCGCCGATGCGTTCGTCATTGCCGATCGGGTGCTCTATGCCGGCGTCAGTTGCATCACCGACCTCATCGTCAAGGAAGGCCTGATCAATCTCGACTTCGCCGATGTCAAATCGGTGATGCGCGACATGGGCCGCGCCATGATGGGCACCGGTGAGGCCTCCGGCGAGGGTCGGGCGATGAAGGCGGCGGAAGCCGCGATCGCCAACCCGTTGCTTGACGAAGTGTCGATGAAAGGCGCCAAGGGCGTGCTGGTCTCGATATCGGGCGGCAGGGACATGACTCTGTTCGAGGTCGACGAGGCCGCCACCCGCATCCGCGAAGAGGTCTACGAGGATGCCGACATCATCGTTGGCGCCATCTTCGACAAGGGCATGGAAGGCCGCTTCAGGGTCTCGGTCGTGGCGACGGGCCTCGACCGTGCTTTTGGCGCCGAGGATGCCGAAGCCGGCATCGCACGCGACCACGCCGGTCAGCCGGCGCGGACGCTTCAATAAGTCATATCGCGCGTTTATCCTCGCCAAGAGGTAATTTCTCGGGGGAGACATCGCTGAATAGCAATTGCATTGCCGACGGATCAGATTGACTGGCGCAACTATTGTGTTCAGCTGTATCGATCTCTGTACGGTTGCTGCTACAAGAATCCGTCATAGACGGCCATCTATACTGGCTACCCGTATCGTTCGAGCGACGAGAGGCGCGGCTTGGAATTCGACTTGAAAACCATCGAAGCGCTCGCGCCCGATCAGGCGTCGTTGAGCGCCGCTTCCAGGTTGACCAGGCAATCGAACTGGCCACGGCTCGAAAAGAGCGATCAACTGGGGCTCCTCTGGGGGGAATGCCAGGGTTCCGGCTCCAATCCCTATCGTGTGGTCGTCGACACAGGCGACCATGGCTACAAATGCACCTGTCCGTCGCGGAAATTTCCCTGCAAGCACACTTTGGCGCTGATGTGGATTGCAGCCACCACGCCGGCCAGTTTTACCGCTGCAGGCTCGACCCCGGAATGGGTGAATGATTGGCTCGGCCGCCGCAGGAAGGCCTCGCCGCAGCCGGCGGCGCCAGCGCCCGGTGCGGGAGGCAAGAGCATTGGCGAGGCCTCGCGCGACGACGAAAGCGCAGACATCGAGGACGCCGCTGCGGTCGAGCGCCGCGAGGCAGCGCAGCGCAAGCGGACGCTGGATACGCAATCCGCGGTGTCGGCGGCGTTGGATGAGCTGGATCAATGGATCGCTGACCAGTTGCGGCTTGGCCTGGCCGGTTTTGTCGACAACAGCAGTGATCGTTGCCGCCGGATTGCGGCACGGCTGGTCGACATGAAGGCGACAGCGCTTGCCGGCCGCATCGACGAGATTCCGTCACGGCTGATGGGGCTGCGCAGCGAGGAGCGCCCGGACGCGGCGATCCGCGAACTCGGCAAGCTTGTGCTGGTGGCCAAGGCCTGGCGATCGACACCAGGCGACGCCGAACTGAGGCGGCTCGTATCGACGTCCGAAAGCCGTGAGCAGGTTCTGGCCAATCCCGATGCCAAACAGGTCGAAAGCGTCTGGGAGGTGCTTGGCGAGAAGATCGAGTCGCGCCGTGACGGTCTCGTCAGCCATTCGACCTGGCTCCTCGACCTGAAGAGCGCGAGCCCGCAATTTGCTCTCTTGCTCGACTATTTTCCGGCCTCGGCCGGTCGCCGGTCGAACGCCTTCACACCGGGCGACCGGTTCGATGCCAGGTTGGTCTTTTACCCGGCACGCCAGCCGCTGCGGGCCTTGGTGGCGGACCGCAAGGGCGACGTCCCGACAGGTGAGTGGCCCGATTTCGGCTTTCACACAGCCGATCCGCTCGCGGCGCATGCTGCTCACCAGAACACAGCCCCTTGGCTCACCGATTGTCCTGTCATGCTGCCGCCCGGCGCGATCCTGCTGGACGATCGGGGTGCCGCCTGGTGGCAAGCCGCCGGCGATCCGCATGGTATCGCCTTGCCGATTGCCGACACCGTCAATCCAACGCTGCTTGGGCTGGACCTTATGGCAACGGCAGCACTTTGGAATGGCAGCCGGCTTGACCTGCTGGCGGCGCAAAGCGGTTTCGGTAGGCTTGACCTGTCGTGAACGAGATCGAGCAGACCGGCCTGGCGGCCATGCGCGACTGCTGGATCACCGGCGGGATCACCTTCGACCTGGCTCCGGGCGCGTGGAAGGAGATCGCCGGCGGTGCCAGCCCCGACGAGCGCGAACGCCGGCTGCTGGCGATCGCCGCACAAGCTCTCGACATCGCCTTGCGGCCAGCCGCGCCAAAGACGCTGAAACGCCGCCCGCAATTGCCCGAACTCGCCTTGCAGATGCTGCCGGAACGGCTGCGGCCGCTATTGCGAGCCGCGCTAAAGCATGCCGCCGACACAAGAAGCAAGTCGCGTGTGGTCACGCTCGTCGCCAGCCGCGGCTTCGTGCTGCATCCGATGGACTGGATGCCAGCCGCGTCGGATCAGAGCAGTCCGGACGTCTATGCACCTTGGATCGACTGGCAGGCAGGCGCGGACGGCGAAAAACCTGCAAGCCAGGAGCATCTGACGGTGGAAAACTGGGATGACTTCTATCCCGCCGCACGCCGCACCGCGCTCGCCGATATGCGCCGCACCGCACCGGCTTCGGCTAGGCAGCTGATCGAAACCAAGGCATCCGGCGAGCCGGCGGAGATCAGGATTGCACTCGTCGACCTGTTGCGCTTCGGTCTGGGCGCTGATGACGTGCCGTTCCTGAAGAGCCTCTCCGCCGATCGTTCCGGCAAGCTGCGCGAGCTCGCTGGCCGGTTGCTGGCAAGATTGGGAGAGCACGGCTCGCCAGGCGATGGCGGGCCGGAAGATCCGACGGCCGAACTCGCTGCCTTCATCGCTGAAGGCAAATCCGGCTTCATCCGCCGCCGCACCACCTACACGCCGGCAAAACTCAAATCGCCGGCGCAGGAAAGACGTCGCGCCGAACTGTTCGAGACCTGCAACCTGGTCGACCTCGCCACGCGCTTCGGCACCACCGAATCCGAGTTTATCGGGGCGTGGCAATTCGGCGCTGAGAACAATGCCGATATCCTTGTTGCCCGAATGGTCGCCGCGTCGGGCGGCGACGCCGCGGTGACGCACATGGCGGATATGCTTGTCGCCGAAGGTGGCAAGCCCGCACTCTTCGTCCTCCACCTCATGGCGCGTCTGGACAGCCGCAGGAAGCGCGTCCTGGTCAGGTCGATCCTGAAGGACACGCAACATCTCGGCGCGCTCAATCTGGCCGAGGGCCTCGAAGCAAGCTGGCTGGAATGGACCGACCTGACAAACGGCCAGACGCTCCCGGCGCTTCGCTCCGCTGTTGCAGGAAACGATGACGCTGTGAAGCGAGGCGTCGACCAGCTCCTGGAAACTATGGGCTTTCTCGCCACGGCGGCGACGGCGGAGAAATTGATCGGAGACGTCGTTGCGGCCGGTATGGCGCCGGCAGCGCCTTCACTCGGTCTTCTGCGCCTCAACGCAGCGCTGGCCGAACCTTAACCGACACATGATCAATCCGGAGAACAGCCAATGAACGCAGCCATCCGTCTTCCGGTCGAGCAGGCCTATGCCGCCGAATTGCAGGCGCTCTCGCGCAATGACGACCGGCAAAGGCCTACCGGATGGAGCCTTTCGCCAAAGGCGGTCCTTACCTACCTGCTCGGCGGAAAGGCTGACGACGGGACAGTGATAACGCCCAAATATGTCGGCCGGCGCCGGCTGATGGAAACCGCGGTGGCGACGCTCGCCACCGATCGCGCGCTGTTGCTGCTGGGTGTCCCCGGCACGGCCAAATCCTGGGTGTCGGAACATCTCGCCGCCGCCATCATGGGCGATTCGACCCTGATCGTGCAGTGCACGGCTGGTACCGACGAGAACCAGATCCGCTATGGCTGGAACTACGCACAGCTTCTGGCAAAGGGCCCAAGCCAGGACGCGCTGGTGCCGACGCCGCTCTACCGCGCCATGCAGGACGGCAAGCTTTGCCGCCTCGAGGAGCTGACGCGCATGGGCTCCGACGTGCAGGACACGCTGATCACCGTGCTGTCCGAAAAGATGATGCCGATCCCGGAACTCAACACCTCGATCTACGCGCAGCGCGGCTTCAACATCATCGCCACCGCCAACAACCGCGACAAGGGCGTCAACGAGCTGTCCTCGGCGTTGAAGCGCCGCTTTAACGTCGTCGTACTGCCCTTGCCCGAAGACATGGCGGAGGAAGTGGCGATCGTCTCCAAGCGGGTCGGCGAGATGGCCGGCGGTCTTGACCTGCCGGTGCCGAAGAATGTCGGTGAGGAGATCTCGCGCGTGCTGACCATTTTTCGCGAGTTGCGCTCCGGCGCTACAGCCGACGGCAAGGTGACGTTGAAGACGCCGTCCGGTTCGCTGTCCACGGCCGAAGCCATTGCCACCATGGTCGGCGGCCTCAGCCAGGCGGCCTGGTTCGACAGCGGCAAGCTCGGCGCCGAAGGTCTTGCCGCCAGCCTCGTCGGTGCGATCGTGAAGGATCCGGTGCAGGACAAACTGGTGCTGGAGGAGTATCTGGAAACCGTGCTCAAGAAGCGGCCAGACTATGCCGGCTACTACGCGGCCTTGAACGCGGCGATCTGACGCCATGGCGCTTAGCGACGTTTCCTATTTCGGCATACGCCATCACGGGCCAGGCTCCGCCGGCAGCCTGGTGCAGGCGTTGCAGGAGTTGAAACCGGTCGCCGTGCTGATCGAAGGACCGGCCGACGCCAGCCCGCTGCTGCCGTTGCTGGCCCACCCCGAAATGCAGCCGCCGGTGGCGCTGCTCTGCTATCCCGAAGACGATCCGGCCTCGACAAGCTTCTGGCCCTTCGCCGAATTCTCGCCGGAGTACCAGGCGACGCTCTGGGCCGTCACCAACAATGCGGCAGTGCGCTTCATCGATTTGCCGTCTTCAGCCCGCACTGCGCCGATTGAGGCCGTGGGGGAAACCGATAGCGATGGAACGGAAGCCAGCGTTGAGGCTGACTTGGCGCCGCATCTGCGGGACCCGATCGGAACGCTGGCACAAGCTGCCGGCTATGAAGATGGCGAAAGCTGGTGGGCTGATATCATCGAGCAGAACCCTGAGCCCGGCCCAATCTTCGCGGCAATAGCCGACGCGATGACGACGTTGCGCGAAGGCGAAGGTCCGCTTGCCGAATTCGAGGCAAAGCGCGAAGCGCATATGCGACTTGAAATCGCCGCCGCGCGAAAGGAATTCGATGGGCCGATCGCTATCGTTTGCGGTGCCTTCCATGTGCCGGCACTGCAGGCGACGCGACCGCTGAAGGAGGACCAGGCGCTACTCAAGGGGCTCGCCCGCCGCAAAAGCATGATGACCTGGGCGCCGTGGACGGGGCCGCGCCTGGCGCTGGGCTTCGGTTATGGCGCCGGCGTTGTCGCGCCCGGCTGGTGCAAGCATCTGTGGCAGACGCGCGGGCAAGGGGACTCCTCGGTCCTGTGGCTGGCGAAGATCGCGGCGGTCCTGAGGGCCAAGGGGCACATGGTCTCGACCGCCTCGCTGATCGAAGCCGAACGGCTGGCCCGCACGCTGGCTGTGATCCGTGAACGGCCAAAGCCCGGTTTCGAGGAATTGCGTGACGCCGCGATCGCCGCCCTGTTCAACGGGGAAGCGCTGCTGTGGGCGCTGGTCGAAGCCGAATTGCTGCTGGGCGCCGATGTCGGTGAAATTCCGCCGGACACGCCGCTGGCGCCGCTGATCGAGGACCTGCAGCGCAGCCAGAAGGCGGCGCGGCTGAAGCCCGAAGCGCTGGAGCGTGAATTGTCGGTCGACCTGCGCAGCGAAAGCGGGCTGTTTCGATCGACCTTGCTGCACCGGCTGTCCGTGCTTGGCGTGCATTGGGGCAAGCTGACCGACAGCGGCCGCAGCCGCGGCACCTTTCGCGAGCGCTGGATGCTGTCGTGGGAACCTGAATATGCCGTTCGACTGGTCGAGAACCTGGTCTACGGACCAACCATCGAAAAGGCGGCCAATGGCCGGCTGATCCAGATGATCGGCGCGGCGACGTCTCTTGATGCGATGGCCGCACTGGTCCAGGGCGCCATCACGGCAAACCTGTCGGAAGCGTCGGCGGCCGGTCTCGCGGCATTGGAGGAACGGGCGGCGCGCAGCAGCGAATGCCTGGAAATCCTGACATCGGTGCCGCCGCTCGCCGACATCATCCGCTACGGCGAGGCTCGCAAGACGGAAACCGCCCGTATGTCCGGCCTCCTGGAGCGGCTGATCGTCGAAGGCGGGATCGCACTTGCCTATGCCGCCCGCGACCTCGATGCCCAGGCATCCACGACGCTGGTCGGCGCCATGCGCAAGGCCGACGAAGCGATCAGTCTGGTCGAGCCTGAACAGGACGTGCTGGACATCTGGCGCAATGGACTGGCTGCGGTGCTCGATGGATCGCGCTCGACGGCGCTGGTGGCAGGCTGTGCCGCGCATCTGCTCTACGAAGCCGGCCATTTGTCAGCCGACGCGGCAACCGGTCTGATCGCACGACGTCTGTCTCCAGGAACGCCGGTCACCGAGGCTGCAGGGTTCTTCGAGGGTTTCTTCAGCACTGCCGGCCAACGGCTGATCTACGACGAGGGCCTGCGCGGTGCGGTGGATGCCTGGCTCGCATCCCTCGACGAAGAGGCCTTCATTGCTCATCTGCCGTTGCTGCGCCGGGTCTTTTCGCATCTGGACTCGATGGAGCGGCGACGGTTGATCGAAGCGGTGCTCGGCCGCACCGCACGGCTGCCTGCCGGACTGACGCCGACTCCGGATGGCGGCGAAGCGTGGCGCCGGCACCTGGAACGGCTTGGACCCCTGCTGATGAGCGAGGCCGGCAATGGATGACGAGGCCGAAATCAGCGAGCCAATCCAAGCCGGCGACGGACGGGAGCGCCGCTGGCGCATGGCGATCGGTGCCGATGAGGAAACCTCGTCAGCGCTGTCCGACACCGACAAGCGGCTTTCCGCGGCGCTCGATGCGCTTTACGGCGATGGTGCCGGCGATGCGGCTGCCGATCCGCGCAAGCGGCGCGGCGGCCTCGGCCGCTCGGCGCCAAGGGTGGCACAGTGGATGGGCGATATCAGGTCGTTCTTTCCCGCACAGGTCGTCCAGATCGTCCAGAAGGATGCCTTCGAACGGCTCAACCTGAAGCAGATGCTGATGGAGCCGGAATTCCTCAAAGCGATCGAGGCCGACGTCAATCTCGTCGCCGACCTGATTTCGCTCCGCTCGGTCATGCCGGCCAAGACCAAGGACATTGCGCGCACGATCATCGCCGATATCGTTGCCAAGCTGATGCAGCGGCTGGAACAGAAGACAGCCGAGGCGATACGCGGCGCGGTCGACCGATCGCAGCGCACCAACCGCCCACGCCAGCGCGACATCGACTGGCCGCGTACGATCTCAGCCAACCTTCGCCATTACCAGCCCGAGCACAAGACCATCGTGCCGGAGAAGCTGGTCGGCTTCATGCGCAAACAGCGAAGGCTGGTCGACCTGGATGAGGTGGTGCTGTGCGTCGACCAGTCGGGCTCTATGGCAAGCTCGGTAATCTACGCCTCGATATTCGCGGCGGTGATGGCCTCCCTGCCGGTGGTGCGGACCAAGCTTGTCTGCTTCGACACGGCAATCGTCGATCTGACCGAGGAGCTTAGCGATCCTGTCGAAGTCCTGTTCGGCGTGCAGCTGGGCGGCGGCACCGACATCAACCAAGCCGTGGCCTATTGCGCGGACCGCATCGAACGGCCGACAAAGTCGCATATGGTGCTGATCACCGACCTTTATGAGGGTGGCAACGGTCAGGAATTGCTGCAGCGGCTTGCTGCACTCGTTCGCTCCGGCGTCAAAGTCGTGGTGCTCCTGGCGCTGACCGACCAGGGCAGGCCGGGTTATGACCCGAAGATGGCAGGCTCGGTGGCCGCCCTCGGCATTCCGGTCTTTGCCTGCACGCCGGATCTGTTTCCAGACATGATGGCGGCGGCATTGCGTCGGGAAGATATCGGCGCATGGGCGGCTGGCGCAGATATCAAGCTGGTTCGTGCCGAGGCCGAGACTCCGGAGTAAAACAGCCGTCGCCAGAGCTGCCAGGATGCTTCTGGCAGCTCTGGGATAAATCGCTGGAGCTCAGCCGAACTTCGGGTCGAGGCTGCCCGATTTATAGCGCTTGGCCATTTCGGCGACCGGCAGCGGCTTGATCTTCTGCGCGTTGCCGGCGGTGCCGAACTGTTCGAAGCGCTCCTTGCAGAGCTTGCGCATGGCGGCCATGGCCGGTGTCAAATATTTGCGCGGATCGAACTCGCTCGGGTTCTCGGTCAGCACCTTGCGGATCGCGCCGGTCAGCGCCATGCGGTTGTCGGTGTCGATGTTGATCTTGCGCACGCCGTGCTTGATGCCGCGCTGGATTTCCTCGACCGGCACGCCCCAGGTCGGCTTCATCTGGCCGCCATACTTGTTGATGATCTCCTGCAAGTCCTCGGGCACAGAGGACGAGCCGTGCATGACCAGGTGCATATTGGGCAGGCGGCGATGGATCTCCTCGATGACGTTCATGGCCAGCACCGCGCCGTCGGGCTTGCGCGAGAATTTGTAGGCACCATGGCTGGTGCCCATGGCAACCGCCAGCGCATCGACATGGGTGTCCTTGACGAACTCGACTGCTTGTTCGGGATCGGTCAAAAGCTGGTCGTGGCTGATCGCGCCTTCGACGCCGTGGCCGTCTTCCTGCTCGCCGCCGCCGCTCTCCAGCGAGCCGAGCACGCCGATCTCGCCTTCCACGGACACGCCGCCCCAATGCGCCATGTCGACGACGCGCTTGGTGATGCCGGAATTGTAGGCGTAGTCGGCCGGCGTCTTGCCGTCTTCCTTCAGCGACCCGTCCATCATGACCGAGGTGAAGCCGTACTGGATAGCGGTGACGCAGGTGGCTTCGTTATTGCCATGGTCGAGATGCATGCAGACCGGAATGTCGGGGTGGATTTCGACCAGCGCGTCGATCAGCTTGGCCAGCACCACGTCATTGGCATAGGCGCGGGCGCCGCGGCTTGCCTGCAGGATGACCGGTGACTTGGTCTCCTCGGCGGCCTCCATGATGGCAAGGCCCTGTTCCATGTTGTTCATGTTGAAAGCGGGCACGCCGTAGCCGTATTCGGCAGCGTGGTCGAGCAATTGTCTCAGTGTTATGCGAGCCACCCAATAGTCTCCCGTATCTGGTTTCAAGCGCAACGTCGCGGGCCGGCCGGTTGCCGGTCGGCCCTTGATGCTTCTGGCGGGATTTCAACGGAACCGCAACCTTCAGAGCTCTTCTCGATCGCAATTCTTGTTGCAGGGTTGAAATCCGGCCGTTTTGGTGACTTAAGCCGCGATCAACTCCCGCGCCGCCAGGAGTTGCACGCAGGCGTTCGCCGCTTCCTTGCCCTTGACCGTGAAGTGCTCGAAGAAGAAGCGGTGGTGCTCGGCGCTGTCATGGTAGTTGAGCGGCGTGAGAACCGCCGACAGCACCGGTACACCGGTCGACAGCTGCACGTTCATCATGCCGTCGATCACCGCGCTGGCGACGAACTCATGCCGGTAGATGCCGCCATTGACGACGAAGGCGGTACCGAGGATCGCGGCATAGCGGCCGGTTCCGGCCAGGGTCTTGGCATGCAGCGGAATCTCATAGGCGCCCGGCACGTCGAAGACATCGACGGTGAAGCGCTCGCCTCCGACGTTAGCCAGTTCCGCCTCGAAGGCCTGTACGCACTGGTCGACGATATCGGCATGCCAGCGCGCCCTGATAACGGCGATGCGGGTCGTTTCATAGTCTTTGTGGGAATGCTGATTCATGGGTCCATCCTTCCGTTTCGAACCAGAATCAGGACGCACGATACGCAATCCGGCCCGCCGGGGCGGTCCGTTTTGCGTTTCGTTCTCTTCCATCCGGACTGTAACCGTCGGCTCCGGAATCACACCGGATCTGCTGACCCCTCCGACCATCGGAGGGCGCTCGCGGGCTTGGGTAAAACCCTTACCGCCGGTGGGGACTTTCACCCCGCCCTGAGAACATTAACGGCTTTGTATGAAAGGGCAGGGCGCTGCTGTCAACCGTGGGAAGGTTGGGCCAAGCACGTCGACTACCGCGTGCGCCACGCCGCCGCCGATGCGGCGATCAGCATGAGCAGCGCTGCAACCATCGCGCAGGCAGCAAAGCCGAAGTTGGAATAAAGCGGCCCGAAGCTGGTGGTGCCGACGAAAACCGCCAGATAGGTCACCGCGCTGTTCAGGCCCATGATCGTGCCGCGCCGCGACGGATCGAGTGCAGACAGGCGCATCACCAGGACATTCAGGCCGAAATGATTGGCCAGTCCCCAGATTGCCACCATGGTCAAGGTCAGCCCGAAACTGCCGCTTGCCGCAGCCATGGCGACGTAGACGACGGCGACCAGAAGATAGGCGAATGGCATGACGCGCCGCGCACCCAGTCTGTCGATGACGCCGTCAAGAAGAGCAGCGGTGCCGAAGCCTACACCATAGGCAAGCGCCGCCAGCCCATTGGCGCTAACCGGCTGTCCAAGCCCGACATGAAGATGGTCGCCGAGATAGCCATAGACGCCGTAGAACGAAGTCATGAAGGCCGCGCACGCGACCAGCAGCGGCAGGATTCCGGGAATGCCGAGCGCTTCCAGCGGGGCGGGCGCCGGTCCGGCCTTCCTGATGTCGCTAAGCGACGTCACTGTCAGCCCCATCCATGCAAGGGTCGCAAGCACCGCGACCGCTGCGAAAACGGCGCGCCAATGCACAAGATCGGCAAGCACGGCCGACAGCGAGACGCCGGCGACCATGCTGAGCGTCCATCCGGTCAGCACGACGCCGATCGTGCCGCTCTCCCTGCCCGGTGGGGCGATGGCCGCCGCGCTGGCATAGATCGCGGGCATGGCGATGCCGGCAGCGATGCCGGCCAGCAGCTGTGCGGAGACCAGCATGATCACCGTGGGTGCGGCGGCACTCGCCACCAGCGCTAGTGCCAGCAGCAACAGTGCGCCCTGCAGCATCCGGCGTGCGCCGAGCCGGTCGATGTAGCGGGCCAGGAACAGGGCGCTGGCCGAGGTGCCGAGGCCGAACGCGGCCGCCGCAATCATCACGGCAGGCACGCTGGTTCTGAACGACGAGGCGACAGCCGGTGCGATCGGACCCAGCACTAGCGAGTTCGAACCGATGACGGCGATGCAGCCCGTCAAGAGATAGGCAAGCGCCGGGATCGGGGCTCGGGCAGTCAATGGCGCAACTTGATCAATGTTCGACATATCAGCATAATGGCCGTATTCTATTCAGTGGAGAACCAGGAATTTCGCCATGGATGAAGAAACAGATGGTATTCCGCAGAACAAGGCTACGGCCCGCGACCTCGACGCGATTGACCGAAGAATATTAGGCGTCCTGGTCGATGACGCCACGATCAGCTACGCCGAACTCGGCGATCGCGTCGGCTTGTCGCCACCCGCAGCGCATGAGCGGGTCAAACGGCTCCGTCGCAGCGGCGCCATCCGCAACACGGTCGCCATCATCGATCCCCGGGCGGTGAAAAAGCCTTTGCTTGCCTTTGTCCATATCGACACCAGGGGCTGGGGAAAGACGCCGGAACTGATGGCGGTCTCGCAATATCCCGAGGTCGAGGAGATCCATACCGTCGCCGGCGATACCTGCATGCTGCTGAAGGTCCGCACGGAAGACACCAGAGCACTCGAAGGCCTTCTGGCGCGCCTGTACGAAACGCCGGGCGTCACCTCGACGCGCAGCTATGTGGTTTTATCGACCTATCTGGAGCGGCCGGTGCAGCCGGGCATTACCGAGACATGGCCGACGCCGAAGCATATGGCCGAGCCTCTGTACTAGGGACGTGGCTACGCCCGCTCGGGGAACATCGCCTTCAATCCCTCGCGCGATGCCTTGGCAACGCCGCGCTCGGTGATCAGGCCGGTGACCAGCCGCGCCGGCGTCACGTCGAAGGCCGGGTTGGCCGCAGGCGTCGTCTCCGGCGAAATGCGCACCTGGGCAATCTCGCCGGCAGCGGTCTTGCCCCAGACCAGCGAGACCTCGTCGGCCGAGCGCTGCTCGATCGGGATCTCGGCCAGTCCGTCATGCACCGTCCAGTCGATGGTCGGCGACGGCAGCGCGACATAGAACGGCACATCATTGTCGGCGGCGGCGAGTGCCTTCAGATAGGTGCCGATCTTGTTGCAGACATCGCCGTCGGCCGTGGTGCGGTCGGTGCCGACGATGACCATGTCGATCTCGCCGCGCTGCATCAGATGGCCGCCGGCATTGTCGACGATCAGCGTGTGCGGCACGCCGTGGCCGGCCATCTCCCAGGCGGTCAGCTGGGCGCCCTGGTTGCGCGGCCGTGTCTCGTCGACATAGACGTGGACCGGAATGCCGGCCTCCGTGGCCAGATAGATCGGCGCGGTCGCCGTGCCGTAATCGACTGTCGCCAGCCAGCCGGCATTGCAGTGGGTCAGGATGTTGACCGGCTCGCCCTTCTGCTTGCGCGCAGCGATCGCCTTGATGATGGCGAGACCGTTCTCGCCGATGGCGCGGTTGAGGCCGACATCCTCGTCGGCGATCTCACTGGCCCGCCGATAGGCGGCTGCCGCGCGTTGTTCGGGAGGCAAAGGCCGCAGGAAGCGCCGCATCTCGTCCAGCGCCCAGCGCAGATTGATCGCCGTGGGCCGCGTCTCGTGCAGGGTCTCCCACACGGCGTCGAGCGCTTCATCCGACGGATCGTCGGCCATCTGCATGGCGACGCCGTAGGCAGCGGTGACGCCGATCAGCGGCGCGCCGCGTACCCACATATCGCGGATGGCGGTGGCGATGCCGTCGACCGTGCCGATCGTTTCGATGCGGAAATCATGCGGCAGCCAGCGCTGGTCGATGATCTCGACCGAACGGCCGTCGTCGCTCAGCCAGATGGTGCGATAGTGGCGGTCGCCGACGTTCAAAGGCTGCTCTCCTGTTCGATCAGCGCGGCCAGTTGGTTGACCTCGTCGATGCTGTGGATCTGGCGCCGGTTGACGGCGAGGTGACGGCCGAATTTCAGCGCCTTTGCCTCACAACTGGCGCGCAAATCCTCATCGGCAATGGTCTCGAAATCGGCATTGTGGGCGAGGCCGAGGATGCGCCTGTGCACCTCGATGCCGGCAAAGCCGAGCAAATCGGTCCACATCTGGTGCAGAACATGGTCGAGCGCCTGCTCGGCACCGAGCCTGTCGCCCTGATCCTCGAACAGGCTCCTCTGGTAGAGCATGCCGGTGCGTTCGGTCCGCCATAGATGCGAGAACTCGGCGCGGAACACCGCCCAGGTCTCGGTCGTCACCCCGAGCAGATAGGCGCGCATGGCGTCGCGCTTTCCCTCCTGCTCGTGGCCGCGCTGCGAGAAGAAGGACATCCAGAAATTGGCGAGCAGCATGCCGACATCGAAGGCCATCGGGCCGTAGAAGGCAAACTCCGGATCGATCATCCGGGTTTCGGTGTCGGTGACCATGATCGAGCCGGAATGCAGATCGCCATGCAGCAGCGTTTCGGCATTGGCGGCGAAGATGTGCTTCAGCCGCTGCGCCTCGACCTTCAGGTCACGGTCGGCGCGCAGTTCGGCGACCAGGCTGTCGAGCTGCGGCGAGGTGTGCCGGTTCATCTTGGCGTCGAAATAGGGGTCGGAAAACACCAGGCTTTCGGTGATGTCGCAGAGCTCGACATTGTCGGCGAACAGCGCCAGATCGGCCTTGCGGTCCTTGGCGGCCATGTGCAGGTCGGAGCCGCGAAACAGCGTGCGGGCCATGAACAGGCCGATGTCCCGGGCAATGTTCGGCAGCTGGCGGCCGTCGATCAGGGCGCGGCGCAGGATGATGTGCGGCGGCGCAAGATATTCCATGATGATCAGCGCCTGGCCTTCATCGAAATAATGGATCGTCGGCACCGAGCCTGGCGCGCGCGCCTCTTGCCTGGTCAGCGCGTGATATTCGAAGAAGGAGCGCTTCAACGGCAGCGGCCAGCTGTCGCCGACCAGGCGAACATAGGGCAGGGCCTGCTTGACGACGGCTGCACCATTGGCGCCCTCGGCGATGAACACCAGGTTGAGATTACCGTCGCCGACCTCGCGGACCTTCCAGGCGCCAGTGTCCTTGCCGATCTTCGCGCACAGCGCCTCGTTGCCGCCAAGGCGTGCAGCCAGGGTTTCGACCGACAGTGCTTCGAACCGCAATTTTTCAGTCATCGTCATCCTCCCGCTTATGCGCTCCGAACATAACGGACGCATGGCGGCTGGGCCAAGCTAGGAAGCGATCTGGCAATTGTCAATCGTGTTGACAATTGCCGATGCAGCCCATAGCGTCATGTCAGGGAGGAACGCATGGTCGGTAATGCCGTGTTCCGCGTAGAGGGACTGAGGAAATCCTTTGGCCATAACGAGGTGCTAGGCGGCGTCTCGGTCGAATTGCATGCCGGCGAAGTCACCGTGCTGATGGGCGCCAACGGCGCCGGCAAATCCACCCTCGTCAAGATCATCTCCGGTGTCTACGAACGCGGCGGCGGCACGATGGCGCTCGCCGACCAGGATTTCGCACCGAAAACCCCTGCCGAAGCGATCCGCGCCGGCGTCGTCACCGTGCACCAGAATATCAACGACGGTGTCGTCGCCGATCTCGACGTCGCCACCAACCTGACCCTCGACCGACTGAGCGGCAGCGGTGCGCCGACCCTGTTCAATCCAATGCGCGTGCGGCGGGAGGCCAAGGCGGTTGCCGAGCGCATGGGGCTGACCATCGATTTGAAGGCGCGGGTGAGCGATCTTTCGCTGGCCGATCGTCAGATGGTGGCGATTGCCCGCGCCCTGGCGCACCAGCCGAAAGTGCTGATCCTCGATGAGCCGACCTCATCGCTCTCCAGCGCCGAGGCTGATCGGCTGTTTGCGCTGATCGACAGGCTGCGCGAGCAGGGCGTGGCGATCCTCTACATCTCGCATCGCATGTCGGACATCAGGCGGTTGGCTGATCGCATCATCTCGATGCGAGACGGGATCATCTCGGGCATTTTCGACAAGAAACCGCTCGACTATGAGGGCGCGGTCAATGCCATGCTCGGCCGCAAGATCCATCTCGACCAGATCGTCGTCAGGAATTCGGCCAAGGCCGTCCTCAAGATAGAAGGTCTGCGCATTGCACACGGCGCTCGGCCGATTTCGCTGACGCTCGGCGACGGCGAGGTCGTTGCCATTACCGGCCTCGTCGGCGTCGGCAAGACGGCGCTTGCCGAGACGCTGTTTGGCGTGCGCCAGCCGCTCGCCGGTACAATGACGCTGAACGGCAGGCCTTATGCGCCTGAAACAGCCGGCGAGGCGATCGCCGCCGGCGTGTTCCTCGTCGCCAAGGACCGCGGCGAGAACGGCATCGTCCAAAGCTTCAACATCCAGGAAAATATCAGCCTGCCGTTTCACAAGCGCATGTCGCGCTTCAGCATCCTGAGGCGCCGCCTCGAACGCGCCACGGCACGCCGGCAGATCGAGGAACTGAGCATCGTCTGCCGTTCCGAGAAGGACGAGATGTCGGAGCTGTCCGGCGGCAACCAGCAGAAGGTGATGGTCGCCCGCTGGATGGCGCAGGAGGCAAGACTGTTCATTCTGGATGAGCCGTTTCAGGGCGTCGATATCTCGGCCCGGCGCGACATTGCCGCCAAGCTCAGGGCCAGTGCAAACGGCCGCGCCACGCTGCTGTTCGTCACCGAGCTCGATGAGGCGCTGGAGACCGCCGATCGCATCCTGGTCATGTCGGAACAGACCATCGTCGGCGAGCACCGCAATGCCGATGTCGATCTCGACCGTCTGTTGGCCGAGGTCGCCGGCGGGCCGCTGCACAGTGCGGCCTGAGCGTGGGCGATAGGAATTGGAATGGAGAGAGCATGGGTTCGGGTTGGGTAAAGACGGCAGCAGCGCGCGGGAGCGCCGGATGACATTGCGCGACCACGCCATCCGCTACGGGTTCATCGTGCTCTTGTTCGGGCTCGTCGCCTATTTCTCGATCGCCGCCGACGGTTTCGTTTCGCCGCAAAGTGCCGTTTTCATCTTCCAGTCAGTCGCCATCACCGGCGTGCTGGCGCTCGGCGTCACCGCCACGCTGGTCGTCGGCGGCTTTGATCTGTCGATCGGATCGGTCGCCACGTCAGCCATGATGGCGGCCGCCTATGTGATGGTGGTGCTGGAGCAGAACGCCCTTGTCGCGGTCGTCGCCTGCCTGCTGATCGGCGCCGTTGTCGGCCTGATCAATGGCTGGCTGATCGTCTACATGCGCGTGCCCGATCTGCTGGCGACGCTCGGCATGATGTTCCTGCTGGTCGGCCTGCAGCGCATTCCGACAGAAGGCCGCTCGATCGCCACCGGCATGACCATGCCGGACGGTTCGGTCGCCAACGGCAAATTCTCCGACGCCTTCCTGGCGCTCGGCCGCCACCGCTTCGACTTCTTCATCCCGAACCTCATTCCGGTGTCGGTAGTCGTGCTGCTCGTGCTCGCCGTGCTGATCTGGTTCTTTCTCGAATACACCCGCTTCGGGCGCATGATGTATGCCGTAGGCAGCAATGAGCGCGCCGCCGAACTCGCCGGTGCGCCTGTCAAGGCATACAAGATCTGGGCCTACGTTATTTCAGGAGTTTTTGCCTCGATCGGCGGTATTTTGCTCGCTGCCCGGCTTGGACGCGGCGACATCGCCTCGGGTAATAATCTGCTACTCGATGCGGTCGCCGCGGCACTGATCGGCTACGCGGTGCTAGGTGCCGCCAAGCCGAACGCCTTCGGCACTGCCATCGGTGCGCTGTTCGTCGGCATCTTGCTGCAAGGCCTGACGATGATGAACGCGCCTTACTACACGCAGGATTTCGTCAAGGGCGTGGTTCTGGTCGTCGCCCTTGTCTTCACCTTTGCGCTTTCGGGCAGGGGCAGGAGGTAGCTTTCGACCGGAACAGGATTTTCGAGTTCAACAAGAGTGGAGGAAAACAAAGTGAGCATTACAAGAAGACTTCTGGGGAAGGTGGCGCTCGGATTGGCCGGCGCAACCATGCTGATGCAGGTCCCGGCTTTTGCCGCGGACAAGCCGGCGCCTTTCGACAAGCCCGGCGTCAAGATCGCGCTGGTGCGTTATCTCTCGACCGGTGACTTCTTCCAGGCCTATCTCTCGGGCGTCGAGGCACAGTCGAAGGCGCTCGGCATCGACCTGCGCGTCCTCGACAGCCGCCAGGATGCCGCCCTTCAGTCCGACATGGTCGATCAGGCCATCGCGCTCGGCGTGCAGGGCATCATCATCCAGCACGGCCTGACGGAATCGATGAAGGACGCCGCCCAGCGTGCGGTCGACGCCGGCATCAAGGTGGTGGCGTTCGACGTCAATGTCGAAAATCCCAAGATCCCGCAGATCGAACAGTCCGACCGCGACCTGGCGCGCCTCGCGCTCGAGCAGGCGGTCAAGGACAATGGCGAAAGCTGGAATGCCGGCTATGTCTATGTCGCCGGCATCGCGCCGCTCGACCGCCGCAACGAGACCTGGGTCGACGTCAAGAAGAAGTATGCCGGCATCAAGGAAGTCGCGATGTTCGGCACGCTCGACAATCCGATTGCCAACTCCGTCGCCAACCAGGCGCGTTCGGTGCTGACGGCGCATCCCGACATCAAGGTGATGTTCGCTCCCTATGACGAATTCGCCAAGGGCGTGAAAATCGCTGTCGACGAAGCAGGCTTGAACAAGGGCATCAAGATTTATTCGGCCGACATCTCGACGTCCGACATCGCTGCGATGCGTGAGCCCGACAGCGCCTGGGCTGCGACCGCCGCGACCAATCCGGCTGTCGTTGGCCAGGTCTCGGTGCGTGCGCTGGCGCAGCTGCTGGCCGGCGAAGACCCCGGCCACAACGTCGTCGTGCCGCCGACGCTGATCACCCAGAAGGACCTCATCGACAAGGACATCAAGAACATGGAGGACCTGTCGGCCAAGCTGCCGCAGTTCGCCCACGCCGATGTCGCGATGCCGGCCTGGATGCCAAACCCGAACGCCAAGTAACTTTCGCTGTCGAAGGCCGCCTGCAGTCGCTTGCTGCAGGCGGCCTTTTGCCGAATATTCGCAGAGCCAGTCACTGGTTCTGGAAGGTTCGGTGCGTAAATGGAAGCACAGGCGGCAATCGAGAAAAACCTGTCCGGCGCCGTCGCTGGAACATTGTTTCGATGCCCGCACGCTACCACCGGCGTGGTGGTGCTGGGTGGATCGAGTGGCCGCATCGATGTCGGGCGTGCACGGCTCTTTGCAAACCAGGGTTCGTCGGCCCTTGCCCTGCAATGGTTTGGCGGTGAGGGCCAGCCTCCCGGAATATGCGAAATTCCCCTCGAAACCTTCTTTGCGGCAACCGACTATCTCATTGGAACGGGATGCCGCCGCATCGTCTATGTCGGCACATCCAAGGGTGCCGAGGCATCACTCCTTGCGGCCGTCCATGACCAGCGCATCAACGCTGTGGTCGCTATCAGCCCGTCATCGGTGGTTTGGGGAAATATCGGTGCGGGCCGGGATGGCGTCAGCTGGCCTGAGCGGTCCTCATGGTCGCTCGACGGTATCCCCCTTCCATTCGTGCCGACAGATCCGGATTGGGCACCCAAGCAGGTGGATGGTCTGGTGTCTTACAGCGGGTTATTCGAAGGCAGCTTGAAAACCTTCAAGCGGGAAGCGAATGCCGCGACCATCCCGGTGGAAAAGATATCGGCCGAGATTGTGCTTGTCGCGGGTGGCGACGATGCGCTGTGGCCCTCCCTATGGTTTGCGGAAGAGATTGTCCGGCGGCGCGGCAAAGCCGGCAAGATCACCCACCTCGTTTCATCGCCGGATGCGGGGCACCGAATTCTCTTACCGGGGGAGATCACGCCGCGCTCGGTGTCGCATGAGCATGGCGGCAGTGACGAGGCTGATTCGAGGCTGGGAACCAGGGCCTGGAAACACATCCTAGAGTTGCTGTAGCACGCGTTTCGCGGCGGCTGAAGAATGCTGGTCGTTCCAGAAGTCGAGCACAGTCGAGATTATTGCCTCTGGCGCGTCTTCCTGAACGAGATGTTTGGCATTTGGAACCGTGATGAACGGCGCACCGGGGATGCGGCGCGCGAGTTCTCGCCCGTCGTCGAGCGGAATCCACTCGTCGTCTTCACCCCACAGGATCGTCACAGGGCAACGTATCTCGCCATATCGCCACTCGACCTCTCGACTGTACTTGTCGTCCATCTGTGCGATCTGACGCCAAAAAGCCTTCTGTCCTTCGTCTCCAAGCCATGGCTGCAGATAGAGCTGCATTTCGTCCGCGCGCAATGCGTTCGCGACAGCGCCGCCGATATAGGCGCGAAGCATGGCTTCATGGATATAGGCCGGCAGACTGGCAAACGCTTTCTCGTTTTCTTTTGCCGCTTGAACCAAGGGCGATCCCTGAGGGCTGATCGCGACCGGATCGATCAGCACCAGTGAGCGATAATCGAGCCTGTTGAGAAGGTGGCCACGCAACGCGACGGAGCCGCCGAAGTCATGCGCCACAATGTCGGGCAGCTCCAGCTCCCAGTGAGCGTAGAGCGCCGCGAACAGCTGGTTTTGAATGCCGCGCGACACGTCCGCGTCGGGCTTGGCGGATTGCCCGTAGCCGAGCATGTCGAAATAGTAGATCCGGCGCCGTTGCCCGAGCCAAGCTGCAATCCGCCGCCATTCCACCGACGAGAACGGGGTGCCATGAAGCAAGACCGCCGGCGGGCCGTCGCCGATCGTTCCCCATGCGATCGGGTGACCCGAAAAAATAAAGCGTTCGGGCAGGGACCAGTTTTCGGCTGGCATGAGGGAACTCCTCGAGAAGGCAAAAATTTGGCTGCTTGACCTTGCTCGATCTCAATGGCCGGTCGGGTCGAAAGTTCCCAACCGCCCTTTCTCCAGCGCGTTTCCGGGCAATAAGCTCAAGTTTCGGAGTTGCACCGCACCTTTTCGTCTAACGGATCTCTACATCAGCGCAGCGCTGCCGCGATATTGCCGCCATCGACCGTCGTCACATCGGCGGTGGTGCGGTCGGCCAGCGCGTGATGCAGGAAGGCCTGCGCCACGTCTTGCGCCGTCACTTCCTGGCCGAGCAGGTTGCCGGACATGTAGTCCTTCTCCGACACGCCGCGCGCGCCCGAACGGCTGGCGATCATGGCATCGGTCAGAAGCCCCGAGCGGATGCGGTCGGCGTTGACGGCGTTGGAGCGGATGCCATGCGCGCCATAGTCGAGCGCGTATTGCCGGGACAGGAACAGCGTCGCTGCTTTCGGCACGCCATAGGCGCCGAACTTCGGACCCGGATTGACCGCCTGCTTGGAGGTGTTGAACAAAAGCACGCCGCCTGTGCCCTGCTCGAGCATGATGCGCACGGCATTCTGCGCCACCGATTGGTGGGCGAAGAAATTGAGCTCGAAACTCTTGCGCAGGAGTGCGTCGTCGAGCTCACCGATGCGGCCTTCCCAGGCCGCGCCGGCATTGGAAACCAGGATGTCGACACCGCCGAACACGGCGACCGCCCTGTCGAAGGCGGCGCGCACCTGTGCCGGGTCGGTGATGTCGGCGGCGACACCGATCGAATTGTTGCCGGCCTTCTTCGCCGTCTCGGCTGCCTTTTCGGCGTCGAGATCGACGACGACGGCATGGGCGCCATTGTCGGCGAACAATTTGGCTGTCGCTGCGCCGATCGCGCCGGCGCCGCCGGTGATCAGCACCACCTGGCCAGTCAGTGGCTTCGGCTTGTTGGAGGCGAGCTTGGCCTGTTCCAGCGACCAGTATTCCAGCGGGAACAGATCGGCCTTGGAGAGCGGGTGGAAACGGCCGACCGCCTCGGCGCCGCGCACCGCCTCGATCCACATCTCGCCGACATCCGAGGCGATCTTCGCGTCCTTCAGCGTGCGGCCGTGGCCGAACATGCCGAGACCCGGCACCAGCGTCAGCCGCGGCATCTGGTCGAGCATGGTGCGCTTGACGTCGTCGAGCGCATCATTGGTTTCGAAATAGGCGCGATAATCGTTGGCGAACGCGTCGACATGGCTCTTGATCACCGCCTTGTAGTCGCCGGCCTTGTCGGCATCGGGCGCCGGCAGCGCCATTGGGCCGGTCTTGATGCGGATCGACAGATCGGGTGTCGACACCCCGCGTCCGGCATAATCGGCAATCTCGGATGAATTGATGAAATCGACGATTGCCGACGAAGTGCGGAAGTCAGAGATCATGCGGTCGAAGCGGCCTTCGCCGCGCGCTACCGCCACCGCACCACGCAGCATCGGCGCGATGGACGCCGGTGTCGCGAGCTTTGCCGGCAAGACTGCCTTTGCCGCCTTCGGCTTGCCGCTTGCGGCAATGAAGTCCTCGGCGACATTCACATAGTGGATCATCCGGTCGTAGGCCTGTTTGGCGTCGTCGCCGAAGGTGAAGATGCCGTGCTTGTCGAGGATCAACCCTTCGACATCAGGGTCGGCATCGAAGATGTCGGCCGCCGCCTTGGCGAGGTCGAAGCCGGGCATGATATAAGGCACGTAACCCATCTTGCTGCCGAAAACCGTCTTCACCAGCGGCTTGGAGTCCTCCTGGTCGACGATGGCGAGGATGGCGGTCGAGTGCGTGTGGTCGACGAATTTGTGCGGCAGGAAGGCATGCAGCAGCGTCTCGACCGACGGGTTGGGCGAGGACGGATCGATGAGGTTGACGCGTTGCAGGGCAACCATGTCCTCGTCGGCCAGCCTGTTCAGCGCGCGCGCCTTGAGCAGCGGCTTGAGCTTGACCGCCGGCAGGCCCTGCGGCTCGATGACGCCCATGTCCCAGCCGCTGCCCTTGACGCACAGCACGTCCCACTGGTCGCCGACGAGGTCGGTTGCCGTCGTCTTGCACGAGGTGTTGCCGCCGCCATGCAGGACCAGCCGTGGTTCGCCGCCGAGCAGCCGGGTCGTGTAGACGCGCAGCGCCAGGTCGCGGCCGACACCCTTTTTCGCGTAGTCGGCGACGAGTTTTTCGGCTGCTTCGTCATTCCACAAATTCTTCATGTTCGCTTCGTCCGGTTGCTGTCTTTGTTGGTGAAACAGGATTGCCGCGACGCTTTGATGACAATGCGCCGGCAGCGGAGAGGGGGGGTTCTAGGAGGCCTTTTCTATGGTGGCAGCCGCATGGTCCAGGAGCCGCTGCGCCATGTGCGCGCCGACCACCAGATGCGTGCAAAGGCCGCCGGCGATCGCCGCGAGCAGCGGTTCGAACTTGCTGTCCTCCTGCACCACCACCAACCGCCTGGCGATGGCGCGCAGCGAGGCAAGCTCGGCGGAGATCACCCGCCTGTTATAACTGCAGTCGAGCACCTTGCCCTCGGCGTCTATGATCTGCCCGGCAATCACGCCGGCAGCGCCTTGGCTGCGCAGATCCGCCATTTCACTGGGCGTCAGCGCGCCGCATTTGACCAGATGGCTGTCGGCGTCGACCGCGCCGACCGAGTATAATGCCAGGTCGCATTCGCTGACACCCGACAATTGTTCCCGGATCACCGGCTCGGCACGCAGCGCCCGCGCCAGCTCTTCCGTCGACAGCACCAGGGGCGCGTAGAAGTTGAGGCCCTTGGCATTCAGCCGCCGCGCGATTTCCATGGTGCATTGGTCGGGCCGATAGGAATAGGGCGCGCCGAGATTGCCGCAGAGCTGCACCACCGTGACATCCTGCAGATCGGCATAGGACATGACGTCGGCGATCATATAGACGGTGCGGCCCCAGGCTACGCCGATGCGGTCGCCCTTCTTGACCAGTTCGAGGAAGACGCTCGCCGCCAGCACGGCGATTTCCGTCGACGGGTCGGCAATATGATCATTCTCCGGTGCGATCCAGACGGCGTCGAGGCTCAACACATCCTCGAGCTTGCGCGCCAGCACGTCGTCGGTGAAAAGCTGGGTCGAAGTCGAGATGTTGACGATGCCGGTCTCGCGTGCCTTGCGCAGGTACATGGCGACTGAGGCACGGGAAATGTTAAGCTGGCTCGCCACCTGGTCCTGCCGCAGGCCATGGGCATAGTAGAGCCAGGCGGCCTTGTGGATGAGTTGTTCTGCCGGTCGGATCGCCATGCCGTCTCCTCGGCTGACATTATTCACGGCTCTCGACAAAAGTCAAACTGGGCAGAGGTATGCGATGCTCCCGCTTACGCCGAATCTGGTTCATCATTGCGCCGAATGCGCTCTGTCGTGGCATCGTTTGTGGTGACGCGGCCCGAGCCTGTGATTAGAACGTCTGAAAGAAAACCGCGGGGGAGCATGGGATGGGCAGTCCTTACGAACAGGATCTCGACAAGAACGCGGCCAACCATCAGCCGTTGACGCCGCTCACCTATCTGGAGCGCGCGGCCAAGACCTATCCCGACAATATCGCCATCATCCATGGCCGCCAGCGCATCGACTATCGCACCTTCTGGCAGCGGTCGCTGAAGCTTGCCTCGGCGCTCGACAGGCGCGGCATCGGCAAGGGCGACACCGTCACCGTCATGCTGTCAAACACGCCGCCGATGCTGGAGGCGCATTTCGGTGTGCCGATGACCAAGGCGGTGCTGCATTCGCTCAACACCCGCCTCGATGCCGCGGTCGTCGCCTTCCAGCTCGATCATGCCGAGACCAAGGTGCTGATCGTCGACCGCGAATTCTCCGGCGTCGTCAGACAGGCCCTGGAACTGGCCAAGGTCAAGCCGCTGGTCATCGACTATGACGATCCCGAATACGCCGCCGACGCGCCGTATCCGAAGGGTGAGCGCATCGGTTCGCTCGACTATGAGGACTTCATCGCCGGGGGCGACGCGGACTTCGCCTGGTCGATGCCCGACGATGAGTGGGACGCGATCTCGCTGAACTATACCTCCGGCACTACAGGCAATCCGAAGGGCGTCGTCTACCACCATCGCGGTGCTGCCCTGATGGCCTACACCAACACCATTCATGCCGGCATGGCCAAGCACGCCGTCTATCTCTGGACGCTGCCGATGTTCCACTGCAATGGCTGGTGCTTTCCGTGGACGCTCGCAGTCCAGGCCGGCACCCATGTCTGCCTGCGCTGGGTGCGGCCGAAGCCGGTCTACGATGCGATCGCCGATCAGGGCGTCACCCATCTGTGCGGCGCGCCGGTCGTCATGTCGGTGCTGATCAATGCCAGGGACGAGGACAAGCGCGTATTTCCGCAGACGGTCACTTTCAACACCGCCGCAGCACCCCCGCCGGAAGCGGTGCTATCGGGGATGGCGGATGCCGGATTTGCCGTCACCCATCTCTACGGCCTGACCGAGACCTATGGCCCGGCGGTCGTCAACGAATGGCATGGCGCCTGGGATGATCTCGAAAAGGGCGAGCGCAGCGCCAGGAAGGCGCGGCAGGGCGTGCGCTATGCAGCGCTCGAAGGCCTGACAGTCATGGACCCCGAGACGATGCGGACGACACCGGCCGATGGCGAGACCATCGGCGAGGTCATGTTCCGCGGCAACATCGTCATGAAGGGCTACCTGAAAAACCGCAAGGCGAGCGACGAAGCCTTCGCCGGCGGCTGGTTCCATTCCGGCGATCTCGGCGTCATGCACCCCGATGGCTACATCCAGCTCAAGGACCGCTCCAAGGACATCATCATCTCCGGTGGCGAGAACATTTCCTCTATCGAGGTCGAGGACGCGCTCTACAAGCACCCGTCGGTTGCCTCTTGCGGCGTCGTCGCCAGGCCCGACGACAAATGGGGCGAGGTGCCTGTCGCCTATGTCGAGCTGAAGCCCGGCAAGATCGCGACCGAAGCCGAGATCATCGATCACTGCCGCGCGCTGCTTGCCCGGTTCAAGGTGCCGAAGGCGGTCATCTTCGCCGAAATCCCGAAGACCTCGACCGGCAAGATCCAGAAATTCCGGTTGCGCGAGATGGCAAAGGACCTGACTTCGTCATCCTAGGGTGGAGCAGTCGCGAAGCGACGTCGCGGAAACCCTAGGATCCATGCCGTGACCTCTCAGCCATGCTCCAACGTCGAGGATGACAGGGCGCGCTTACCAGCGTAACTTCTTGATCCGCCACACTCTTCAGCAGACGTCGCGGCATGGATCCTAGGGTCTGCGCCGCGTCGCTTCGCTCCTTGCTTCGCCCTAGGATGACGAATTCATCAGGGCCAGCCGCTAATAGCGATCGTCGATTCCACCTTCTCACTGTCACCATCTGTCACCATCTGTCACCATTCGTACGCGTACATCGAATCCGCGTTGACAGGCCGCTCTTTTCAATTTACGAGTGACGAAAATCGAAATTCGTCACTCGTAAATTGACAGAGGATCATGTCCGAAGCCGCCACCATAGTCGCCGAAGCCGCCCGACAGGAAAATGTAACGCGCATTCTCGATTGCGCCGAGCGCCTGTTCCGGCATTATGGCTACGGCAAGACCAATGTCGCCGACATCGCGCGTGAACTCGGCATGTCGCCCGCCAACATCTATCGTTTCTTCGCCTCCAAGGTCGAAATCCACCAGGCCGTCTGCGGCCGGATGCTCGGTGCCAGCTACAAGATGGCCTACGAGATTTCGCGCCTGCCGATCAGCGCCGAGGAGCGGCTCCGGCGTTACGTGCATGCGCAATACAAGATGACGATGGAGGTCATGCTCGACGACCAAAAGGTCCACGAGATGGTCATCGTCGCCCTCGAACGGGATTGGGGTGTGATCGACAAGCATGTCGACAGCATCCACGACCTGTTTGCGGAAATCATTCGTGACGGCATCGAGGCCGGTGAGTTCAGAAAACAGGATCCGGTGATCGCGTCTCGCTGTTTCGGCGCCGCGACCGTCATCCTGTGTCATCCGCAGATGGTGGCGCAATGCCTTGCCAAGACCAACCGGGCAATGCCTGACGACCTCATCGACTATGCAATCAAGGCTTTGAAGTAGCCGCCGCCCGCCGGGCGCCGGTTCAACGATTCATCTCCATTTCGGGAGTACGCGCGTGTCTTCGTTCAGTTCAATCATCGGCAGGCTGCCGGCTGTGGGCCCGGTGCTGCTTGTCACCGCCACTCTCGGGCTTGCCGGCTGCAGCCAGGAAAAAGCCGAAGTCAAGGATATCATCCGTCCGGTCAAGGTTGTCGAGATCGCGAAGGTGCATGACACCCGCATGCTCTCCTATTCCGGATCGGTGCGGGCCCGCACCGAGAGCGCTCTGGCGTTCCGCGTCAATGGCAAGATCACCGAGCGCCTCGTCGATATCGGCCAGCATGTGGCCTCGGGCGATGTGCTCGCCCGCATCGATCCCATTGACTACGACCTTTCGGTCAAGAGCGCGCAGGCAGCGCTCGATGCCGCCGAGCGGCAGGTCGAGACCGTAGAGCTTGCCCGCAAGCGTGCCGAGCAGCTTTTTGCCAAGAATTTTGCCCCGAAATCACAGCTCGAACAGGCGACCTTGACCTATGACCAAGCGGTCGCCACGCGTGATTCCGCCCTTTCGACACTTGCTCAGGCGAAGAACCAGGTCGGTTATACCGATCTCAAGGCCGACAGGGATGGCATCGTCACCACCGTCAGCGCCGACGTCGGCCAGGTGGTCGGTTCCGGCACGCCGGTTGTTACTGTCGCTGTCGACGGCGAAAAGGAAGTGCTGATCGCCGTTCCCGAAATGGAAATCGCCGAATTCAAGCCGGGCAAGGCAGTCAAGGCAGGCTTCTGGTCCGACGATGCGCTGGCGCTCGATGGCAAGGTCCGCGAAGTCGCCGGCAGCGCCGATCCGCAGTCACGCACCTTTGCCGTCCGCGTCAGCCTGCCCAACGATCCGCGTGTTTTGCTTGGCATGACCGCCAGCATCGAAGCTTCGGCGGCCAATGAGCGGCAGCTGGTCTCGATCCCGCTGAGCGCACTGGCCGAGCAAGGCACCCAATCGATCGTCTGGACCGTCGATCGTGGCGCCGACACCGTTCATGCCCGTCCGATCAAGGTTGCCGAGTTCGCCGCCGATGGCGTGCGTGTCGCGGAGGGTTTGAAACCCGGCGATGTCGTGGTCGCCGCCGGAACGCAATTCATGACCGAAAACCTGAAAGTGAAGCTCGCCGGTGATACGGCGCTGCAATCGGCATCCGCGGCGGACGGCGACGCCAAGCAGGTGCGCTGACGACAGACAACCGGCTGCGCGTTTTCGCAGCCGCTGGTTTCCGGGCGGCAGGCGCCCGACCGAGACGCTCGATTGATGTAACCCCCACATCGATTTCGCGTCCCACCGCGATGAGTGCTCCTCCGCTCGGAGAGCCTTGCCGCCCGGAAGCCACTACGAACCCTCGATTTTGTTGCGCTAGATAGATGGACCAGCGTCGATGACCAATTCCACGGAAGAGAAGCGGCCCTTCAACCTGTCGCGCTGGGCAATCGGCCATCCCGCCATTGCGCGGTTCCTGTTCGGCCTGATCATCATTTCCGGCGCGCTCGGCCTGATGCGCATGGGCCAGAAGGAAGATCCCGATTTCACCTTCCGGGTCATGGTCGTCCAGGCGATCTGGCCGGGCTCCTCGATCCAGGAGATGGAAGACCAGGTCGTCAACAAGATCGAACGCAAGCTGCAGGAAACGCCGCATCTCGATTTCGTGCGCTCCTTCACCCGCGCGGGCAGCGCCATCATCACCGTGCAGATCAAGGGCGACACCAACACCGCCGAGGTGAACGACGCCTTCTACCAGGTGCGCAAGAAGGTCGGCGATATCCAGGGCGACCTGCCGCAAGGTCTGCTCGGCCCCTATTTCAACGACGAGTTCGGCGACACCTTCATCACCCTGCATTCGATCAGCGGCGATGGCTTCAGCTATCCCGAGCTGAAGAAGTTCGCCATCCAGGCGCGCGACATGCTTTTGACGACGCCCGGCGTCGAGAAGGCCGTCATCATCGGCGACCAGCCGGAAAAGCTCTATATCGACGTCTCGTCCAAGGCGCTCGCCGAACGCGGCCTGACGCTGACCGATCTGCAGAATGCGATCAAGGGACAGAACAATGTCGACCCGGCCGGCTCCGTCGATACCGGCACCAACTCGGTGCGCATCTCCGTCGAGGGCGATGTCGGCAAGGTTGAGGACATCAGGAACCTGCGCCTGCGCGCCGGCGGCCAGGTCACAAGGTTGGGCGACATCGCCACGGTGACCTCCGGGCTGCAAGATCCGTTCCAGCGAAAGTACCGCTTCAACGGTCACGACAGCGTGCAGTTGGGCGTTGTCATGGCCAAGGGGTTCAAGGTTACCGACGTCGGCAAGGATGTCGAGGCCACCTACAAGCGCTTCGAGGAGGCGCTGCCCTACGGCGTTGCGGTCGACCAGATCTCCGACCAGCCGGGCGTCGTCACCGATGCGGTGGCGGAATTCATGCATGCGCTTGGCGAAGCGTTGCTGATCGTGCTGGTCGTCTCGTTCCTGTCGATCGGTTGGCGTTCCGGCCTGGTCATCGCCATCGCCATCCCGCTGGTGCTGGCTGCGACCTTCGCCATCATGTACGAGCTCGGCATCGACCTGCAGCGCATCTCGCTCGGCGCGCTGATCATCGCGCTCGGTCTTCTGGTCGACGACGCGATGATCGTCGTCGAGATGATGGAGCGCAAACTGGAGGAGGGGATGGTCAAGGTCGAGGCGGCGAGCTTCGCCTATGCCTCGACCGCCTTCCCGATGCTGACCGGCACGCTGATCACCACGGCCGGCTTCATTCCGGTCGGCTTCGCGGCCTCGACCGCCGGCGAATATGTCCGCACCCTGTTCTATGTCGTCGGCATCGCGCTGATCGTCTCCTGGTTCGTCGCGGTCTATTTCACGCCATGGCTCGGCAACATGATCCTCAAGCAGCGCAAGCATGCCGGCAGCCATCACGATGTCTTCGACACACGTTTCTACCGCCGGCTTCGTGCTACCGTCAGCTGGGCCGTGCGCCATCGCATCATCGTCCTGGTGATGACGCTGGTCACCTTCGGCACCAGCCTGTGGGCTTTCCAGTTCATTCCGCAGAACTTCTTCCCGCAATCGTCGCGGCCGGAAATCCTTGTCGACCTTTGGCTGCCGGAAGGCACCAGCATCAAGGAAGTCGAGGCGCAGGCCAAGGCGCTCGAAACCAAGATGATGGACGACAAGGACAAGCGTTTCATCGCCACCTATATCGGCGAAGGCGCGCCGCGCTTCTTCCTGCCGCTCGACCAGCAGCTGAGCAACCCCAACTTCGCCCAGCTGCTCGTCATGGCTAATGACGAACCGGCCCGCGAACGGCTGATCGTCAAGTTGCGCACCGTCCTGGCGCAAGACTTCCCATCCATCCGTGCCAAAGTCGATCGTCTGTTCCTCGGCCCGCCGACCGGCTGGCCGGTGCAGATGCGCGTCATGGGGCCGGATCGCCAGGAGGTGCGCCGCATCGCCGACCAGGTGAAGGCGAAGTTCCGCGAGGATCCGCTGCTTGGCGCCGTGCATGATGACTGGCTGGAGCCGGTTCCGGCGATGAAGCTGGTCATCGACCAGGATCGTGCCCGCGCACTCGGCGTCACCTCGCAGCGCATCCGCCAGATGCTGCAGGCGGCGATGTCCGGCGCGCCGCTCGACGACTTCCGCGACGGCGAGGAGACGGTGTCCATCGTCGCCCGCGAGCCGGATGCCAGCCGCAGCCTGCTGTCCTCGGTCGACTCGGTCTATATCCCGACCGACTTCGGTGGCTTCGTGCCGCTGTCGCAGGTTGCCAAGGTGGTGCCGGTGCTGGAGCAAGGCATCGAGTGGCGCCGCGACCGTCTGCCGACCATCAGTGTGCGGGCAACGCTGCCCGACGGCGTGCAGTCCAATGACGTCGTCACCAAACTGTACAAGGATATGCAGGGCCTGCGTGACGGATTGGCGCCCGGCTACAAGGTCGAGATCCAGGGCGGTGCGGAGGATTCGGCGGAAAGCCAGGCTTCGATCGCCGCCAAGGCGCCGATCATGCTGGCCGTCATCGTCGTGCTTTTGATGATCCAGCTGCAGAACTTCGGCAAGGCGATGCTGGTGCTGGCGACCGGTCCGCTTGGCATTATCGGTGCTGCCGCGGCACTCTTGATCAGCGGCGCGCCGTTCGGCTTCGTCGCCATTCTCGGCGTCATCGCGCTGCTCGGCATCATCATGCGCAACTCGATCATCCTGGTCGACCAGATCGACCAGGACATCGCCGCGGGCATGGACCGCTACGAGGCGATCATCGGTTCGGCCGTTCGCCGTTTCCGGCCGATCACGCTGACGGCGCTGACGGCGGTGCTGGCGCTGATCCCGATCTCGCGCGGCGTCTTCTGGGGTCCGCTCGCCTACGCCATGATGGGCGGCATCCTGGTTGCCACGGTGCTGACCATCCTGGTCCTGCCGGCCGGTTACGCCCTGTTCTTCGGCCGGGAGCCGAAGAAGCGCGGCGCGGAGGGACGGACGGACGATCTGGAACTGAGTCAGGAAGCCGAAAAGCCGCAACTGGCGCTGGCCGCCGAATAGATCGATCACGCAGTCGAAAAGGATCGGGCGCGCCGAAGCGCGCCCGATCCTTTTCACTTTTACGAGATCAGATGACGAAGAACCAGTTGGCGAGCAGCATCACCACCACGCCGGCGACCAGGGTCAGATAGGGCAGTATGCCCGCCTTTTTGACCGAGAGGTCGGCCCCCGTCATGCCGAGATCGGCCAGCATATGGTCGGGGAATTTGCCCTTGTCCTGGATATAGTGGCGGAAGCAGAACACCGGGATGATCAGGGCCGCCGTGATCAGGCCGGCCCACAGCGCCATCGGGTTCCACACCTTGGCGCCCGCGCCCATGAAGATCATGTTGACATAGGCGAAGATCGCGCCGACGCCGAGCAACCAGCTCGGCGCCTTCCAGGGCCGGGCGATATGGCCGTTGTCGATGCGGTGGATCCAGCCGGCGTTGAGGTTGAGGAAGTTGAAGATGATATAGCCGCAGTTCGACACGGCGAGGATGAAGAAGAAGCTCGTCGCGTCGGCAGAGGCGATGGCCAGCACGATCAGGTTGAAGACGAGATCGGTCCACATTGCCCGCGTCGGCGCGCCATGTTCGTTGACATGGCTGAGATAGCGCGGCAGCCAGCCATCGACCGAGCCCTGGTAGAGCGTGCGCGAAGAGCCTGCCATGGCGGTCATGATGCACAGAACCAGAGCCAGGATCATCAGCATCACCAAGAGGCTGTGGATCAGCGCGCCGCCGCCGACCATGCCGGCCAGCGCGTCGGCGACACCGGAGCCGTCGACGATCGGTGTCGCCAGCATGCCGTTGAGGCCAAGCACGCCCTGGAAGGTGAACGGCACCAGGATGAACAGCAGCATGCACAAAAGGCCGGAATAGAAGATCGCCTTGAACGTGTCGGTGCCCGGGTTCTTGAACTCCGAGGTGTAGCAGACGGCGGTCTCGAAACCGTAGGTCGACCAAGCGGCGATGAACATGCCGCCAAGCACCAGCGTCCAGCCGGCAATGTTCCAGGCGCCGGGTTCGGGCGCATAGGCGGCCGCCAGCGGCACCAGCGGCGAGAAATTCGCCCAGTTGATCTGGCCGGTGACGATCGGCACCACGCCGACGATCAGCATCGGAATGATGACCAGCAGGCCGATATATTTCTGCACGTTGGCAGTGCCGAGGATGCCGCGATGCTGGATGGCGAAGATGATCAGCATCAGCACCGCACCGATGAAGAAGGTCGCGTTGAGGGTGAACGAGACCGGCCCCAGCGTGTGGCTGTAGAGCGTCCAGTTGCGGATCACCGGCGTTGCCGCGGCGGTCACCGCGGTGATGGCGTCGGCGGCACTCGTCCCGGCATGCGCGGCGATATAGGCGACGACTTCGGGCGAGGCATCGGTGAACAGCGGCACCGGCGCCAACGCGTTGAGGATATAGGCGGCGGCGATCGAGCAGCCGAGCGACAGCACCGGCGACCAGGCGAACCAGTTGCACCACACCGACAGCGGCGCGATGAACTTGGAATAGCGCAGCCATGCGGTGGCGCCGTAGATCGACGCGCCGCCCGACTTGTTCGGAAACAGGCCGGCGATTTCGGCATAGGTGAAGGATTGCAGGAAGCCCATGATCATGGAGAAGATCCAGATCGCGAAGGCCAGCGTGCCGGTCGTGCCGGCAATGCCGCCGATCGAGAACAGGACGAGGGCAGGCACGCCGCTCGCCACCCAGAAGGCGCCCCGCCAGTCGATATTTCGGTGCAATTTGCCTTCGGCAAGCGGCTCCAGGACAGTCGTTATCGTGCTCATATGTCTTTGTTCCCCATTTTGATGTTCCCCGTTCGTGACCGCCGCGGCTTAGCGAGGCTTCACCATCGACGCATGCATTGATCGACTGCCGGTGTTTCCACTCAGTCGTATTTTTTTCTTAACAGTGAAGATTGATCCGGCGCGCTTTCACGTCAAGCGAATTGTCGCGCCGTGCACATCACGCTTGCGAAACATGTCAGCTTCACACTGGCGGGCAGGATTGTTCGGAAAAGGACCAGGGGTCTGGAAACGAAAAACCCGCCGGAGGCGGGTCGCGGCGCAAATCAGCACCATGGACGAATATGTAGCATAGCTGCCCTCAGCGGGTCAAGAAAAAATTCCTATCACCGACTGCCAGCACGGCCTCACCGTCTTGGAAGGCCGTCAGGAGCGTGGTTTGGTCTTTTGCGGATCGTAGTGGGCGAAGGCGACGACGCGCGCCGGCAGCCGCTTGGCATGGCCGTCGAGCTTGCCGATCTCGACCTCGGTACCGACAGCTGAATGGGTGACGTCGAGCCTGGCCAGCGCGATGGTCTTGTTCAGCATCGGAGAACGCATGCCCGACGTGACCACGCCGATCTGGGCGCGGCCGACATGCACGCAGTCGCCATGGCCGACGTCGATATTGGCCTCGATGTCGAGGCCGACCAGCTTCGTCTGCGGGTGCTCCTTGCGGCGGATCAGCGCTTCGCGGCCGATGAAATCGTCGGTCTTGCTCTTCAGCGGCACGGTGAAGCCGATGCCGGCCTCGAACGGGTCGGTCTGGTCGGAGAATTCGTAGCCGGCGAAGATCAGCCCGGCCTCGATGCGCACCATGTCCAGCGCCTGCAGCCCCATCGGCTTCAGTCCATGCGACTGGCCGGCTTCCCAGATGGCGTCGAACACTTTTTCGGCGTCGCGCGGATGGCACCAGATCTCGTAGCCGAGCTCGCCGGTATAGCCGGTGCGCGAGACCACGACCGGAATGCCGTTGCCGCCACCAATGCGGGCGACGGCGAAGCGGAACCATTCGAGTTCGTCGATCGATGGCTGCAATGGCGAAGTCCAGATCACTTCTCGCAGGATGTCGCGGCTCTTCGGACCCTGCACGGCGACATTGTGCATCTGGTCGGTCGACGAGCGCACCAGCACGTTGAGACCCAGCTTGGCGGCCGTCTCGCGCAGCCATTCGCCGGACAGATCGTCGCCGCCGACCCAGCGGAAATTGTCCTTGCCGAGCCGCAGCAGGGTGCCGTCGTCGACCATGCCGCCATGCTCGTAGCACATCGCCGAGTAGACCACCTGGCCGACGCCCAGCTTCTTGACGTCGCGGGTCAGCGTGTATTGCAGCAGCGCTTCGGAATCCGGACCGGTAACCTCGAACTTGCGCAGCGGCGACAGGTCCATGATCACCGCATCCTGCCGGCAGGCCCAGTATTCGGCGATCGGCCCGTCCTTGGCGAAGGAATTGGCCAGCCAATAGCCCCTGTACTCGCCGAAGTTGCGGGTGTGCTTGGCAAAGCTCGAATGAAAAGCTGTCTCGCGGGTCATTTTCGGTTCCGAATCGGGCGTCATGCGTCTGGCGATCGCTCGCGAGAATTTGTGCTGGCCGGAATAGGTCCGCACATGGATGTCGGTCGGGTTCCAGCCATTGGCCGGCGTCGTGTCGTCGGGGCAGGCGGAGGAAACGCAGACGATGTCGGTGAGCGCCCGCAGCAGCACGTAGTCGCCCGCCCGCGACCACGGCTCGTCGGACACCATGACGCCATGCGCGTCGATCGCGGTGTTGAAGAAGAAGTTGATCGCCATCCAGCCGGCGCGGGGCGTGACGCCTTTGTCCAACAACGCGCGATTAAAGTTCTCAGAGCAGTTGGTGTGGCCGGGATAGCCGATGTCGTCGTAATATTTGGCGGCGCAGGCGAGCGCGAAGGCGTCGTGCCGACCGCATGTGTCCTGCACCACCTCGACCAGCGGCTCCATGTCCTGGTCATAGTATTTGGAATGCAGGCCGGGCATCGGGTAGCTCGCACCCATCAGCGTGCGCGTTGTCGTCACGTCGAGCGGATGATCCAGTCCCCTGTCCAGCTTGCGCGCCGAAAAGCACTGGAAGTCGGTGCACTGGCGGCCGTCGACATCGATGATCTGCAGATAGTCACCGGCCTTGACGAAATAGGCCTCCGCCGTCGCCGAATGGACACGCAAATCGAGCACCGGGTCGGCCAGCGGGTCCGCCAACAGCGATTTCGCCGCCGGGCGGATCGTGGCGCGGCGAACGATGGCGGTCAGCGGCGTCGCCGTGTCGTGACCGTCGACCAGCATCGGCCCGCCGGGGGCCGCAATCAGCATCGAGCCGTCACGCGTGACCGTGAATGTTTGTTCTGTACCGGCAGGCGTAGTGGCGCCGAACACCCGCACCGCCTTGGCATGGTCAAGCTGCACCTGCCGGCGCGCGAGCCCGCCCCGCAGCGAGGCGAGACTGTCGTCACCCTCCATGAGCAGTGCCTTGATGCCGGCGGCATTGCTGTTCGATGTTTCACCAAAAATGCCGGAATCGGTCGCGCCGGTCCTGTCCCAGGCCAGCAACTCGCAGGCCTGGCCGCCTTCGACATTGCGCACGGTGACCGTGTCGCCGGCCTCGATGTCGATCAGCACCGCGCCATTGCCCTGGATCGTATAACGCTCCATGCCCGGCGGCAGCGCGATCTGGCCGGGCCTCAGGATGAGGCTTGGCCGGGGCGGTCCGGCAGCAATTGCGGGGTAGGGCGACTGGCTCATTTCAGCCTTGCGGTTCGAGAAACAAGTTTGCCTGTGTGTGAAATTATTTTAGCGGTAAGAATAGCAGTGCGCGTGCGTTTGGCAAGGCGAAGCGCACTTCTTCCCTTCTCCCCCAAGGGAGAAGGTGGGGCGCGCGCAAACGCTATTCGAAATCCTCGGAATGGCTGACCGTAACGCCGTACTCCGCAGCCGAGTCGAGCATCGTATGCCAAAGGCTTTCGGCAAAGGTCGCGAACACCAGGAGGTTGAACACCGCCAGGCCATCCGGCCGATCATTCCCGCGCCAGAGCGTGACGCTGGTGTGGTCCATCGACGTCGCAGCAGCGGCACCAATCGGAAACGAGGCGGCATGCAGGTCGATCGACGACAGCTTGGCGAGCATGGCGCGCGCCTGGATTCCGGAAACGCTGATCAACGCGCGTGCATGCGACTGGTCCGATAGCGAAGCGGGACCGGTGAATGCCGGCGCCAGCGTCCACATCGTGTGCTTGCCACTTTTCGACAGGATCAAGAACTGATCCGGCCCCGACCAGATCAGCGTGGCATCCGGAGTTTGTACCGCCTTCGGCGCATCCGGTGCCGCGATGCCGAAGCGGGTCCTAGTCGCCTTTGCCAGTTCGGCTCCTTTGCCGCGCCGCGCCATCACCTGGATCGGATCAAAATTGCGAACCTCGGTCAGCGAGACGCCAGCCTCGATACCGCGTGCACCATGCGCACCGGTGACAAGCGCTTTTTCAAGCGGACTGCGGGGAGTCCAGGAAAAATCAACCACGCTGACGCCCTCCATCCGGATCGTAGAAGACGGGATTGCAGAGTTCGACATCGTAGTCTTCGCCGCGCAATGGATCATGCGCGTGGACGATCTCGCCGATGCGCTCGCGGCCGCGTTCGACAAGCGCGAGCCCGATCCACTGATCCAACGTCGGCGAGAAGCAGACCGAGGTGACATAGCCTTGGTCGTTACCCGGTCCCGGTGTCTGTCCCTTCGGGATGACGTGCGCGCCGGAGCGCAAGCGGCGTGCCTTGTCCGTCGGCTTGATACCGACGACGACCTGCCGGTCCGGCGCGATCAGCGCCTCGCGCCCCGCCATCACCCGGCCGATGAAATCCTTCTTGGTCGACATCATCTTGCCGAGGCCAAGATCGGCCGCCGTCGTCGTGCCGCTCAATTCCGGTCCGGCAATGTGGCCCTTTTCGACGCGCATGACGCCGAGCGCCTCGGTACCGTAGGGCGTCACGCCGAATGGCGCTCCGGCAAGCATCAAATTGCGCACCATGGCATCGCCAAAGCGCGCCGGCACCGAAATCTCGAAAGCCATCTCGCCTGAGAATGAGATGCGGAACAGCCGCGCCTTGAGGCCGCCGCGCAGGGCGACTTCCCGTGCGCCCATGAATGGAAAGCCTTCGTTGGAAAGGTCCTCGGCCGGATCAACGATTTCCCTCAGCAGATCGCGGGCTTTGGGTCCGGCGATCGAGAATTGCGCCCACTGGTCCGAAACCGAGGTCAACTGCACGTCGAGCTCCGGGAACAGCACCTGGCGGCAGAATTCGAGATGCTGCATCACCAGCCCGGCCTTGGCCGTGGTGGTGGTCAGGAAGTAATGGTCCTCGGCCAGCCGCGATGTCGTGCCATCGTCATAGACGATGCCGTCCTCGCGCAGCATCAGCCCATAGCGCGCCTTGCCAACTGCGAGGCTGGAGAAGGTGTTGATGTAGACGCGATCCAGGAAGGCGCCGGCATCGGGGCCGTGCACGTCGATCTTGCCGAGCGTCGAGACATCGCAGAAGCCGACGCCACCGCGCACCGCCTTGACCTCGCGGGTCACCGATTCCAGCCAGTCCTTCTCGCCCGCGCGCGGGTACCATTGCGCGCGTTTCCACAGGCCGGTGTCGACGAAGACAGCACCTTGTTCCACGGCCCAGTGGTGCGACGGCGTCAGCCGCGTCGCATGGAACGTCTCGTCGCGGTGATGGCCGGCGAAGGCGCCGATGGCGACCGGCACGTAAGGCGGCCGGTAGATCGTCGTGCCGGTCTCGGGGATCGAACGGCCGCTGACCGCGGCCATGATGGCAAGGCCGGCGACATTCGAGGTCTTGCCCTGGTCGGTGGCCATGCCGAGCGTCGTGTAGCGCTTCAGGTGTTCGACGGATTCAAAGCCTTCGCGTTGCGCCAGTTCGATGTCAGAGGCGGTGACGTCGTGCTGGTAATCGACAAAAGCCTTGCCCTTGCCGGCGACGTGCCAGAGCGGCGTCAGCGAGAATGCCTCGTCGTCGGCGAAAGGCGCGGTACCCACTGTGCCGCTATGTCCCGTGTCACGCGCCGCTGCCGCGCCGGCGGCAAATCCCTGGCTCAGGCAGGCGCCGAGCCCGAAATCGCCATTGGCGGCGCCGGCGGCGACCATGCCGGAGGGCGCGCCGTCGGGCACGAAGGCGGCAATGTCGTCACGCCATTTCGGCCGGCCGCGATGATAGGAGGTCAGCCCAACCGCCGGGTTCCAGCCGCCCGAGACGGCGAGCCCGTCGGCTTCGACTTCGGCGCGCGCGCCGCCGGTCAGCGACACCGCGATTTTCCTGACCCCATCCTTGCCGCCATCGACGCCACTGACGGAACCGTGCAGCACCGGGAAGCCGCCCTTGGAGGCCAGCGAACGATGCGCCGGCGATACTTCGGACCGTGCATCGATGACCGCCGCGATCTGCAGACCGGCACCGAGTGCCGTCTCGACAGTGCGCCAGCCATCCTCATTGTTGGTGAACAGCGCGAGGCGCTTCGCCGGTGTCGCCGCATAGCGCGCGACATAGGTGCGCATGGCGGACGCCATCATCACACCGGGCGTGTCGTTGCCGGCAAAGACGATCGGCCGTTCGATGGCGCCGGCCGCGACAACGCAGCGCTTGGCCACGATCCGCCACAGCCGCTGGCGCACCTGATGCTCGGGCGGCGAGGGCAGGTGGTCGTTGACTCGCTCGATCGCGCCATAGGTACCGCCATCGTAGACGCCGAATAGTGCCGTGCGGGTCATGATGCGGACGTCCGGCATATCAGCCAGTTCAGCCAGCGTCCGCGACAGCCATTCGGCTGCCGGCACACCATCGATCGTGCCGTCATCCGACAGCAGGCGGCCGCCGGGGACAAAATCCTCTTCGCACAGGATGACGCGGGCACCAGCGCGGCCGGCTGCCAATGCCGCGGCCAAACCGGCCGGGCCTGAACCGGCGATCAGCACATCGCAATGCGCCCATGCCTTGTCGTAGTGGTCCGGATCGGCGACGCCTGCGGCGCGGCCAAGGCCGGCGGCGCGACGGATCGCCGGCTCGTAGATTGCTTCCCAGAATTTCGCCGGCCACATGAAGGTCTTGTAGTAGAAGCCGGCGACGAAGATCGGCGCGAACAACTGGTTGACCGACATCATATCGTGGCGCAGCGATGGCCAGCGGTTCTGGCTCGCGGCTTCAAGCCCTTCATAAAGCTCGGCCGTGGTGGCCTTGGTGTTCGGCTCGCGCCGTGCACCCGTGCGCAACTCGACCAATGCGTTGGGTTCTTCCGAACCGGCGGTGAGAATACCGCGCGGGCGATGGTATTTGAACGAGCGGCCGACCAGCTTGACGCCATTGGCGATCAGCGCCGAGGCCAGCGTGTCGCCCTGGAAGCCGGAGAAAGCCTTGCCGTCGAAGCGGAAGTTCAGCGGCGCCGACCGGTCGATGAGACCGCCATTGCCGAGCCGGTGTGTCTGCGCGCCGGCCATCACGCACCGACTTTCGCGGCGCCGGCACCCGCCGCCGGCTCAACGGCGGAAATCTCGTGCGTCAGCGTGTTGCGGGTGACCTTCAGCCAGGCCCGGCAACCCCCGCCATGGTACCAGTGTTCGCTGGTCTGTCCGGCGACATTGTCGCGCAGATAGACATAGTCGAAGACCTCGTCTTCCGAGGCGCCGGCTTCGGGCCGCACAGGCTTGGCGTCGCCGAGATAGGTGAACTCGCCGAGTTCGCGTTCACCGCAGAAGGGACAGACAATGCGCATGCTGTTCTAGACCGCCTTCAATGCAGGTTCGGTTGGGCGCCCTGGCCCTTTTCGTCGATCATGGCGCCAGTCCGGAACCGGTCGAGGCGGAACCGCGCGGCTTCTTCGTGCGATTCGTCGCGCGCAAGAAGATGGGCAAAGACGAAGCCGGAGCCCGGCGTCGCCTTGAAGCCGCCATAGCACCAGCCGGCGTTGAGATAGAGCCCGTCGACCGGCGTCTTGTCGATGATCGGCGAACCGTCCATCGACATGTCCATGATGCCGCCCCACTGGCGCAGCAAGCGCACGCGGCCGATCATCGGCATCAGCGCCATGCCGCCCTCGCAGACGTCCTCCATGACAGGCATATTGCCGCGCTGGGCATAGGAATTGTAGCCGTCTATGTCGCCGCCGAACACCAGCCCGCCCTTGTCGGACTGGCTGACGTAGAAATGGCCGGCGCCGAAGGTCATGACACCAGGGATGAGCGGCTTGATCGCCTCGGAGACGAAGGCCTGCAGCACATGGCTTTCGATGGGCAGGCGCAGGCCGGCCATCGCCGCGACGCGCGATGAACTTCCGGCAACAGCCATACCGACCTTGCCGGCGCCGATCTTGCCGCGCGACGTCTCGACGCCGGTCACCTTGCCATTGGCGTCCCTGACGAAGCCGGTGACTTCGCAATTCTGGATGATGTCGACGCCGAGTTCGCTCGCCGCATGCGCATAGCCCCAGACAACAGCATCGTGCCGCGCCGTGCCGCCGCGTCGCTGCAACAGCCCGCCTTGCACGGGAAAGCGCGCATTGTCGAAGTTCAGGAACGGTATCATCTTCTTGACGGCAGCGAGGTCGAGCAGTTCGGCGTCGATGCCGTTGATACGCATGGTGTTGCCGCGCCGCGCATAAGCGTCGCGCTGTGCGTCGGAGTGGTAGAGGTTGATGACGCCGCGCTGGCTGACCATTGCATTGTAGTTGAGGTCCTGCTCCATCCGCTCCCACAGCTTCATCGACAATTCGTAAAAGCCGGTATTGCCTGGCAGGCCGTAATTGGAGCGGATGATGGTGGTGTTGCGGCCGGCATTGCCGGAGCCGATCCAGCCTTTTTCGAGCACGGCAACATTCTTGATGCCGTACTCGCTGGCGAGAAACCAGGCGGTGGCAAGGCCATGGCCGCCACCGCCGATGATCACCACATCGTAGCGGTCCTTCGGCGTGGCGTCGCGCCAGGTGCGTTGCCAATTCTTGTGGCCGGACAGGGCAGCACGGGCGAGCGAAAAGATCGAATATTTCATACGTTCATTCCGAGGTCGCTCGCACCGCGCTGGTGGTCAGATATCCAGCGTGTGGTCGCGCTCCCATTGCGTGAAGTGCGAAGCATAGGAATTCCATTCCTGGTGCTTCAGCTTTAGGTAGGCCGACGAGAATTCCTCACCCAGCGCCGCCTTGAGCGATTTGTCCTTGTCGAACTCGCGCAGCGCGTCGAGCAGATTGAGCGGCAGTTTTGGCGCGCCTTTCACCGTGTGCCCATGCTGGTACATGTCGATGTCATAGCGCTTGCCGGGATCTGCCTTCGAGCGGATGCCGTCGAGGCCGGCGGCGATGATGACCGCCTGCAGCAGATAGGGGTTGGCCGCCCCGTCCGGCAATCGCAGTTCGAAGCGGCCGGGGCCGGGCACGCGCACCATGTGGGTGCGGTTGTTGCCGGTCCAGGTCACCGTGTTCGGCGCCCAGGTGGCGCCCGAAATGGTGCGCGGCGCGTTGATGCGCTTGTAGGAATTGACCGTCGGGTTGGTGATCGCGGCCAGCGCGGAAGCATGCTTCATGATGCCGCCGAGGAAATTCCGGCCCTTGGCCGACAGGCCAAGCTCCATCGCATTGTCGGCGAAAACGTTGGTCTTGCCGGCCTTGTCCCACACCGAGATATGGGCATGGCAGCCATTGCCGGTCAGTCCCTGGAAGGGTTTGGGCATGAAGGTCGCTCGAAGGCCATGCTTTTCCGCGATCGACTTGACCATGAATTTGAAGAAGGAGTGCTTGTCGGCGGTCGCCAACGCATCGTCGAAGGCCCAGTTCATCTCGAACTGGCCATTGGCGTCCTCGTGGTCGTTCTGGTAGGCGCCCCAGCCGAGCGCCAGCATGTGGTCGCAGATCTCGGCGATGACGTCGTAGCGGCGCATCACCGCTTGCTGGTCGTAGCAGGGCTTTGAGGCCGTGTCGTATTCGTCGGAAATCGTCTTGCCGTCCGGCGAGATCAGGAAGAACTCGGCCTCGACGCCGGTCTTGACGTGCATGCCGTCGCTGGCGGCTTCCGCGATCAGCCGATTCAGCGTGTTGCGCGGCGCCTGGTCGACCTCCTTGTCGTCCATGATGCAGTTGGCGGCGACCCAGGCGACCTCCGGCTTCCACGGCAGCTGGATCACCGAGTCCGGGTCCGGCACCGCCAGCATGTCGGGATGCGCCGGCGTCAGATCAAGCCAGGTGGCGAAACCGGCAAAGCCGGCGCCATCCTTCTGCATGTCGGCGATGGCTTGCGCCGGCACCAGCTTGGCACGCTGGCCACTGAACAGGTCAGTGTAGGAAATCATGAAATATTTGACGTTTTTCGCCCTTGCGAATTCAGCAAGATCAACTGTCACGGAAGTTCCCCATTTTTTTGTCGATTGTGGCCCCAGAGCGTGTGGGCTTCGGCCCTTCATTGATTAGAAGCCGTTCTTCCCCGGTATCCAGTTGGTGCCGGCCAGCGGTACGCCGGCCATAGCGGCTGCCTCGATCGTCAGCGCGACGAGGTCCTCGGGTTCCAGATTGTGCAGGCTGTTCTTGCCGCAGGCACGGGCGATGGTCTGCGCTTCCAGCGTCATCACCTTGAGGTAGTTCGCCAGCCGTCGTCCGGCGGCCACCGGGTCGACCCGCTTCATCAGTTCGGGGTCCTGCGTGGTGATGCCTGCGGGGTCGCGCCCCTCGTGCCAGTCGTCATAGGCGCCGGCCGTGGTGCCGAGCTCGTTATACTCCGCCTCCCAGCGGGGATCGTTGTCGCCGAGCGCGACAAGGGCGGCCGTGCCGATCGAGACCGCGTCGACGCCGAGCGCCAGCGCCTTGGCGACATCGGCGCCGTTGCGGATGCCGCCGGAGACGATCAGCTGCACCTTGCGGTGCATGCCGAGATCCTGCAGCGCCTGCACCGCCGGCCTGATGCAGGCAAGCGTCGGCATGCCGACATTTTCGATGAACACTTCCTGGGTGGCTGCGGTGCCGCCCTGCATGCCGTCGACGACGACGACATCGGCGCCGGCCTTCACCGCAAGCGCGGTATCGTAATAGGGCCGGGCACCGCCGACCTTGACGTAGATCGGCTTTTCCCAGTCTGTGATTTCGCGCAATTCGAGGATCTTGATCTCGAGATCGTCGGGACCCGTCCAGTCCGGATGGCGCGAGGCCGAGCGCTGGTCGATGCCCTTCGGCAGCGTGCGCATTTCGGCGACGCGGTCGGAAATCTTCTGGCCAAGCAGCATGCCGCCGCCACCCGGCTTGGCGCCCTGGCCGACGACGACTTCGATCGCATCGGCACGGCGCAGATCGCGCAGGTTCATGCCATAGCGCGACGGCAGGTATTGATAGACCAGCTGCTTGGAATGGCCGCGCTCTTCCTCGGTCATGCCGCCGTCGCCCGTCGTGGTCGAGGTGCCCGACAGGGTCGCGCCGCGTCCGAGCGCTTCCTTGGCCGGACCGGACAGCGAGCCAAAGCTCATGCCGGCGATGGTGATCGGGATCTTCAGCTCGATCGGCTTCTTGGCATGGCGTGAACCGAGCACGACTGATGTGTCGCAGCGCTCGCGGTAGCCTTCGAGCGGATAGCGCGAGATCGAGGCGCCGAGGAACAGGAGGTCGTCGAAATGCGGCAGCTTGCGCTTGGCGCCGGCGCCACGGATATCATAGATGCCGGTCGCCGCGGCGCGGCGGATTTCGGAAAGCGTATAGTCGTCGAAGGTCGCGGATTTGCGCGGCGTCGTCGGCGGGTTCCTGTAGGTCATGCTGCCTCAATACGCGTCGGCGTTGTCGATATTGAAATTGTAGAGGGTACGCGCCGAGCCGTAGCGCTTGAACTCCGCCGGCTTGACGCCGGTCACGCCGGCGCGATCGAGCAGGCCCTGCAGCAATTCCAGATGCTCGGCCCGCATCTCCTTGGCGATACAGTCGGCACCCAGGCTGTCGACCTTGCCGCGCACGAACAGACGAGCCTCGTAGATGGAATCACCGAGCGCGTCTCCCGCATCGCCCAGCACCACCAGATTGCCGGACTGCGCCATGAAGGCCGACATGTGGCCGATATTGCCGTGCACGACGATGTCGATGCCCTTCATCGAAATGCCGCAGCGCGACGACGCATTGCCTTCGATGACCAGCAGCCCGCCCTTGCCGGTAGCGCCGGCATATTGGCTGGCGTCGCCCTTGATGGTGATCGAGCCCGACATCATGTTCTCGCCGACGCCAGGCCCCGCCGAGCCATGCACGGTAATCGTGCTGCCGGAGTTCATGCCGCCGCAGTAATAGCCGACGCTGCCGCGCACATCGATGGCAACAGGCTGGTCGACGCCAACGGCGACCGAATGGCTGCCTTTCGGGTTCAGCACTTCCCATGCCGTTTCATTCGAGCCGGGAGCCAGATTGTGCAGCGCCTGATTGAGTTCACGCAGCGACAATTGGTCGAGATCGAAGACCCGAGGGTCGCGTGCTGCCGTCTTTGAAAGCGTGGTTGCCGGCATGAATTCAATGCTCCCAGAAATAGACGGTTGCGGGTTCGGGTTCCCAGACCCTCGCATTGTCTATGCCAGGCAGTTTGGTCAGCGCGCGATATTCCGAGCCGAAGGCGACATACTGGTCGGTTTCGGCCATCACGGCGGGCTTGCAGGCGATCGGATCGCGCACCACGCCAAAGCCGTTCTTGGTGCCGACGACGAAGGTGAAGAAGCCATCGAGATCGGAAAGCGTGCCTTCCAGCGCCTCGCCGAGATTCTTGCCATGCGCCATCTGCGACGAGAGATAGGCGGCAGCAACCTCGGTGTCGTTTTCGGTCTCGAAGGTCATGCCTTCGCGGATCAGCTCGCGGCGGACATTGTTGTGGTTCGACAGCGAGCCATTGTGCACAAGGCACTGGTCGGCGCCGGTCGAGAACGGATGCGCGCCCATTGTCGTCACGGCCGATTCCGTCGCCATCCGGGTATGACCAATGCCATGCGTGCCGGTCATCTTGCGGACATCGAAGCGATCGACGACCGCCTCGGGCAGGCCGACTTCCTTGTAGATCTCGACAACGTCGCCGGCGCCCATGATGCGGATGTCGGGGCGCAGCGTCTGGATGGTTTCGCGCGCTTCATCGATCTTGGCGGGCGTGGTCCTGACGACCGCATGGGTGGATTTCACCGCGATCGTCACCGGCGTGCCGATGGCCTTGGCGAGCTCCGCCTCGAGGCCGCGGAAATCGCGGTCCGGCTTGGCCGACTGGATGGTGATCTTGGCCTCATTTTTGGAAGGCGCGCCATAGATGGCAATGCCGGCGCTGTCGGGACCGCGATCGCTGAGCGAGATCAGCATCTGCGACAGCATCGCGCCAAGCTGGGGCTCCAGCGACTTGTCCTTCAAAAACAGTCCGACAATTCCACACATGTCAGCCTCCGATGTTTGTAGCTAAGAGATCGTTTGTAGCTAAGAGACGATGTATCGAATGAGCTGCACTAATTCAATCATATGAAAAAAATATTCCTCTAGTTACCTATGCGGCTCAATGCCGCTCTGCGCACTGTCGCCGTCTCGCCGGGCAGTGTGAACCCATTTCGCGGTGCGGATGCGAGCGATCTTGTAGGCGTCGAGAATCGACAAGGCATAGATCAGGAAGCCGCCGGCGTGACGGCCGACAAAGCTGGCATCCGACGGTGCGATCTTGGCCGTCACCCATGCCAGGATCACCATGAAGAAAAGGAACTGCAGGCCGCGCACCGGCACGCCGAGAATGACATGCCCGCTTCCCGGCAACACGATTGCGGCGCCGAGAACCAGATAGGGGTTGGTGGGTGCAGTGGTGGGAATGGTCATGCGGCCTGCCGTTCGCTTTTGTTGATGGCGTCGCGAAGCGCCGACACCGACACCAGCAGTCTTTCGATCAGCGCGGGATCGAGTGTGGCGTCGCCGAATTCGGCCTGCCGAAAGACGCCATAACGCGCCCGTTCGGCTTCGGCCAGCAGCCACACGATGCGTACCCCTTTCGGGGTGATCAGCAGTTCCTTGGCGCGCCCTTCGGAAAAAATCCCGAGGTGGCCGGCGATGGTCTCCAGTGGGAAGTGGACGCCCCTGCGATCGGTCCGCAACACGGCCTCAGCCGGAAATGCTGAGCTCTTCGGCAGCGTGTGCTCGAGATGATCGAAATTGGAGAAGGTCGTCGGCGATCCCGGCCGCATCATCATGTCGAACGTCGCCGGCACCGCGACCTCTTCGGTGATCGAAACACTGAGCCAGCGCGCCGGCAGTTTTCGCGTCGCCAGCGTATCGACGATGGTGCGCACCTGGACACGTTTGCCGTTCCAGGATCCTTCCCAGGTGATGACGCCGGCGGTGCCATCCGAAACATTGGCAGCGTCGGCGATGACTGTGCGGATGCGGCCCTGCTCGACGGCGAGCGCCATCGACGCCCTGCTGTGGCTGGCACGCGCCTGCCAGGCAAGGTGGAGGACGACAGCTAGGACAATGGCCCCGGCCAGCAGTGCTGATGTCACCTCGGACATTTTCTCATGCCAGGCCCGCCCGGGATCCGGACGGGCCTACTCCCATCAATAACCCTGCGGCTTTGGCCACGGCATGGTGAATTGGTCGCCGCGCCGCACGAATTTGTAGCGATAGAAATGGAACCACAGCGAGATCAGGAAATAGAAGGCGACCATGGCGATCAGCTGCGAGCCGAAGCCGAGGAAGATGGCGAAGAAGGTCACCACGCACAGGCAAAACAGCACGATGGCCGGGATCGGGTGGAAGGGGTGCGTGTAGCCGCGCCGGATCGAGCCCAGCGGCCACTTCTTGCGGAACATGATGATGTTGATGCTCATGAAGGTATATTGCAGCACGCCCGACAGGATCGAGAAGGTGATCGCCTGGTTGAGGTCGGCGATGAAGGCGAAGGCCAGCGCGATCGGCAGCAGGAACAGGATCGAACGATAGGGCGTGCGATATCTCGGATGCACGGCCGAGAACCATGTCGGCAGATAGCGGTCGCGGCCGAGCGAGAACCAGGCGCGCGCCGCATCGTTGATGCAGCCATTGGCGGAGGCCATTGCAGCAAGCAGCGTGGCGACGAACAACAGGTTCTCGAGCAGCGGGCTGCCAGTCAGTTTGCCGGCGTCCCACAGCGGATAATAGGTGATGCCGAGATATTCCCATGGCATCATCGAGGCGCAGACATACCAGGTCATGGCGGCTGCGATCAAAAGCGTGATCATGCCGGCCATGGTGCCGTAAGGCAGCGAGCGGGCCGGCGAGCGCACTTCCTCGGCGGCCTGTGTGGTGCCCTCGATGCCGAGATAGTACCAGATGCCGAACTGGAAGGCGGCGATGACGCCGATCCAGCCATAGGGGAGCGCATTGCCGGGAGTGACCAACTCGTTCAGCTTCAGCACGGCGCCTTGCGTCCACGGGCTGACCGAAAAGAACAGGATGACAATCGAGATATAGGCGACTGCTGTGATGACGAAGTTGACGTTGAGCGTCATCAGCACGCCGCGATAGTTCAGCCACGCCAGCACGACGATGGTCGCGGCGATGAAGGAATTGTGGGTGAGCCCTTCGACGCCGGCCTTGGCGACGATGGTGTCGCCGAGCAGGATGGCGTCGGACACTTCGAGCATGGTGTAGGCAAAGACCAGGAACAGCGCGACGTTGAACGCCATCAGCGGTCCGACGATGTGCTTTGCCTGCGCATACTGGCCGCCGGCGGCGGCCACGGTCGATGTCACCTCGGAATCGATCATGGCGACCGAGGTGTAGAGCAATCCCACGACCCAGCAGACGATCAGCGCGGCCAGTGCGCCACCCTTGTCGGCCGAGAAATTCCAGCCGGTGAATTCGCCGACCAGGACGATGCCGACGCCGAGCGCCCAGACATGGGCCGGTCCGAGCACGCGCAGGAGTGAAACTCTGTCCCCTTGGGCAGCCGGGGCAGCCGGTTCAAGTGCGATCGTCATTGTTCAATCCTCACTCAGATCCGGTGTTTTTCGGAAGTGGCTTCCAGTTCGCCTTCGCGCGAGGAGGTCAGCACCTCTTCGGAGAAGGTCGTGTCGACCTTGAACCAGTCGTAGAGCATCCACAAAGCGAGCACGATCGAGATGCCCCAGCATGCGTAAGAGAGTGCCACCCACATGATCGTGTCCCCCGAATTAGATCGTCCTCAGAACTCTTACTTGTCGTCGAATTTTTCGTTGATGACGTCGCGGTATTCGCGGTCTGATGCACGAAACAGGAAGATGAAATAACCGATCAGCACCGCCGCCATGATGATCAGCGTCGGCCAGTCGATGACATAGTGGAAGCGGTTCTGGATGATGTCGTGCGCGGTCTCGGGCGTATAGCCGAGCTTTTCCCAGATAGACGCCATGGTCGGGTTCTGGCCTAGCGCTTCCCAGGTCTTGGCGTCGAGCGCGTCGATGGATTTCGCCGCGCCGGCGAGGCCCAGCTTGAGCGGTAGCCACAGTGCCACGAAAATGGCGACGACGACGACGGCGATGTCGAAAACCTGCCCGGCCTTGCTTTGCTCCGGCGGCGTGTAGCGGGACATCTCTTCTACCCCTCAGGACTTGCGGTTGCTGAACGCGTCGGCGTTCTTGATGTCGAGCCCGTAAATGAATTCCTTGTCTTCCTTGTAGTGCTTGACCATCGCCAGGATGGCCGCGGTGTTGAAGATCAGCACGGCGGCGGCGGCGATCGCGACGACGGCCTTGATGCCGCTGTGCGGGATGTAGGGCCATGTCATGAGGAGGACGAAGAGGATCGTCGCCCACAGGCAGACGATCAGGAGCGCGGCTCCGCGCAGGTCGGAACGGTACAGCGCTTCGATGCGCTGCTGCATGTCTGACATCGGTTTCTCCCCTTTTCCGCCGTCCGGTTCCGAATCTCCCGTCCGCCGTCCTCTTTCAACAGAGTGAAATTTTTTTCATAAGTTCTGTCTGAATCCCGCAATTGTCAAGCGCGATTTACGCGGGGTTAACCGTTTGCTTGGCGCAACGGATTTTGCCTGAGAATGAAATTAATTGCTTATGGGTATTGCGGCGCCCGGAGGTTTGCGATCAATATTCGGCCAAAGCTCCCGCCGCTGCGCAGGGGGCAGGGAACAGCAGAGCATTATCGAAACGGAGGACGAGCGGATGACGGCATCCTGGAGATTTTCGACCCTGGCGGATCGCCATCGCGCGCTCGGTTCGAAGCTCGAAGACTGGAGCGGCATGGGAACCGCCTGGACCTACGACAAGGATGCCGACGAGGAGTACATCGCCATCCGCACCAAGGCTGGTCTGATGGATGTCTCCGGCCTCAAGAAAGTCCATATCACCGGGCCGCATGCCTCACACCTGATCGACCTGGCGACGACGCGCGATGTCGAAAAGATCTATCCCGGCAAGTCGGCCTATGCCTGCATGCTGAACGAGGCGGGGAAATTCACCGACGATTGCATCCTCTACCGCACCGGCCCCAATGCATGGATGGTCGTGCATGGTTCGGGCACCGGCCATGAGGAGTTGCAGCGTGCTTCGGTAGGACGCGACGTCTCGCTGCGCTTCGACGACAATCTGCACGATCTGTCGCTGCAGGGTCCGACAGCGGTCGACTATCTGGCCAAGCACGTGCCGGGTATTCGCGACCTCAACTATTTCCATCACATGCAGACGCAGCTGTTCGGTCTTCCGGTGATGATCTCGCGCACCGGCTATACCGGCGAGCGCGGCTACGAGATCTTCTGCCGCGGCCAGGATGCCGGCACGATCTGGGACAGGATCCTCGACGAGGGCAAGAGCGCCGGCATCATTCCGTGCCGCTTCACCACGCTCGACATGCTGCGCGTCGAAAGTTATCTGCTCTTCTACCCCTATGACAACTCCCAAAAATATCCGTTTGAGAACGAAGGCCCAGGCGACACGCTTTGGGAACTCGGCCTCGACTTCACCGTCAGCCCTGGCAAGACCGGCTTTCGCGGTGCCGAGGAGCACTATCGTCTGAAGGGCAAGGAGCGCTTCAAGATCTATGGCGTCCTGCTCGACGGTAAGGAGCCGGCCGATGAAGGCGCGCCGGTCTATCGCGACGGCAAAAAGGTCGGCGTGGTGACCTGCGCCATGTATTCGCCGCTGGTCGAGAAATCGATGGGCATCGCCCGACTCGACGTCGACTGCGCGGTCAAGGACACCAAGCTCGAAATCCGCAACAAGAGCGGTGCCATCAAGGCGACGGCGCAGCCACTGCCATTCGACGATCCCAAGAAGACCAAGCGCACCGCGAAAGGTTGAGGCATAGTCAACGGCGAGGGGTTCGAGGCACGAAGGCATAAATGGCAGCCAAAAGCATCATCAGCCGGCCGGTTTACGGAACTTTGTCTCCGCAACCCGGCAAGCATCATCTTTTCATCGCGGACGCGGAAGGGGCGCTGGCAATAGCGGAGATGGCCGGGAGGGCGCCCCCCAGGTTTTTCGACGACGCCGAAGTCGTCTTCATTCCTGGGCCGGACGGCAAACACACCGTCGCGCTCGAAGCGTTGAAGCCGGCACAGTTCCACCAGGCGCCGTCCTTTGCCAGCCTGTTGCCACGGCTCCGGCAGACACTGGCCAACGCGCATATGGGCCTGCGCCTCTATCTCTCGGGCACCGAGGGCCTGATCGGCCAGGCGATGCAGGTGGCGCTTGAAGCCGGCATAGACCACACCTCGATCCAGACCGAGCACCGCGGCTCGCTGGCGCGGCGCATGCAATGCGTCCACTGCAAGGGCATCACCGAGAATGTCACGACGCAGCCGGCGACCTGCGCGCATTGCGGCCTGCTGCTTCTGGTGCGCGACCATTATTCCAGGCGCATCGCAGCCTTCCAGGGCGTCTGCATCAATGCGGAAGATCGCAGCGAAATTCCTCCGATGGAGGAGATTTTCCGATGAGCACCGGCACCACTAAGCTAGACGTCGTTGTCAGCGATGTCGTCCCGGTCAACGACCTGGTCAGCCGCTTCCATTTCCGCCGGCGCGACGGCAACCTGTTGCCGACATTTTCCGGCGGCGCGCACGTTGTCGTTGAAATGCGCGATGGCGAACGGACCCGGCTCAATCCCTATTCGCTGATGGGCTCGCCACTCGATACGCGCGAATACACGATCTCGGTGCGCCGTGACGATGTCGGGCGCGGCGGCTCGCTGTTCATGCACCGGAGCGTCAAGCCCGGCATGGAGATGGTGGTCAGCTATCCGGTCAACCTGTTCTCGCTCGACCTGCGCGCCAAAAAGCATCTGATGCTGGCCGGCGGCATCGGCATCACGCCGTTCATGGCGCAGACCGCGCAGCTGGCGGCGGAGGGCGGCAATTTCGAACTGCATTACACCGTCCGCACCGCATCGCTCGGCACCTATGCGGATGTGCTGCGCGCGCGCTACGACCGCAGGGTCAGGCTCTATCATGATGACCTCGACGAGCGCATCGGACTCGACCGGTTGCTGTCGACGCAGCCGCTCGGCACGCATCTCTATGTCTGCGGCCCGGCCGGCATGATCAACTGGGTGCGCGATCGGGCTGCTGCCTTGGGCTGGCCGCCGGAGACCGTGCATTTCGAGCATTTCGCGGCACCCCAGCCCGGGCTGCCGTTCGACGTGACGCTTGCCGTCAGCGGCAAGGCGATCCGCGTCGACGAACAGCAGAGCCTCTTGGAAGCGATCGAGGCGGCCGGCGTCGATCCGCCTTACCTCTGCCGCGGCGGCGTCTGCGGCCAGTGCGAAACCAACGTCATCTCTTGCGACGGCAAGTTCATCCACAACGACCACTGGCTAAGCGAGGAAGAGCACCGTTCGGGCAAGAAGATCATGCCGTGCGTGTCGCGCTTCGAAGGCCGGTCGCTGGTCCTGGAACGGTAGGAGAAAATCATGGGCATTACCTTTCGCAAGGAAACGTTCCGCGACGACTTCACCTTCAAGAACAGCCCCGAGCACATAAGGCGGTTTCCGTTCCCGTTCCACGAAGACGCCTACATGTATGCGGTCAACATCGAGCCGCATGTCGTCGGACCCAGGGGCAGCGTGCTGGAAAACCTGATCGACGTCGACGAGCACTATGTCGCCGAGATGCAGGACCGCGCGCTGGTCCTGGCTGAGGATCCGCTGCGCTGCCAGTCGCTGCCGCACATGACGCTGGCCGGCTGGGACCTGCTCGAATTGCTGATGGAGCAGCAGGCGCTGGGCTATCCCGAGCATTTCACGCTGACCCGCGACGGCGATCGCTGGCGCTGGATCAACCGGCCGCTCGGTATCGACGACACCTTCACTTTCGGCGACACCTCGACGTTGCCTTACGGCCCGATGGAATACATCACCCGGCAGAGCCAGGGCGATTTCTGCATCCTCGACCAGCGCGACGGCAATCTGTGGATGGATGCCGGCATGGTCACCACCCAGGCCGACTGGTCGCTCGATTTCGACATCGGCATGAACTTCTTCGAATGGCATGCGCCGGTGCCGCTGGCGCATGAGAAGGGGATTTTCGTCAGGGCGCTGAAATTCCTCACCAACATCCAGCAGGGCAAGCCGGCGCGGCGCCTGAATTGGACGATGACCATCAATCCGCGCCTCGACACCAGTCCGGAAAACTACCACAAATGGGGTCCGGACCGGGCGACGGTGACGCCGGAGAATGTCGGCGACAAGGTGCATCTGCGTGTCGAACTGCAGAGTTTCTGGCGCCTGCCGCGCTCCAACGGCATCGTCTTCCCGATCCGCTGCTATCTGATCAAGATGGACGAATTGGTGACGCAGCCCAAATGGGCACGGCGCCTGCACCGCGTCATCCGCGACCTGCCCGACGAACTCGCCAACTACAAGGGCCTGACGCGCTATCGTCCGGCGTTGGTCGAGTGGCTGTCGAAGCTGGATGATGGGAGTGCGACAAGTTCGGGCTTTGGGCCGGATTAGAGCCTGCTGGGAGAGAAAGAAAGGAGCCCGGCGGGACGGTTTCGCTCCCTTCCTCTACCCCGTCGATCGGGGGAGAGGTGTCGAGCGAAGCTCGACGGACTGGGGGTCGACCAGATTCGGCGGTTGTGAGTTCGCGCCCAGGCGATGCTTCCGATTGTTCAGCTGCCTGCCGAGATTTCAGGCCCGCTCGGTCGTGCCACTTGTCGGCGGCTTCGCGTTTGAGGACCGCCTTCCCCCACTCCGTCGCTGCTTCGCAGCGCCACCTCTCCCCCCTCCGGAGGGAGAGGAAGAGAGTTTTGCGGGACAGCTAACCTCACCCCGCGCTCTGCGGATAGCAAATGATCGACAAATAGCGCATCGGCAGCTTCGTCAACTGTTCCGGCCCGTGCGGTGCGTCGGCATCGAAGAACAGGCTGTCGCCGGGCTTCATCGGGTAAAGGTTGCTGCCGTGCCGGTAAACCACCTCGCCTTCCAGCATGTAGAGGAACTCCATGCCCTCATGCTGGAAGGTCGGGAACACATCGGAATCCTCGGTCAGTGTGATCAGATAGGGTTCGACGACGACGCCGCTGGTGTTGGAGCCGATATGGCCGAGCAGATTGTACTGATGGCCTGCACGGGTGCCGCGGCGCTCGACATCGAGGCCTTGGCCGGCCTTGACGAAGACGGCGCTGCGCTCTTCCTCAAAGCGGCGGAAAAAGGCGGTGACCGGAACGCCGAGCGCCCGCGACAGCGCCTGCAAGGTGGTCAGCGACGGCGAGGTGATGCCGTTCTCGATCTTCGACAGCATGCCCAGAGAAATGTCGGTGGCGACCGCCAGATCGGCGACGGTGATACCGAGCTTCTTGCGGAACGCCCGCACCTCGCGGCCGATCGCCACCTCCAGCACTTTTTCGCGCGTGTCGCGAATGGCATGCGGGTTCTGCGTCAGCGGCGCGCGGATGGTCTTGCCGTCGGCCGAAACCTTTGGCAGCGGCTTGGCCGTCGCACCGGCGAGACCAGCCTTGGGATCGGAAACCTTCTTCGCCATGTCGCCCCCGGCACTCCTGGGATTTATTTCACTCTAGGTGAACATGTCAGGTGCCGATACAGGAGCGCAACTGCGACGGCAAGTCGCGTGAACGCGCATGCGGATGATAATGATGTTTGGCAGCGTCCGGTTTTTCGGGGGAAATCCGCCCGCGCGGAACCTTGTTTCAGCATCGGGCTGTTGACAGCACGAAAGGGCCAATTACTGTCCTGTGAGTGAAATTTGTTTCGTAAGAGCAATTCAGATCGGGAGGCCTGCCATGAAAAGTCGCGTTGCCGTCATCGGAGCCGGCCCGTCCGGCCTGGCACAGCTCAGGGCTTTCAAGTCGGCGGCCGACAAAGGCGCCGACATTCCCGAGATCGTCTGCTTCGAAAAGCAGTCGGACTGGGGCGGCCTGTGGAACTACACCTGGCGCACCGGCCTCGACGAGCATGGCGACCCGGTGCACGGCTCGATGTACCGCTACCTCTGGTCGAACGGCCCGAAGGAATGCCTGGAATTCGCCGACTACACTTTCGAGGAGCATTTCGGCCGGCCGATCGGCTCCTATCCGCCGCGCGCCGTGCTGTGGGACTACATCAAGGGACGCGTCGAGAAATCAGGCCTTCGCAAATGGGTGCGCTTCAACAGCCCGGTGCGCTTGGTGACGTTTTCCGACGAGACGAAGAAATTCACCGTCACCGCGCATGATCGCACCAACGACGTCACCTATTCGGAAGAGTTCGACAATGTCGTCGTCGCTTCCGGGCATTTCTCGGTGCCCAACGTGCCCTATTTCGAGGGCTTTTCGACCTTCAACGGCCGCATCCTGCATAGCCACGATTTCCGCGACGCGATGGAGTTCAAGGGCAAGGATATATTGATCATCGGCCGCTCCTATTCGGCCGAGGACATCGGCTCGCAGTGCTACAAATACGGCGCCAAATCGATCACCTCCAGCTACCGCTCGAAGCCGATGGGCTTCAAATGGCCGGAGAATTGGAAGGAAGTGCCGCTGCTGCAGAAGGTCGTCGGCAAGACCGCGCATTTCAAGGACGGCACCACTAGGGATGTCGATGCCATCATCCTATGCACCGGCTACCTGCACTCTTTCCCGTTCCTCACCGAGGACCTGAAGCTGAAGACAGCCAACCGCATGTGGCCGGACGGGCTCTACGAGGGTGTCGTCTGGGAGAAAAATCCGAAGCTGTCCTTCATCGGCATGCAGGACCAGTTCTACACCTTCAACATGTTCGACGCGCAGGCCTGGTTCGCCCGCGACGTCATCATGGGCCGCATCAAGCTGCCGTCGGCCAAGGCAATGGCCGAGCACGGCGCGAAATGGAGGGCGCGTGAGGAAACGCTCGAAGACGCCGAGCAGATGATCTGGTTCCAGGGCGACTACACCAAGGAATTGATGGACCAGACCGACTATCCGGGCTTCGACGTCGAGGCGGTCAACCAGACCTTCATGGAATGGGAACATCACAAGGCGGAGAACATCATGGGCTTCCGCGACCACGCCTACCGCTCGCTGATGACCGGGACCATGGCGCCGCTGCATCATACGCCGTGGCTGCAGGCGCTGGACGATTCGATGGAGAGCTATCTCGAGATGAAGGGCGTCGCGGCGGAGTAGGGCGGCGCCTGCTATCCCAGCCTCGCCCTGGCCTTCGCCGTCCAGGCGCCGAACAGTCGGTCGGCGACGATGCCGATGAAAGCGATTGCCAAGCCCGCGACGATGCCGCGGCCGGAATCGGCCTTGGACAGCGCGATGAACACTTCCTGGCCGAGATCGCGCGTGCCGACCATGGCGCAAATGATGATCATCGCCAGCGCCATCAGGATCGTCTGGTTGACGCCAAGCATGATCTCCGGCAGCGCAAGCGGCAGTTGCACGCGAAAGAAGGTCTGGCGCGGCGTGCAGCCCGACACCTTTGCCGCCTCGATCAGCGCCGGCGGCACCTGCCTGATCCCGTGATTGGTGTAGCGGATCGCCGGTACCACGGCGAAGGCTATCGTTGCGATCATCGCGGTGACGTCGCCGACCCTGAACAGCATCACCACCGGGATGATGAAGCAGAAGGACGGCAGCACCTGCAGCGTATCGATGACCGGTGTGACGATCTTCTCGAAACGGTTGCTGCGTGAAGCCATCAGCCCGATGGGGATGCCGATCAGGCAGGCAATGAAGGCAGAGATGCCGCAGAGATAGACGGTCGCCATGGTCTTTTCCCACAGGCCGGTGATGGCGCAGAAAGCGGTCAGCGCTGCCACCAGCACGGCCAGCCGCAGGCCGGAGAGCTGATAGCCTGCGAGGCCGAGCAGGAAGACGGCGCCCAGCCAGGGAAAGCCCTCGCAAAAGGCGCGCAGCGGGTTCAGCAGATTGAGGATGAGCGTCACGCGAAACGCCTCGATCATGTCGAAGAAATTGATCGTCACCCAGTTTACGGCCGCTTTCCACAGGGGCGCGGTGGTGAAGGTGATCGCCTTCGGCACCGCCGCGAAGGCCGGCACGAACAGGCCGAGAAGTGTCGTCACCACAAGGATGGCGATGGCCAGCGTCAGATTGGGAGAGCGCTGCCAGAGGCTCGGGCTCATCTCCTGATGGGCATGGCCTTTGGCCTGCTTGTGCGCGATGGCCTGGCTCAGCCGGTCGAGCGCAATGGCCAGTGCCACGATGGCAAGGCCGGCTTCCATCGCCTCGCCGACCTTCAGGGCGCGCAGTGCCAGAAGCACGTCATAACCGAGTCCACCGGCGCCGATCATCGAGGCGATGATCACCATGTTCAGCGCCAGCATGATCACCTGGTTGACGCCGACCATCAGTGTCGGCCGTGCCGAGGGCAGCAGCACTCGCCACAGTTTCTGCCGCGCCGTGCAGCCTGCCATCTCGCTGAAATCGTCGATCTCCGACGGCACCCGCGACAGGCCGAGCATCGTTGCCCGCACCATCGGCGGCGTGGCGAAGATGGCGGTCGCGATCATCGCCGACACCGGGCTGTTGCCGAACAGCAGCAGCATCGGGATAAGATAGGCGAAAGTCGGGATCGTCTGCATCAGGTCAAGGGCAGGGGAGACGACAAGCCTTTCCGCCCATGGCTTGCGCCACGCCCAGATGCCGGCGAACAGCCCGGTGACGATGCAGAACGGCACCGCGATGGAAATCAGCGCCAGCGTCAGCATGGCACTGGTCCATTGGCCGAACAGGGCGATGTAGAGGAAGCAGCCGCCGACCAGCAGGCTGAGCTTTCTGCCGCCAACGGCATGTCCAGCAAAAAAGGCGGCGGCGCAGACGCCGACCCAGGACAGGCGCGGCAGGATATAGGCGTCAGCGCCGTTGCCGATCTTGAAATTCTTGGCCAGTAGATTGAGCGCGAAATCGAGGGGAACGCCGAGCACCGCGGTGATTGAGCGGGTCAACCACGACAGGTTCGACTTGATCCAGCGCATCAGCGCGCTGACCCAATCGGCGACCGGCACGACGGCACTTGCCGGATAGTTGACGGCCCAGGGCAGGCGGTCCTGCAACAGGAACACGACAAGCACGGCGCCAAGCGCTGCCGCCCAGACCAGCAGCCAGACCTGAATCGGTCGCGACCCCGTCTCGCTGGCGCTTGCTGTCACCGTCATGCGCCGACCCTTGAGCGATCGATGCCGGCCAGCAAATCGATCACCGCTTGCGGCGTTACCTCGCCGATCGGCTTGCCGGTGCCGTTGACCACCGCGAACGGCTTGTTGGCGGCAACGATGCCGGCCGAGAAGCTGGCGATCTTGGCCTCCGGCGCCACCGTTCCGCCATGTTCCGACCCGTCGCAGGCGCGCATCAGGCTGCGTGCCGAAATCACCTTGGCGCGGTCGACGTCGCGGGTGAACTCGGCGACATAGTCGGTCGCCGGATTGACCACCAACTCCTCCGGCGTGCCGATCTGGATGACCTCGCCATCCTTCATGATGGCGATGCGGTCGGCCAATCGGATCGCCTCGTCGAAATCATGGGTGATGAAGACGATGGTCTTGTGCAACATGGTCTGCAGCCGCATCAGCTCATCCTGCATTTCGCGGCGGATCAGCGGGTCGAGCGCCGAGAACGGCTCGTCGAGGAACCAGATTTCCGGTTTTGTCGCCAGGCTTCGGGCGATGCCGACCCGCTGCTGCTGGCCGCCGGACAATTCGCGCGGATAGAAATGCTCGCGGCCGCGCAGGCCGACAAGCTCGATCACCTCGCGCGCCCGTGCCTCGCGTGTCGGCCGGTCCTGCCCCTGGATGCTGAGCGGGAAGGCGATGTTGTCCAGCACGTTGAGATGCGGCAGCAGGGCAAAGTTCTGGAACACCATGCCCATGCGATGGCGTCGCAACTCGATCAGCGCTGCATCCGAAATCTTCAGCAGATCCTTGCCCTCGAATTCGACCTTGCCGTGGGTCGGCTCGACCAGCCTCGACATGCAGCGCACCAGCGTCGACTTGCCGGAGCCTGACAGGCCCATGATGATAAAAATCTCGCCCTGGCGGATTTCGAGGTCGACGGCGCGCACCGCGCCGACCAGCCCGGCGGCGGTGACGTCGGCCATGCTGGCCTTGCCGTCGCGTTCGCGGATGAAATTGGCCGCGTTCGATCCGAACAGCTTCCAGACATTGCGGCAGGCAAGCTTTATCGGGCGGGCATCTTTTGGCGTGCCCGCCCCCTTGGCGCCCTGTTCAGTCTTGTCCGCCATTCAAACGTCCTTCTGGAACACCAAGAACCGAGGCCTGGCTGATCAGCAGCCGGGTCTCATCTTCCAGTCGGAACGATCACTGCGCCCAGGCTTTCCAGTCTGCCTCATGGGCGGCGATCCAGGCGGCTGCGACGTCTTCCGGCGTCTTGCCGCCGAGGTCGATTTCGCCGCTCATCTTGTTGAGTTCGTCGGTGTCGACCGTGTAGGCCTTGGCCACCTTGTAGGCGACCGGCCATTTGTCCTTCATGCCGGCCCAGGAGTATTTCCAGATCTCGCCATGCGGCTTGCCGCAGTCATATTTGGCGTCGGGGTTGGTGCCCCATTTCGGGTCGTTGTAGCACTCGGGCGTGTATTCGGGGAATTCCACCCACTCGCCCTTGTACTTGGCCGGCGCCCAATGCGGCGAATAGATCCACAGCATGATCGGCGCCTTGCGCTGGTAGGCCGAATCGAGCTCCGCGAACATCGCCGCGTCGGTGCCGGCATGGATGACGGTGAAGGGCAGTTTCAGCGCTTCGACGCGCTCGTCGTCAAAGCCTTCCCATGTTACCGGGCCGCCGAGATAGCGCCCCTTCGGTGCGGTCTCCGCCGTCGAGAAGGCTTCCGCACATTTCGGATCCTTCAGCGCTTCCCAATTGGGCAGGCCCGGGCATTTCTCCTTCATGTATTCGGGAAACCACCACTCTTCCTTGGCCTTTGGGCCGAGCTTGCCCAGCCGTTCGGTCTGGCCGGTCGCATCGGAGGCCTTCATGGCCTCGCCGGCGGTCGTGTCCCAGAATTCCATGCCGACATCGAGATCGCCATTGGTGAGGCCTGTGGTCAGGCTGGAGAGGTAGTCGGCGGTCGGATATTCGACGGTGTAGCCGAGCTTTTCCAGGATGCCGCCAAGGATCTTGGCGTTCAGGTTGACGCTGGTCCAGTCGAACAGCGCGATCTTGATCGGGTCGTTCGATTCCGGCGCGGCTGCGTAAGCCGGTGATGTAAGCGCACTTGCGGCGGCAAGCGCGAAGGCTCCCATTGTTAAGTTCGAAATCACACTGCGAAGTGACATGCTTGTTCTCCTTCAAGCTGTGAAAATTATCGTTCGTTCCCTTCTTGCGGCTTTTCTTGATTGTGTTGGAAAGGCTGGTCTTTGCGCAAGGCCGTCGGCGCCAAATTGTTGCCCCGGCTTTGGCCAGCGCAGGCAAGATGGTGCTCAATTCTGGTGATGATGGGACAGGATTGGAGTGTCGGCGTCATGGCTGCCGACGGATCGCTGCGGGAGCGGTCATCTGCGGATCGATTGCCAGTCCTGCGGCGCCCCTGCAAGGTGCGAGCCATCAAGGTCCTATGATCTCGGCTACCCGCCTGGTAAGCCCCATCTCGCCAAGGCCGTTTCATAGGATGAAATTATATATACCAAGGTTCATGTCGCGCAACGACTAACGCTTCGCGAGACGTACAAATTCAGACTGCAGGCGAAGCTGAGCTCTTACCAGCAGACGTAGCCGCCATCGACAATCAGGTCGAGGCCGGTGACGAAGCTCGCTGCGCGGCTGGCGAGGAACACCGTCGGCCCGACCATTTCCTCCGGCGCCGCCATGCGCCCCATCGGCGTGTCGCGCTTGAAGATCTTCACTTCTTTCGCCACCTCCGGCCGCTTGTTCATCGGCGTCAGCGTGTAGCCCGGACTGACGACATTGACGCGCAGGCCGCGATCGGCCCACTCCATGGCGAAGCTCTTCGACATGTGGATGACGGCGGCCTTCGAAGAGTTGTAGTGCGCCTGCGTCAGGCCGCGGTTGACGATGGTGCCCGACATCGAGGCGATGTTGATGATCGAGCCCTTGCCTCGCACCAACATCTTGCGCGCTTCGGCCTGACAGGACAGGAACACGCCGGCGACATTGACGTCGTGAACCTTCTGCCATGTCTCCAGCGGCATCGTCTCGGCGGGTTCGGAGCCGGCTATGCCGGCATTGTTGACGGCGACGGTGAGCGCACCGAGTTCGCTCTCAACGCGATCGATCGCAGCCGCGAGATCGCTCTGCGATGTCACTGTACCGGTCAGCACCAGCGCTTTGCGGCCGAGTGCCGCGATTCGGTGCGCGGTCTCGTCCAGCCCACCCTTCGATGTATGGCCGAAACAGGCGACGTCGGCACCTGCCTCGGCGAGCCCGATCGCGATTGCCTGGCCGATGCCGCTACCGGCGCCGGTGACCAGCGCGACATCGCCATCCAGCTTGAAAAGATCCATCGAGTGCCCTCCCTGCCTCGGAGAGGGTATGGCTGAGCCGTGTTTCGATCAAGCGCCCGCGCGCAGGCGGCGTCGATGCTCAGAAATAACCGCTCGACGCGGCCGTGGCTTCCTTCGGGATTTCGACGCCGTCGACCAGGATCTTGTCGACCAGTTCGTGGTGGAAGCAGACCAGCCCCTTGATGCGCTCTGCCTCGTGCACCGGTTCCGGATAATACCAGACGAGGTTCTCGTGACGTTTGGCCTTCATCGTCACGTGATAATAGCTGGAGATGCCCTTGTAAGGACAACGCGAGATGTAGCGGCTGGGCGCGAACATATCGAGCCGCGTGTCGGCGATCGGCAGATAGTGGCGCACCGGATGGCCGGTCTCGAACAGGAACACGCCGCGGCGTGAATCGGCGACCTGTTCGCCGTCGAGGATGACCTGCACGCGCCGCGACGACGGCAGGCAGTCGATCCGGCGGAACGGATCGCGGGCGTGGACGAAGATCTCCTCGTCCTCCTCGAACCAGTGGCCCATCTTGCTCCAGGTGAACGACATGTAGTCCGATATCGGCGGACAGCCCTTGACCGGATCGAGATAGCGCCAGGCCGCATCCTCGACCAGCGTGATGCCGGTGTTGAGCGAATAGTGGGTGGCTGTGCCCTTGAACGGATCCTCTGTCGTGGTCTTGCTCGGCAGCAGGAATTCCTCGCGAACGTCGCCGATCGGGAAATAGTAGACCGGCAGGTGATCGGATTCGTAGAACACCAAGGCATTGGTCGTATCGGCCACGGTCATCGACCCCACCTGCACACGCAGTCGCTTCTGCGTCGGCATGGTGAAGGCTATGTAGCCCGGCTCGAATTCATACTGCACGAGGGTGTCCAGCAAGGGAAAATGCGGCCCACGGCCGCGCAAATGAGGCTTGCGAATGGTAGTCTCCCGTTTTGTTTCTTTTGTCATCGGGCGTTGGGGCACGATCAGCTCAACGACACGCGGTCGAGCAGCAGGCCGGCCGCGATCGGCGGCAGGCCGCTGACATTCTTGCGCACCGGCACCAGCAGATCGGGGAAATAGCTGAAGATGACAGGCGTCTCGTCGAGCAGCAGTTTCTGGATGTCGGAGGCGGCGGCGCGCTGCGCGCCGACATCGAGCGCCTTGAGATAGCTGGTGACCATGCCGTCATAGGCCGGGCTCTTGAAATGCGCCGCGTTCCACGGGCCGTCGCTGACCAGCGGGCTCTTGAGAAACACGTTCGGCACGCTGCGATGCGCGTAGTCGGTAATGCCGAGCGGGCTGTCCAGCCAGTCCGACTGGCCGAACACCGCCTTGCCGTAATATTTGTCCTGGTCCTCGATGTTGAGCGAGATGCGGGCACCGATTTCCTTGGCGAAATTCTGGAACAATTGCGCATAGCCCGGAATGTCGGAATAGCGCAGCGTGGTCAGCGTGATGTCGAAGCCTTCGGCGAGACCCGCCGCCTCGAGCAACTGCTTGGCCTTGGCGATCTCCTGGACGCGTTGCGGCACCGACTTGTCGGTCGCAGGGAAGGCCGGCGCGAACGGGCTGTCATTCCCGGTCGCCGCCATGCCGCGGCACAAGCCGTCGACCAGCTTGGAGCGGTCGATGCACAGCGCCAGCGCCTGGCGTACGCGCTTGTCGGTGAACGGGCCGGTGTCGCAGCGCATGTGAAGCTGGCGGTGCGCGGTCGAAGCGACACGCAACACGGTGATATCAGGACTGTTCAGCACGACCTGGCTGACATCGAGCGGAACAGCATCGAGAATGTCGACCTCGCCCGCCTGCAGCGCCAGGATGCGCGGTTGCACGTCACCGTAGAACTTGAACTCGAGCCGGTCGGGCAGCGCTTTCTCACCCCAATAGTCTGGGTTGCGGATGAAGGTCGCGCCGACCTTCGGCGTGTAGGTCTCCAGCCGGAACGGCCCGGTGCCTTCAAACGTCTTTTCGTAGTCGCCCTTGTAGCTCGCCGGCAGGATGACGGCGTTATAGTTGTCGATCGACACCGAATAGGGAAAGCTGCCATTCGGCGCATCGAGATGGAAGGCGACGGTGTGGTCGTCGACCTTCCGGGTGCCGCCCTTCGACAGCAGCCCCTTGAACACCGACAGCGCGTTGGAGGCACCGTTGGGGTCGGCCAGCCGATCGAAGGTTGCGACGACGTCGTCGGCCTTGAAGTCCTCGCCATTGTGGAATTTCACGCCCTTGCGCAGCTTGAAGGTCCAGATGCTGCCGTCCTCGTTCGGCGCCCAGCTTTCCGCCAGCACCGGCTTCAAGGTGAGGTCCGGCTGCGTGATGCAGAGAAACTCGGCGGTCTGGAAAACCAGCTGATAGCTGCCGCTGTCATAGTAGGTGACGGGATCGATGGCGCCGCCCGGCGTCGCCACGCCGGCGCGCACCGTGCCGCCCGGCTTGCCCTCGGCGCGTGCCTGCTGTGTACCGAAGCCAACTGCTGCGACAAGGCTGCCCAGGAACGGCAGGGAGAGGCCAAGCACGCTGCCATGGCGCAGGAAGTCGCGCCGGCCCATCCTGCCGGCCAGCAATTCGTCGACAGCGGAATTTTCGATTGCAGTGAGCGTTCTGCGAGCGTTGTCGATCATCCGGAAATGCTTGGGCATGGCTGGATTCCTCGCTTGTCTTGGGATTCAGTCATCTAGTTCATTGTTGACTGCCGCCGGAAAGCGATATTTTTTGATAGGGGTCATCGAAATTTTCGATGCAAGAGGTGGGTATGGACACTGAGAATCTGCGCAGCTTTCTCGAAGTCGCCACCCATGGCAGCTTTACCGTCGCGGCCAGCCGGCTCAACCTCGCCCAGTCCACGGTCAGTGCGCGGATCAGGGGACTGGAGGATCAGTTGGGACGCCGGCTGTTCGTGCGCGACCGCGATGGCGTCACGCTGACGCCGGCCGGCCGGCAATTCCTGCCGCACGCATCGTCCATCACCCGCACCTGGGAGCAATCACGGCAGGATATCGCCGTTCCCGATGGCTACGAAACCTTGCTGCGGCTGACCGCGCCGGCCTATCTCTGGGACCGCATCACCTCGCCCTGGGTCGAGTGGATGCGCGCCAGGCGGCCGAACGTGGCGCTGCGGCTTGAAGGCAGTTTCCCGGATCTGGCGATCGACCAGCTGGCAGAAGGCCTGCTCGACATCTGCATCCTCTATCTTCCGCGACCGCATCCCGGCATTGTCTACGAGACGCTGGCCGTCGATCAGGTCGTGCTCGTCCAGCACGCCGCACAGACCAAGCCATGGACCGAAAACTATATCCTGATGGACTGGGGACTGGAATTCCGCATCGAGCACGACCGCGCCTTTGCCGGCATGGTCAAGCCGGCCATATCGGCCGGGCTGGTCTTCATCGGCCTCCAGCATGTCCTGTCGCAGCAAGCCGCCGCCTATCTGCCGCTCAGCGCCGTCAGCGGCCATATCGAGCGCGGTGAGATGCGGCGCATCGACAACACACCGGTATTCCAGCGGCCAATCTACCTCGCCTATCCCTCGAATCCCGTGTCTTCGGATGTCCTGGATGTCGCGCTCACCGGGCTGCGCACGCTGGCCAGGGACTGGGCTGAAGTTCAGGGCTTTTCGGAAGGTGACCGTTCCCTCGGCATGGCCGGGCAGATCTGACCGGCCAAGCCACGCGAGCGACAGCGCTATGCCGGCTCGGTTGCGACCGCCCTCTGCAGCCTAGCCAGTTCGGCGTAAGGAATGTGGCAGCGGATCGAATGGCCGGGCTGGGCTTCGCTGAGTGGCGGCTCCTGCTGTTCGCAGATCGGGCCGATCTTGCGCGGGCAACGCGTGTGGAACACGCAGCCCGACGGCGGGTTGGTGGCGCTGGGGATTTCGCCATCGAGACGAATACGCGCCGTCTCGGTCTGGTCGAGTTTGGGCACGGCCGACAGCAGCGCTTCGGTATAGGGATGATGCGGGCCGGAAAAGACGTCTTCCGACGGTCCTAGTTCCATGATGCGGCCGAGATAAAGTACGGCGATCTTGTCGGAGAGGTAACGCACCACGGCAAGGTCGTGCGAGATGAAGATGTAGCTGACGTCTTCCTTGGATTGCAGGTCGGCGAGCAGATTGAGGATCGCTGCCTGTACCGACACGTCGAGCGCCGAGGTCGGCTCGTCGCAGACGACGATGCGCGGATCGCCAGCGAAGGCGCGCGCGATGGCAACGCGCTGCTTCAGGCCGCCCGAAAGCTGGCGTGGCTTGACGGCAAGATGCCGGTCTGTGAGCCGCACCGAGCGGACGAGGTCGTTGAGACGAGCCTCCAGCGCCTTGCCGGAGAGGCCCGCCAGCCGCTTCAGCGCGCGGCCGATCAGGTGGCGGATCGAATGCGAGCGGTTGAGTGCGGAATCCGGATTCTGGAAGACGATCTGCATCGCCTTGATCTGGTCGTCGCTGCGGTTCTCCAGCCGTGGCGCCAGCGCCTTGCCTTCCAGCTCGATGGTGCCGCCGTCGTCGGGCGGCACCAGGCCGAGCAGCAGCCTGGCGAAGGTCGTCTTGCCGCTGCCGGACTCGCCGACCAGCCCGAGCGTTTCGCCGGGTCGCAAATCGAGCGACACGTCCTTGACGGCGCGCAGTGCATGGCCATGGCTGGCATAGGTCTTGTTCAGCCCGGCGACGCGCAGCACCGGTGCGGCTGCCGCCTTTGGTGCGGGCGCCACATCGCTCGGTGTCGCGCGCGGCAGCGCCTGCGCCTTGTCGTGATGGAAGCAGCGCGACAGCCGGCCGCCCACATCGTAAAGCGGCGGCAATTCGGTGCGGCAACGGTCGTCGGCGAGCGCGCAGCGGTCGGCGAAGGCGCAGCCCTTGATGTCGGCCCCGATGCCAGGCAGAAACCCCGGAATGGTGTCGAGGCGGCCCTGATCCTTGCGCTGGCCACCGCGCGGCAGGCAGCGCAGCAGCGCGACTGTATAGGGATGGCGCGGATCGTTGAACACGACCTCCGTCGGCCCTTCCTCGACCAGCATGCCGGCATAGAGCACGCCGACCCGGTCGCACATGTTGGAAACGACCGCGAGGTTGTGGCTGATGAACAGGATAGAGGCCGACAGTTCCTGCCTGAGCTGTGCGATCAGGTCGAGCACTTCGGCCTCCACCGTCGCATCGAGGCCGGTGGTCGGCTCGTCGAGGATCAGCATCGACGGATCGTTGGCCAGCGCCATGGCAATCGCCACGCGTTGCTGCATGCCGCCGGAAAGCTGGTGCGGGTAGCGCTGCATGACGCTGACGGGGTCGGAGATGCGCACGCGGTTCAGCATCGCAATCGCCCGGTCGGTGGCCGCTTGTCCCGAAATGCCGCCGAGTTCAAAAATCTCGGTCAGCTGACGGCCGACGCGGATCGACGGATTCAGCGCCTTGCCCGGGTCCTGATAGACCATAGAGACGCTTTCCGCGCGCGCCCGCCTGAGCGCCTCGGCGTCCAGCTTCATCACATTCTGGCCATCGAGGGAGATGGCGCCGCCGGTGATGGAACCGTTTCTAGGAAGATAACGCACGACAGTGAGCGCCACTGTCGACTTGCCGCAACCGGATTCGCCGACCAACCCATAGGCTTCGCCCTGGCCGATGGTGAGGCTGAGGTTGCGCAGAACGGCGCGATTGCGGCCGGCGACGCGGTAGGCAACCGAAAGATCGGTGAGTTCGAGTGCGTTTTCGGCCTTGGCGGAGTTAGTCATTGAGCGCTCCGTGAACGCCGTCGGCCGCCAGATTGACGCCGATCACCAGCGAAGCGATGGCAAGCGCATCGAACAGCACCGTCCACCAGAAGCCGCCGCCGATCATGCCGTAATTGTTGGAGATCGACAGCCCCCAGTCGGGCGAGGGCGGCTGGATGCCAAAGCCCATGAAGGAGAGCGTGGCGACGGCGAAAATGGCATAGCCGAGCCGCACGGTGGTTTCGACCAGGATCGGCGGGATGACGTTGGGCAGGATCTCGACGAACATCGTATGCAGCGCACTTTCATGCCGAAGCTGTGCGGCGGCGACATAGTCGAGCTCGCGCTCGGCCAGCACCGCCGAGCGCACGGTGCGCGCGATGATCGGCGCGAAGCTCAGGCCGATGACGACGATGACGGTCGTCTTCGAGGTGCCGAGCGCAACGATGGCCAGCAGCGCGACGATGACCACCGGGATCGCCATGAAGGCTTCCAGGATGCGGCTGACGACATCGTCGACGAGACCGCGAAAATAGCCGGTAAGGAGGCCGAGCGCCGTGCCGGCCACTGTCGCCAGCAAGGTTGCCAGCGGTGCGACGGTCAGGATGTCGCGCGAACCGACGATGACGCGCGAGAAGACGTCGCGGCCGATCTGATCGGTGCCGAACCAGTGTTCGGAAGAGGGCGGCGCCAGCGCGTTGATGATGTCGTCGGCAAGCGGGTCGTAGGGCGCGAAATGTTCACCGAACAGCGCGCAGGCAACCCAGAACAGCACGATGGCGAAACCGACAAGGAAGGTTCGCGAGCGCAGCAGGGAGTAAAAGACCTCCGCCAGGGGGCCGTGCCGGCGCATGTCGCCGGGGTTGGGGGAGGTGGTCTGGACGGCGCTCATTGATCTGACCCCAGCCGGATGCGCGGATTGAGCACGGAATAGAGGAAGTCGGCGACAAGGGTGGCCACAGCATAGACGATGCCGATGGTGAGAATGCCGGATTCCAGCATCGGGAAATCCTTGCCGCGCGCGGCGGTGAAGATCAGCGAGCCGATGCCCTGGTAGCGAAACAGCGTTTCGATGACGACCAAGCCGCCGATGAGATAGCCGGTCTGTGTCGCGATGACGGTGATGGTCGGCAACAGCGCGTTGCGCAGCACATGCCGCCAGATCACCGTGCGCCAGGGCAGGCCCTTCAGCACGGCCGTTCGCGTGTAGTCGGAATCGAGCGCCTCGATCATGCCGGAGCGTGCCATGCGGGCGATGTAGCCGAACAGCACCAGGAACAGCGGCAGCGAGGGCAGGATCAGGTAATAGAGCTGCGTGAAGAAGCCGGCATCGCGCGGCCATGCGGCCGAGATCGGCAGCCAGCGCAGCCACACGCCGAAGATCAGGATCAGGATGATGCCGGTGACGAATTCCGGCAGCACCGTCACCGACAGGCCGCCAAGGCTGATGATGCGATCGAGCGGCCGGTTGAGGTTGAGCGCGGCAACGACGCCGCCGAGGATGCCGATCGGCACCACCAGAACGAAGGCGACCGCCGCCAGCTTCATCGAATTGCCGAGCGCATCGATGACGAAAGGCGCGACCGGCGAGCGGAAGATGTAGGACGTGCCCATGTCGCCCTGGACGAAATTGGAGATCCAGCTCCAATACTGCGTCAGCAGCGGACGATCGACACCGAGCGTGTGATTGAGCGTGTCGACCGCGCGCTGGTCTGCGAACGGACCCAATATTGCGCGCCCGACATTACCGGGCAGCACCTGGCCGCCCAGGAACACCATGATGCTGAGCAGGAACAGCGTGACGAGCGACAGCGAGACACGCCGGACAAGGAAGGAGAGAATGGCTAGGACTCCTTGTGGAGCCAGCCCCCATGCGGGAGCTGGCTGTTAGAGGATTGGCTTTTCCTTTCCGCTCAGGCCTTCGATGCCTTATCGAGGAACAGCTGCGACATGGCGGTCGGCTGTACGCCGGCCACGCCCTTCGCCGTCGCCGTCAGATAGTCGTAGAAATAGCCGAAGATGACAGGCGTTTCCTCGAGCAGCAGCTTCTGGATCTTGCCGGCGTCGGCCTTCTGCGCCTCGAGATCGAGGGCCGCGATGTAGCTGGTCGCCAGCGCGTCATAGTCCTTGTTCTTGAAGTGTGCCGCGTTCCAGGTGCCTTCACTCTTCAGCGGTGCCGCGAGATAGACATTCGGCACGCCGCGGTGACCATAGTCGGTGATGCCCATCACCGAATCCAGCCAGTTCGACTTGCCGAACACCGCGTCTCCGTAATAGCCGCTCTGGTCGAGGATATTGAGGTCGAGTTGAACACCGATCTCCTTGACCCAGTTCTGGATGAGCTGGGCGTATTCAGGGATTTCTAGGTAGCGTTCGGTGGTCAGGGTTATCTTGAAGCCCTGGCCAAAGCCGGCTGCTTCCATGAGCTGCTTGGCCTGGGCGATATCCTGCTTGCGTTGCGGCACGCTCGTATCGGTCGAAGGATAGACGGCGGCGAATGGGCTGTCATTGCCCAGAGCGGAGCGTCCCTTCATGAGGCCGGCGGCCAGCTTGTCGCGATCGAGGCAGAGCGCAATGGCACGGCGCACGCGCGCATCCTTCAACGGGCCCTCGTCGCAGCGCATGTGCAGTTGCTGATGGGCTGACGACTTCAAGCTGATGATGTCGACGTTCGGATCGTTGAGCAGAGCGACGCCGGCCAGCACCGGCATCTGGTTGATGATGTCGACCTGGCCGCCCTGCAGCGCCAGGATCTGCGGCTGCATGTCGGTGAAGAAGGTGAACTCGGTGCGTTCCGGCAGCGCCTTCGGCCCCCAATAGTCCTCGTTGCGGACGAAGGACGCACCGACCTTTGCCGTGTATTTCTCTATTCTGAACGGCCCGGTGCCGTCGAAGCTCTTTTCATAGTCGCCCTTGTAGCTCGCCGGGATGATGACGGCGTTATAGTTGTCGGACGACAGCATGTAGGGGAAGTTGCCGTTCGGCGCATCGAGGTGGAATTCCACCGTGTAGTCGTCGACCTTCTTCGAGGCGCCCTTCTGCAGGATGCCGGTGAACACCGACAGCGCATTGGACGAATTGGCCGGATCGGCAAGGCGGTCGATGCTGGCCACGACATCGTCGGCTTTCATCTCGCCGCCGCTGTGGAATTTTACGCCTTTGCGCAGCTTGAAGGTCCAAACGGTGCCATTGTCGTTCGGCTTCCAGCTTTCGGCCAAGGCCGGCTGAAGAACGAGGTCAGGGCCGTCGACGCAAAGGAATTCGGCAACCTGCTGCATGACCAGCAGGCCGCCTGCGTCAGCGATGGTGACCGGGTCGATTGTCGCTGCCGGCACGCTGCTGGCGACGCGGATGGTGGCGCCGGGCGCGCCTTGGGCGCGCGCCAGCGACGGCATGCCGCTGAGGCCGGCTGCCATGCCGATACGGCCCAGCAGCGGCAGCGACAGGCCGAGCAGGCTGCCGTGACGGACGAAGTCGCGGCGGCTGACACGACCGTCGACAAGGCCGTCGATCAGGTGATTTTCAAGCGGCGTGCGATTGCGCCGGATCAGGTCGAGAATGGTGTAGTTCTTGCTCATGGGTTTTTACCCTTTCCCCTATTTCTTATGGTTGACGAAATTTCGTGGATTGCTCCATTTCGGATCGCCAGAGAGGCCTGTCGATCGGAATCTTAGCATGCGGTTTTGCCCGGTATCTAGTCGTGGCACGGACGCGCCGGATTGCTGGCTGCACTGCTTCCATCGTCTTTGTCCAACCTTCCCGGCCGAAGTCGCGGTGGTTGGCTTCTCGTGCCTGGCCGTCGGTCTTGCCGTCATCTAGTTCAGCGGCAAACGGCGATAGGTTCCGGGCTTTGCCGGGTCATGATACTTGTTGCACGGTCCTTTCTCGGTAAAGTCTCTGTGACAGGCAGCGAGGTTTTCGCGCGATAAGGTGACGCCGAGACCGGGACCTTCCGGAACGCGCACGAAATTGTTTCTCGGCGAAAACGGCCCTTCCTCGGTGACATCCATCGGCAGCATGCGAAACAGCGACTGGTTAGGCTCCCTGATCCAGCCTAGTGCCGCGCACAGGTGCAGATAGGCGGCACTGCCGATGCCGCTGTCACCGCTGTAGCACCAGAAATCGATGCCGGCATGCTCGCAGGCGCCGACGAAGCGCAACAGCCGGCCTATGCCGCCATGCGTCGTCGGGTTGCCGACGAAGGCGTCCGGCACCTTGGTTTCCATGGCGCGCGCAATGTCGATGTTGTGGGTCGAAAACGGGATCGAGCAATGGCGCCGCAATTCGCGCATCTCCTCGATCGTCGCCACCGGATCCTCCCAGTTGCGCACGCCGAGGTCTTCCAGCGACCGCGCTAGGCGACGCGCGGTGCTGAGCGAATAGGCCTGGTTGGAATCGATGCGGATCATCGCATCGTCGCCGAGTTTCTTGCGGATCAGCTCGACCATCCTGAGCGAGATTTTCGGATCTTCGGTCGAGAACTTGCCTTCGAAGAAGGTCGTTCCATGCGTCTCGTGCAATTCGACGCAATAGTCGGCGACTTCCTCCGGCGTCGTCTCGCCCTTCACCTTTGGCCCGTCACCGCGCAGCGAAAAATAGTCGGTGAACGGGATGTCCTTGCGCACGGCGCCGCCGAGCAACTGGTAGAGCGGCTGGTTCCACGCCTTCCCGCGCAGGTCCCACAAAGCCATCTCGATGGCGCCGAAAGCCATGATGCGGGTGCGGTCGTTGATCGACTGCACGCCGGTCCAGAAGGGCAGGCAGACATGCTCGGCGCCGGCGATGTCGAAGGCATCGCGCCCGACCAGCCATGGCGCCAGGACATCGTTGATGATCGCGGCCGCCGCCGGCGTCGGCGCTTCGCCGAGGCCAATCAAGCCATCCTCCGTCTCGACTTCGACGATGGTCGGCGAAAATCCGTCGAGTTCGCCGAACACCCAGGCATAGGGCGCCTCGAGGCGCAAATTGATCGGCGTGGCTTTGATGCTGCGGATTTTCATCTCAGCGGCCGACTTCGAAGAAAGGCTTGCCCAGCAGATCGGGAACGACGTCGATACCGAGGCCCGGTCCGTCCGGAATGCCCATGCGGCTACCGGTGACCGGCGGCATGTTCGACGCCGTGCGCACCGTCACCCATTCATGGAAGGCGATGGCGTGCAGCCGGCGCTCCTCGGGCGTCGACAGCGACAGGTGTGCCATCGCAGCGGTGTCGATCTCGGCGCCACCAGTGTCCTCGACCGTGATCATGAAACCCAAATCGACGGCAACATCGCGGATCTGACGGGTCTTGGTCACGCCGCCCAGCCGCGAGATCTTCAGCGTTAGCCCGTCGGCCGCGCCCTGGCGGTGGATTTCCAGCATCGCCTCGAGCGAGGTGACGGATTCGTCGAGCACCATCGGTTTGTCGAGCATGCGGCGAACCGACATGTTCTCGTCGATCGTCGTGCAGGGCTGCTCGAACGTGTAGTCGATGGCGCGCGTGGCGTCGGCGAACTGGCGCGCCTGATAGGGCGTCCAGCCGGCATTGGCGTCGCAGAAGATGACCGTGCCTTTCGGCACCGAGGCGGCGACCGCGGTGACACGCTCGATGTCGTCATGCACATTGCCGCCGACCTTGACCTGCAGCCGGTGGAAGCCGTCTTTGACGATCCGCTTGGCCAGCGCGGCCATGGCGTCGACGCTGCCATGGGTGACGACCTTGTAGAGTTCGGCCGTCTCGCTCTCCTTGCCGCCCAGCAGCGTTACCAGCGGCACGTCGGCGGCTCGTGCCGCCAGATCCCAGCAGGCCATGTCGAGCGCTGACTTGATGTAGGGATGGCCCTTGAACACCGTATCCATCAGCCGCCCGATGCTTGCCAGCCCGCGCGGATCGTGGCCGATAAGGTGCGGCGCGATTTCGGGCACGCCGGCGCGGGTGCCGGCCGGGAAGGCTGCCGAATAGAAATTGCCGAGCGGCGCCATCTCGCCCCAGCCGGTGAGGCCGCTGTCTGAGGTGATCGACACGATCACCGCGTCGAATGCGTCGGCTTCGCGCCCCTTCGACATGCGGTATGGCCCGTCCACGAAGGGCTGCACGACGTGGTAGGCCTTGATGGTTTCGATCTGCACGTGTCTTGTCCGCTGTCTGTGAGTTGGGAACGGGTCAGGCGCCCCTCGACGGGCGTTGTTCGAGGCCGCGCGCGTAGGCAAGCAACTCCTCGAAATCGAGATCGATGTGCTCCCTGGCATGGCGCTGGGCTGCACGCATGTCCTTGCCCTTCAGCAACCGCACATAGGTTTCGTGAACGTCTTCGGCCGGCACCGGCTCATTGCGGGCATGCTGGTGGAGCGCAAAATACATCTGCAACCGGCTGGTCAGCCGCTGCCAGGTTTCCAGCAGCACCGAATTGTCGGCCCATTCGTAGATCAGGCCATGCAGTTGCAGCGCGGTTTCGATTTGGCGTGTCGTGTCCAACGCACGGGTCGCCTGCTTCACGGCTTCGTGGCGCCGGTCGAGCTCATCGAAGAAGCGCTGGTCGCGCAGCGGCCACGCCCGCTCGATGGCCAGCTCGTCCATCACTTTGTTGAACGAATAGGCATCATCGATGTCCTTGGCCGTGACCTCGATGACGAACGTGCCGGCATAGGGGATGCTGGTCAGGATGCCTTCCTGCACCAGCTCGCGCATTGCCTCGCGCAACGGCGCGCGGCTGACCCGCATCTGTTCGGAAATCCGCAGCTCGTTGAGCTTCTGGCCGGGTGCGAGCTGCCCGGTCAGGATCGCGCGCCGCAACAGCGCGACGATCTCGGCGCGTCGCGTCGTGTCCGCAATCGGACTGAAATCCGCTTTCGCCATTCGGCCGCTCCCAGGGAAATCGAAAGCAAGACAAGCAGATTGTCGACAATCTAACAAGAGGTCATCTTCGGATTCTTGGGGCCGCTGGCATATTGCCTCTTCGGTCTCAGGCGGCGCGGCCGTAGAAGCCGACGCGCTCCTCGGCGCTAAACATCACGCCGGGCTTCTCATAGTAGGAAAACACCGCGATCATGCGCTCTCGCTCGCCTTCGACGGTGGTGACGCGATGCGCGGTGTTCTTGCCGCGGAAGACATTGAGTGTGCCCGGTTTCAAGCACAGGATCTTGGAATCGGGGTCGCGCCCTTCCAGCAGCCTTGCGACGCCGTCATAGTTGGGATTGTCGTCCGACCTCAGATCGGTGCGGTATTCGAGGTCGCCGCCACGCTCCGCTGCCTGCAACAACAGCGTCGTCGTGAATTCGGAACGATCGAAATGCCAGTTCAAAGCCTCGCCGGCGCGATAGGCCATGACGTTGGTACGGGCCAGGGGATCCTGCATGACATGCAATCTGGGCTTGCCCATCGTCGCTGCCAGGAAGCGCAGTAGCGGTTCGTATTCGTAGATGGCGAGCACGACACTGCCAGGAATCTGGTCGGCACAGACGGTGTGACTGATGGTCTCCACCTTGCGCAGCGCCGGATGGTCGGGTGCAAGCTCGGGAATGTCAGGCTTGAAGTAGATGTTGTGCATGCGCTTGTGCGCATGCGAGCGCGCGGCCATCACCGGCTGGATTTCGCGCACGGCTTGTTCCGCCACGCCGGGGCGCAAAAACCCTTCCAGATTGAACATGCCGTCGGCTTCGAGCGCGGCGACGGATTGTTCGACAAGGCGCTGCCATTCGGCGCTGCCTTCGCGGTCGAGCGGATAGCGGTTGAGATCGAGGATGTCTTTCATCGTCATGGCTCCGAAGGTTGTGAGCTTATGAGACGGCAAAAAAATCTTTCTCTCAACGTCGAAAATAGTTAGGATTGGCCAAGAAAAACTTACGGACTCGATGTGGAACGGTTGCCGCCGCTGAATGCGATCAAGGCTTTCGAGGTTGCGGCGCGTGCCGGCAGCTTCACTTTGGCCGCCTCTGAACTCGGCGTATCGTCGGCGGCGGTCAGCCAGCAGATCCGCAACCTCGAGAGCTGGTTCGGCAAGCAGCTGTTTGTGCGTAGCGGCAATCGCATCGCGCTCACCGACGCCGGCCACGCCATCTATCCGCAGACAGCGAAAGCTTTGGGAGACATCGCCACCATAGGCCAGCGCATGCTGGAGGGCGGGGTGCGGACGCGTCTGGTCGTCAGTGTGCCATTCTCGTTGGCCGAACTGTGGCTGGCGCCGAGGCTGGCGGTACTTCTCGATGCCTTTCCGCAGATGGCGATCGACGTTCGGGTCGAGGACGATCCGGTCGACCTGATGCGCCAGAACATCGATCTGCGCATCAGCTATGGCGACTATCACTATCCCGGGCTGAAACTTGTTCGTCTCGTCCATGACGATGTCCTGCCGGTCTGTGCACCGGAATTCTGGCACCGGCACGGCAATGGCGATCCCAGTCTGGCGGATTTGCACGAGAGCCAGTTCATCCACACCAATTGGGGGCCGAACTATGCCTCGCACCCGACCTGGGCGGACTGGTTCGCGGCATCCGGCGGCAGTCGCTCGCCCGACCCGTCGCACGGGCGGCGCGTCGGCCTGTCCAGCCTGGCGATCGCCTCGGCAAGACTGGGTCTGGGCATCGCCCTTGGCCAGCGGGTCATGGCGCGCGCCGATCTGGAGGCCGGTCGGCTGATTGCGCTCTCCTCCGTCTCGGTGCGCCTCGGGCATCCCTACTGTGCGTTTATGCCGCCGGCCAAGGCCGACCGCGCCGATGTTGCCGGTCTGGTGGAACTGCTCAGTCGAGCGGCGCCCCCGCCCGGTGGGGAGGTCGGGGCGCCGCGCTGAAGCCGGGTCCTGACGGGGGTGTTCAGGTGGCCGGCTTTTCCGGTATCGGCGATACAGGCGCTCCGGGTCCGATCTTCTGCAGATTGCCCGTGATCACCTGGTCGCCCTCGGCGACGCCGCTGAGGATGGCGACCTGATCGCCGCTCGTCGGTCCTAGCGAAACCAGCCGCTGGTCGACGGTGTTGCCCTTGCCGACGACATAGAGATATTTGCCGAGCTGGCTCGAGCCCAGCGCCGTCTGCGGCACCATCAGCGCGTCGGCCTGCTCTCTCACATGCAGCCGGACACGAACATATTGGCCCGGCAGCAGCGTGAACTTGCCATTGCCGATCGTCGCGCGCGCGGTGATGGTGCCGGTCGAGCGGTCGATCGAATTGTCGATGAAGGTAAGCTCACCCTTTTGGCTGGCCTCGGTCTGGCCGGGGAGCAGGACCTCCACTTCGATCGGGCCGTTGGCACGGGCTTGCTCGATCTCGGCCAGATCCGTCTCGCTCGGGTTGAAGGTGACGTAGATCGGGTCGAGCTGCACCAGCGTGTTGAGCACGGTACCGGCAACGCTGACCAGCGTTCCGACCGAGGCCTGGTTGCGGCCCAGGCGCCCGCCAAACGGCGCGCGGATTTCGGCATAGCCCAGATTGAGCTCTGCCGTGCGGACCGCCGCCTGGTTGACCGCCAGCGACGCCTGCGCTTCGCGCAAGGTGCTGGTGCGCTGGTCGAACCCGTCCTTGGCGAGGTAGCCGCTCTTGGCGAGCTCGGTGCCGCGACCGAGATTGGACCGGGCATAGTCGAGCGTCGCCGTGTCGCGCTGCACTTGCGCCTTGGCCTGGTCGAGAGCCGCCTGGAAGTCGTCAGGCGAGATCTTGTAGAGAAGGTCGCCTTGCCGGACATCGACACCGTCGTCGGCGGCCTGCTCCTGCAGATAGCCTGGAATCCTGGCCTGCAAGGTGATGCTGCGGATCGGTTCCGTCCGCGCGGCGTAGTCCAGGTAGATCGGGATCGTCTTCTTGACGACGCTGACCACCGGCACCGGCATGACGAATGCCGCCGGAGCAGGCGTCGCTGCGGCCGTGCCGGCATTGAGGCTGAGATTGCCCATGTCGAGCAGGTGGACGCTGGCCACCGAGATCGCTCCCAGTGCGACGGCCGTTCCCAACGCGATTTTCCATTTACGCATGATCAGTCTCCAATCTTATTCGGCCGCTTCCGCCAGGGGCGGGATAGCGTGCTCAGTCGTTGGTTCATTGTCTTGAGAGGCGGGCTCGTCACTGCCGCGGCGTTCGCGCAGCTGCTCGATGACCGCGTAGAACACCGGCACGAACACCAGCGACAGGATGGTCGCCGCGACCATGCCGCCGAACACGGTGGTGCCGATCGACTGCCGGCTTGCCGCACCGGCGCCGGTCGCAAACATCAGCGGCAGCACGCCGAGGATGAAGGCGAAGGCCGTCATCAGGATCGGCCGCAGCCTGAGCCGTGCCGCCTCCATCGCCGCGTCGACGATGCTGAGGCCTTCTTCGCGCCGTCGCCTTGCGAACTCGACGATCAGGATCGCGTTCTTGGCCGCCAGGCCGATCAGCATGACGAAGCCGATCTGCGAGTAGACGTCAATCTGCATGCCACGCAGCAACAAGGCCACGAAGGCGCCGAACAGGGCCAGTGGCACCGCCAACAGCACCATGAACGGCATCGCCCAGCTCTCATACTGCATCGCCAGGATCAGGAAGACGAAGACGATGGCGAGGCCGAAGACGACGGACGCGATCGATCCTGCCTTGAGCTCCTGGAAGGTGATGCCGGTCCATTCGAAACCGAAATCCCTTGGCAGCGCAATGGCGGCGGCCCGTTCCATCGCGGCAACCGCCTGGCCTGAGGAAAAGCCGGGTGCGGCACCGCCATTGATCGAGGCCGAGGCATTGTTGTTGTAATGCGGCACGGTCTCCGGGCCGACGAAGGGCACGAGTTTGCCCAGCGTCGAGAGCGGCACCATGCCGCCGGAGGCATTGCGTACATAGAGCCGCGAAATGTCGGCGGCACCCGCACGTGCATCCTTGTCGGCCTGGATGGTCACCCGGAAGGTGCGGCCGAACAGGTTGAAGTCGTTGACGTAGAGCGAGCCGAGATAGATCTGCAGCGTGTTGAAGACATCGGGCAGGTTGAGGCCGAGCAGTTTGGCCTTGCTGCGGTCGAGGTCGTAGTTGAACTGCGGCGTCGAGGTCGAGAACGGCGAGAACAGCTGCTGCGGGTTGATTTCCGGCTGCTTGCGCGCCTCGGCGATCACGGCTTGCGTCGCATCGTTGAGGGCTGAACTGCCGCGGCCGGTCAGATCCTCGACGACGAATTCGAAGCCGCCTGTGGTGCCGATACCCGGGATAGACGGCGGATCGAAGCTCAGCGCGAAAGCTTCCGGGATCTGCATCAGCTTGCCGCGCACATCGGCGACGAGCTTCGACGCGCTCTGGTCGGGGCCGCGCTCCTCCCAGGGCTTCAGGATGGCGAATTCGACCGCCGAATTCGACTGCGCCGCACTGGTCAGGAAATTCAGGCCGCTGATCGAGCCGACAATCTCGACGCCGGGCGTCGCCTGCAGGATGTCGCGCGCCTTCTGCGCCACCGCGTCGGTGCGTTCCAGCGACGCGCCGTCGGGCAACTGGATGACGACGAAGAAATAGCCCTGGTCCTCGACCGGAAGGAAGGTCGAGGGCAGCCGCTGCCAGACGAAGTAGGTGGCGACCAGGCCGGCCGCGAACAGGCCGAGCATGATCCAGCGCAAGCGGATGAGAATGCGTACGCCATTGGCGTAGGCGTGCGATAGCCTGTCGAAGCCGGCATTGAACCAGCGGAACGGGGCGAACTGCGTCTCGCCGCGATGGCGCAGGAAGGCCGCACTGAGCGCGGGACTGAGCGTCAATGAGTTGAAGGCGGAGATGCCGACGGAGATCGCCACGGTCAGCGCGAACTGGTTGTAGAGCTTGCCGGAGACGCCGGGAATGAAGGCGACCGGCACGAACACCGCCATTAGCACCGCGGTGGTGGCGATGATCGGTCCGGTGACCTCGCGCATTGCGGCCTTGGTCGCCGCAAGCGGCTTGAGCCCGGCCTCCAGCTGTCGTTCGACATTCTCAACCACGACGATGGCGTCGTCGACGACGAGGCCGATCGCCAGCACCATGCCGAGCAGGGAGAGCATGTTGAGCGAGAAGCCGAGCATCTCCATGACGACCAGCGTCGCCACCAGCGACACCGGAATGGCGATGGTCGGGATGATCGTCGTGCGCCAGCTTTGCAGGAAGAGGAACACCACGGCGACGACCAGCACCAGCGCTTCGCCGAGCGTGATCAGCACGTCATGCATCGATGCCGAGACGAAGCGCGTCGTGTCGTAGTGCATCGCATAGGACACGCCCTTCGGGAAGCGGCCCGACAGCTCCTGCATCTTGTCCTTGACGCGCTGCTGCAGATCGAGCGCGTTGGAGCCGGGCATCTGGTAGACGGCAAGCACCACGGTCGGGTCCTTGCCGAAGAAGGCCGACGACGAATATTGCAGCGCGCCGAGCTCGATGCGGGCGACGTCGCGCAGCCTGACCAGCGAGCCGGTGTCGGTATTGGCGCGCACGACGATGTCGCCGAATTCCTTTGGATCGCTCAACCGGCCGACGGCGTTGACCTGCATCTCGAAGGCGGTGCCGGCCGGGGCCGGCGATTGGCCAATCTTGCCGGCCGCCACCTGGACATTCTGCTCGGCGATGGCGTTCTGCACATCGACGGCGGTGATGCCGAGATTGGCGAGCTTGTCGGGATCGAGCCAGACGCGCATCGAATAGCGCCGCTCGCCGAAGATCTGCACATCGCCGACGCCGGGCAGCCGCTTCAGCGGATCGACCACCTGCAGATAGGCAAGGTTGCTCAGTGCCACCGGATCGACCGAACTGTCGGGCGAGGTCAGGTTGACGATGAGGACGAAGTTCGGATTCTGCTTCTTGATCGTCACGCCGCCCTGGTTGACGATCGCCGGCAGCGACGAAGCCGCCTGCGAGACGCGGTTCTGCACGTCGACGGCGGCGGTGCTCAGCGAATAGCCGACATCGAAGGTGATGGTGATGGTCGAGGAGCCGTCATTGGAGCTCGTCGACGACATGTAGGTCATGCCCTGCACGCCGTTGATCTGCTGCTCCAGCGGCGTCGTCACCGTATCGGCCACCACTTGTGCGCTGGCGCCTGGATAGTGGGCGCTGACCACGACCTGCGGTGGCGTGATGTCGGGAAACTGCGAGACGGGCAGCAGGAAATAACAAATCGACCCGGCGAGCACCATGATGATGGCGATCGCCGAGGCGAAGATCGGACGGTGGATGAAAAAGTTTACCACGAGACGCAAGCCTCCCCGGCTGCTCTTGCCCGCCCGAAGGCGCTGGCGACGCTGGACAGTCTTTGACCGCGCTTGTCACCGAGGTCGTCCCGCGAATGCAGCAACGGCACCTCGTTGCGCTGCGCATCGGCAAGCGAGCGCAGCATCGTCTCGAAGGCGCGCGGGTCGACGCCATCGGCTTTCATGACCAGCCGGATCATCGGATCCCGGACGGCCTCATCTATGGTAAGATCGCGGCGCTGTGGCATTGGCCGGCTCCTTGTCTGTCGATTCGCAGCCCATGCTCGCGAACCGTTTTTAATCTCTTCACCGGCCGAGGCCGCATGATTGGCAGTTTCTCGCCCCTCTCGTCTGGCAGGGCCGTTCACGGCCTTGTTATTGACGGTGGACGATATAGGTGTTACCAGTAAGTAACATTCTGGAAGTTACAGACCGGTAACACCCTAGTCAAGAGGTGGCCGAGGGTTTTTTGGAAACGAAAGGAGATCATGATGACAGACGGCATCGTGGAGCGCTCTCGTCCCCGGGATCGGATCCTGGAGACGGCACGCGACATGTTCCACAAGCATGGCATCAAGGGCGTCGGCGTCGACGCCATCACCGAAGCTGCCGGCACGAACAAGATGACGCTCTATCGTCACTTCGAATCCAAGGACGAACTGATCGTCGAATGCCTGCGCGCCAATGCGGCCAAGGCCGGCGCTATGTGGGATGCGTTCGATGCCGAATTTCCTGGTGACAAGCTTGCCCAGCTGCATGCCTGGGTTCGCAAGGCGGCTGCCATGCTCAATGCGGACGGGCGCGGCTGCGACATGGCCAACGCCGCCGCTGAACTGACCGAGCCGGACCATCCGGCCAGGCTGGTGATCAAGGAACTCAAAGAAGCCCAGCGCGAGCGCCTTGTGACGCTATGTCGGGACGCGGGCATCGGCCAGGCTGAACTGCTCGCCGATACGCTGTCGCTTCTGCTCGAGGGTGCGCGGGTTAGTGTACAGACCGTGGGTTCGGAAGGTCCGAGCACGCAGTTCGTGCGCATGGCTGAAGGATTGATCGCTTCTTTCCGGGGCGCCGCCGCCGGTTGACGGGACCCGTGGCCTGTCAACGTGCGTCATTCCATCTGCGATGACTGGGCGTGCTTTGGTGTCGCTGTACCGCCATTCCTGCCGGCCAAACGAAAAAAGCCCGCTGCCGGGAGGAGGTGGCAGCGGGCTCGATTTTCGAATGTGGCGCGGGAGGAGGTGCACCCCATTCAGCGTCGGCATCGCATCTGGGAGGAGTAGATGGCCGACAACCAGAACCTACGAGTTGCCCAACGATTCGGCAACAAAGAAACTTGCATAGCTGCTGTGCAGATTTGCCGTGCCAATTATCGTACAAATCCGGAAACCCGGTTTAGCCAAGCCATTTCGCATTACTGCACGGGGACGTTTTCCCTGAAGATCAAGCGCGGTTCGATGAACTTGCGCGTCAGATAGGGTGCCGAGGAGGCAATCGAGCCGAGCAGGCGAATGACCGACTGTTCCGCGATCAGCCTGGCATTCTGGTCGATGACGACATCGAGCAGGTCGTCGACGAGATGACCACGCGTGTCCTTGGTCAAGTCGTGGCAGATGAACACCGGCTTGCGGTTCGGCCTGGCCTCGCGGATCGCCTTTGCAACGCCCGAATGCCCAGCTCCGACGCAATAGATGCCGAGCAGCTCCGGCTCGTCGTGCAGCGCCTTCATGGTCTCGGTGTAGCTGGCATCGGGCTCGTCGTTGACCTCGACGGCGCTGCTGACGGTCAGATTGGGAAACTCCTCACTGAGCACCGAGCGGAAACCCATTTCGCGTTCCTCGTGGCCGCGATAGGAACGTGAGCCGACGACCATCGCCAGATGACCGATTCGGCCGCCAAGGAAGCGTCCCATCAGCAGCGCCGCCGTTCGTCCCGCCACCCGGTTGTCGATGCCGACATAGGCCGCGCGCGGTGCCGCCGGAACATCGGACACCAGCGTCACCAGGCGCATGCCGGCATCGACGATGTCGTGCAGGATGTTGCGCGTACGCGGATGATCGACGGCGATGACACCGACGCCATTGGCCCTGAGCGAAAGGTTTTCGACAGCGCTCTGCAGCGCGTTCGGCGAGATACCGGCGAGGTTATGGATCCGGCACGAGGCAACAAGCGGCAGGCGCGCGGCGTAGTCCTCGATGTGCCCGGCGAGATCGCGCATGAAGGCATTGCTGCCGATCGGTAGCAGGAATTCAAGGTGGGCGGGCCGCGAGGGTAGCGTCACCTGATCGGCGACCGGCAGATAGCCGACTTGCTTGGCCGCCTCCATGACGCGCTGGCGGTTGGCCGCACTCGCACCCGGCCGGTTGTTGAGCACCCGGTCGACCGTTGCGGTCGATAGCCCGCAGCTACGAGCGATATCGGAGACAGTGGCTTTCATGCCGTAACCCACAGCCCGCAGCTACGAGCGATATCGGAGACAGTGGCTTTCATGCCGTAACCCACAGCCCGCAGTTGCGTGCGGTATCCGAGACTGTGGCTTTCATGCTGCAATCCTGTTCGCCATGCGATGGCGCGTCAGACAAGCGATGCGATCTGAGGTGACGGGTGATTGCCGCCCATCACCATTCTCAGTGCGATGGCTTGCCATCGGCGATGGCATCGCGGATCTCCTTGTCCGACATGCCGGTAATGATCCGTTCGACCTCCGCCACGCTGGTCTTCTTGGGGTCTATGTCGTCAGCAACCACCTTGCCCCGGCGCATGACGACGATGCGGTCGACCACCTGGAAGACATGGTGGATGTTGTGGGCGATGAAAATGCAGGAATGGCCGGAATCGCGGGCGCTGCGCACGAAGCTCAGCACACCCTGTGTTTCGGCGACGCCGAGATTGTTGGTCGGCTCGTCGAGAATGATCAGGTCGCTGTCGAAATGCATGGCGCGCGCGATCGCCACCGCCTGGCGCTCGCCGCCGGAGAGCGAGCCGATCGGCGTCGTCGGCGGGATGTTCTTCGAGATGCCGACCTGCTTGAGCAAGTCGCGGGCAACCGTGTTCATCGCGTCCTGGTCCATCCGGTTGAGAAAGCGCGGCGACTTGATCGGCTCGCGTCCGAGGAACAGATTGCGGGCGATCGACAGTTGCGTGACCAGCGCCGAGTCCTGGTAGATGGTCTCGATGCCGTGAGCGATGGCGTCGCTGGTGCTGCGCAGGCTCACCTTGTTGCCGCGGATGAAGATGTCGCCGCTGGTCAGCGGAACGGCACCCGAGAGCACCTTGATCAGCGTCGACTTGCCGGCGCCATTGTCGCCGAGCAAGCCGACGATCTCCCGTTCATTGACGTGGAAATTGGCATCCTCCAGCGCCTGCACGCGGCCGTAGGACTTGCGGATGTTCGTCATGCGGATCAGTGGCTCGGCCATGGTTCAAGTCCCTGCCTGATGCCGGCGTTCCAGCCATGAATGCAGCGCCATCATGCCAAGGATGATGGCGCCGATGAAGATGTTGTAGGCAAGACCGGGCACGCCGATCAGCACGATGCCGTTGCGCATCACGCGCAGGATCAGGATGCCGAGCACGGTGCCGATGATCGTGCCGCGCCCGCCGGTTAGCGCGGTACCGCCGATCACCACCATGGCGATGACTTCCAGTTCATAGCCGGTGCCGCTGTTGGGGTTGGCCGCCGAGGTGCGCAGCGACGAGATGACGCCGGCAAGCGAAGCCATGACCGACGACAGCACGAACAGGCCGATCTTGACGCCGCTGACATTGACGCCGCGCGCCCTTGCAGCACTCGGGTTGCCGCCGGCCGCCTGGATCCAGTTGCCGGTGCGGCTTTGCGTCAGCACATAGCCGAGCGCGATCGCCGCGGCGATGAACCAGAACAGCGACATGTAGATGCGGAACGGTCCGATGAAGAAATCGCCGACCAGCGCTTCGGCCAGCCAGCTGCCCTCCGCACTCCAGGTGCGCTGCGGAAAACCGTCGGTGACGAAAAGGGCGGTGCCGCGCACCACAAGCAGCATGCCGAGCGTCACCAGGAAGGATGGGATCTTGAGCTGCGTCACGAACCAGCCATTGACCAGCCCGATGATGGCGGCGACCAGCAGCGCGGCGACAAAGCCGACCTCAAGGGAGGTCAGCCCGCTGTTGAACAGGGTCCACATCAAGACCGGCGAGAAGCCGAACAGGGAACCGACCGAGAGGTCGAACTCGCCCGACGTCATCAACAGCGTCATCGCCAGCGCGATCAGGCCGAGCTCGACCGTGAAGGCCAGCGTATTGGAGATATTCTGCGGCGACAGGAAGTCGTGGTTGAAACTCCAGAAAACGGCGATCTCGACGACGAGCAGCACGAAAGGGCCGAATTCCGGCCGTGCGATCAGGCGTTGGACGAGCGAATGATTTTCCACAGGCAATCCGCGACATGAGTGGAAGGCTGAGCGTTGCACATCGCGTGCGAAGGGCTCGGCGAAATGGAGAGCCAGTCGCGACCGTTGGGCGGCCGCGACTGTTGAGATTGGATGTTACTTGCCGGACAGGATGTCGTCGTAGATCTGCGCGGTGTCTTTTTCGTAGAGCGCGCCGGTGATGACGTTGAAGCCCGGAGGAATGCCGCCGGCGGCCATATTGGCCAGCGAAAGCGCGACATAGCTGGTCGCCTGCGGGTCCTGCCACTGGCCGGCATTGACATAGCCGTTCAGCACTTCCTGGGTGGTGTCGAGCGAGTTGCCCCAGCCGACAACCGGGATTTCGCCCGGCTTGATGCCGACCTGGTCGAACACCCGCTTGATCGAGCCGGTGACGAGATCGCCCAGGCCGATGATCGCCTTGACCTTGGCTTTGTTGGCAGTGAGGTAGTCGACCATGCGGTTGATCACTTCAGCCTGGTCGAGCGTCGCTTCGGTGATTTCATAGGTGATGCCGAGCGGCTCGAAGACGCTCTTGATGCCTTCCTCTTCCTGCACGCCATAGGTGGCGCCGGGGATCTCGACCGGCATCCAGACGAAGTCGCCCTTCTTCACCAGGCCTTTGTCGACCAGATACTGCGCCCAGTGTTTGCCGAAGGTGACATTGTCGCCGCCGACATAGGCGTTGAAGTCGGCTTTCGGGTCGGGCGTGTTGAAATTGATGATCGGCACTTTCGCCGCCCGCGCTTCCTTGACGATCTCGATCAGGCTGCCCGGATCAGGGCTCGTGGTGACGATACCATCGGCCTTGGCGGAGAGGGCGGCGCGAACCGCTTCTTGCTGTGAGGCGACGTCGCCATTGTGGAACGAGGTGTTGACCGTGTTGCCGGTATCCTTGGCCCATTGCTTGGCGCCGGCCAGGAAGTAGGTCCAGACCGGATCGGCCGGGCCGCCATGCGAAATCCAGTAGAACGTCTTGGCCTGTGCCGCTGCTGGTATCACCATCAGCGCCACCAACAGGCCGTATAGAACAAGTCTTAGCCGTGTCAGCATTTGATTTCCTCCCGTTGTAGATGGTCAGTTCAAAATCCGTCCCTTGTTCAGCATCTTTTGCCAGCGCCGGTTGAATGCGTCAGAGCATCCCCTTTTTCGACGGATGGCAAGCCTCCATTTGCAGGTGTAGTGGGCGCCTGACGGGTCGTCATCAGCTGCCCCATCAGATTGCATCAGTTGAGGTGATTTTCCGACTGTCGGATAATTGGTGGGATTGTTTCGGGTCGCGCGAACGCGGCCTGCGTCGACAAGGGTCACGCCGGCGATCATCCTACGCCCACGGGACCAGGTCCGTAGCGCCCTGGCAGGGCGTCGACGATACCAGTTGCTAGATCAGATCGGCTCTGGCTAGCTCCCGCATCAGATGGCTGGCGCCATAGGTCCAGTGCGGGCAGTCGGGCGAGAGCCGCACCCGGTTGACCAGCGCACCGAATTTCTCCGACGAGATGGTGACGATGTCGCCGACCTTGTGAGTAAACCCCTTGCCCTTCTCGCCTCGATCCTTGGACGGAACGAACATGGTGCCGAGATAAAGCGCCAGCCCGTCCGGATACTGGTGGTGCGGCCCCATGGCCGCGGCGACCAGTTCCTCCGGCGAGCGGCTGATCTCGGCCATCGAGCTTGCGCCCTCCAACGAGAACCCGTCCTCGCCCTCGACTTTCAGGCGCACGACGGCGCGCTTGACGTCATCGATGGAGAATTTGTCGTCGAACAGGCGGATGAAGGGACCGAGCGAGGCCGAGGCATTGTTGTCCTTGGCCTTGCCGAGCAGCAGCGCCGAACGCCCTTCGACGTCGCGCAGATTGACGTCGTTGCCGATGGTGGCGCCGACGATCCTGCCGCTGGAGGCGGCGATCATGGCGATCTCGGGTTCCGGATTGTTCCAGGTCGACACCGGGTGCAGCCCGACATCGGCGCCGAAGCCCACCGAGGCCATCGGCTGGCACTTGGTGAAGATCTCGGCGTCGGGGCCGATGCCCACTTCCAGATATTGCGACCAGGCGCCGCGCGAAATCAGCTTGGCCTTGATCTCCATCGCTTCGGGCGAACCGGGTTTCAGCTTCGACAGATCGTGGCCGATCAGTCCTGCGATGTCGGCGCGGATGGCGTCGGCTTTTTCAGCCGAACCGCGCGCCTGTTCCTCGATCACCCGTTCCAGCAGGCTGACGACGAAGGTGACGCCCGATGCCTTGACCGCCTGCAGGTCGACCGGGGAGAGCAGGTAGGGTTTTGCTGGATCGCGCCCGGTCTCAAAACTGTTGGCGGCGATGTCATCGAGCGATCCGATCGGTCTGCCCTCGGCCGAGCGGACATGCCCAGCGGGGTCAGCCATCTCGCAAAGGTCTCGCATGGTTGGTGCCGCACGCGAGGTGATGTCGAAGACCGTGCCATCGCGCACCGTGACGACCAGCGGGTATGCGGCATCGCTACCTCTGGCGCGTCCGACAAAAAGGCCCTCGGTGGGCAGGTGGGTCGGGTTCGTCATAGCGCTCTGTCCTCTGAGTGATCGACAATGTGGCGAAGTGATCGTCAATGTGGGCGGCCGGATCGGCGCGGCACTTTCACCGGATTCCCGTCAAAGGTCTATCCCGTCGCAGGCGATCGGAACTCTGGGTCTCCGATCGCCTCGGCGGCAGTCCACAGACGAAAGCCGGAGTGCTCTTTCAAAAATGTGAAATTCTGACTAGGATTTTCACCAATCGCAGCGCATTCAGGTGACCCTTGGCGACAGCATTCTCCGATCCGATCTGGCTCAAGCCACAGGCAGCTTCCACGTTTCAATCGCTTCCCAATGGCGAACGTGTCGATCTCGCCATTGTTGGCGGTGGCATCATGGGCTTATCGACCGCCTTGCATGCCGCCCGGCTTGGCCTGTCGGTGCAGGTGCTGGACGCCGGCGAGATCGGCCAGGGCGCATCAGGCTTGAATGGCGGTCAGGTCATTCCCGGCCTGAAATACGATCCGGAATGGCTGCTGGAGCATTTTGGCCTTGAGCGCGGCGAGGCGCTTGTCAATTTTGCGGCGTCGACCGCCGATGCGGTGTTCGAGCTGATCCGCGACGAGAAGCTGGCGGTGCCGTTCGTTCGCAATGGCTGGATCCAGGCGGCGCACACCGAGGCCGCGCTGAAGGCGGCGGGAAACCGTGACCGGCAATGGCGCGCACGGGGCGCGGATGTCCAGTTGCTGAACGCAGCGGAGATCGCGGCCAAGACCGGTGCGCAGGGCTATCTCGGCGGCTGGCTCGATCGCCGCGCCGGTGTTATCGATCCGCTCGCTTACACATCTGAACTCGCCCGTGTCGCGACCGCGGCCGGCGTGAGGGTAGCCGAGCGCGAAAAGGTCGTGCGGCTCACCAAGACCGCCGGCGTTTGGCGTATTTCGACCGAAAATGGCCTGGAATTGCAGGCAAAGGCGGTCGTTCTGGCGACCAACGCCCATACGGACGGTCTGATCCCCGGCCTTGCGCAGACGATCGTGCCGCTGCATTCTTTTCAGATCGCCACAGCACCGCTGTCGTCCGGTCAGGCGGCCCCGATCCTGCCGGAAGGGCAGGCGGTGTCGGACTCCAGGCGCATCCTCGTCTACTACCGCAAGAGCGCCGACGGCCGGCTGGTGCTTGGCGGGCGGGGTCGCATGGCGCTGCCGACGAGCGCCAGCGACTGGGCGCATCTCGAGCGGGCGCTGCGGCGGCTCTATCCCATGCTGTCCGGCATCGCCATCGAGAAGCGCTGGTTCGGCCGCGTGGCGATGACGCCGGACCATCTGCCGCACATCCACGAGCCGGAGCAGGGCCTGCTCGCCGTGGTCGGCTGCCAGGGTCGTGGTGTCGGCCTGATGACCGCTCTTGGCGAGCGCATCGCCGGCTATCTCCAAAGTGGCGACGCCAGGCATTTGCCCTTCCCGGTCTCGCCGATCCGACCGATCCCGTTTCACGCCTTCCGCCAAGTCGGCGTCGCCGCGACCATCGCCTGGTACCGGCTGCTCGATGCGTTGGAGCGCTGACCAAAGCAATTCCTGTCAATGGGTTTCCGTTTGGGATTCCGCTTGACAGTTTCATGGATATGAAAAACTCTAAGCCAATTTCAAATTCCGATAGGCAGGTCGATGTCGACCCTAGTTGCAACATCAGCGCCAGAGGCCCGGTCTTCTCAGGGCTTCCGGGTCGCCATGCTGCTCCCGGGCGCTCTGGTCACTTTCCTGCTGATCCTGTTTGCCCTCGGCCTCGTGCTTTTCCTCGCCTTCCGCAACAATGACGGTTCGCTGCTCGGTGCCGGTTTCAGCTTGGCGAACTTCGCAACTGTGGTGTCCGATCCGCTGTACTGGACGGTGACGCTGCGTTCGCTGATCATTGCCGCTCTGGTCACGCTGGCGACCGTCGTCACTGCCTATCCCGTCGCCTACTATCTTGCCTTCCACGCCGGCCGGCGGCGCGGCCTTCTGCTGTTTCTGGTGACGCTGCCATTCTGGACCAGCTATCTCCTGCGCGTCTTCGCCTGGAAGATCGTGCTCGCCTACAATGGCGTTTTGAACTCGGCGCTGATCGAAAGCGGCATCTGGTCCGAGCCGACATTGGCCTTTCTCAACACGCCGGCCGCCGTCGTCGTCACGCTGGCGCACGCCTACGCGCCTTTTGCCATCCTGCCGATCTACGTGGCGCTGGACACCATCCCGAAATCGCTGATCGAGGCCGCTTCCGATCTCGGCGCGCGGCCCTTCACCTCTTTCCGCCGTGTCGTGCTGCCCAATTCGATGCCGGGCGTGCTGGCGGCAGCCCTTGTCGTCTTCGTGCCGACGGTCGGTGACTATGTCACGCCGGCGCTCGTCGGCGGCCCGGCCAGCACCATGATCGGCACGCTGATCCAGGCGCAATTCGGCAAGGCCAACGATTGGCCGTTTGGCGCCGCACTCTCCGTCGCCGTCATGCTGGTCATCCTGTGCGTGGTGCTGGTCGCGCGTTTCGCCGACCGCAGATTTGGCAGCCGCACATGAGCGCTGCACGCACGCAGGGAGGCGGCCGCTGGCTCGGCGTCTACGTCGTCGCCTATCTGGTCTTTCTCTATCTGCCGGTGCTGCTGATCCCGCTGTTTTCCTTCAACAACTCGATCCAGGCAGCGTTTCCGCTGCAAGGCTTCACCTTGCAATGGTACGCGACTTTGTTCGGCAATTCGGCGCTGACCGGTGCACTCCTGAACAGCCTCGTCATCGGCGCCATTGCCGCCACGAGTGCGACGCTGTGCGGCATCACCGTATCCTACATGGACCTCTACGGCCGCTCGCCGCTGGCCGCCACCATCAGCGCCATCGCCCGGCTGCCAATCCTGATCCCCGGCGTCATCGTCGGCATATCGCTGCTGATCCTCATCAATCTCATTGGTCTGGGGCCATCGCGCATCGCCATCGTTCTCGGTCACATATTGGTGGCGCTGCCGACGACCGTGGTGATCATGCGCAGCCGCTTCGCCGCCATCCCGAAAACCATTCGCGAGGCGGCGCTCGATCTCGGCGCCTCCGACTGGACGACGTTCCGGCGGATCATGCTGCCGCTCAGCCTGCCGGCCATCGTTTCGGCCTTCATGCTGGCCTTCCTGATCTCCTTCGACGAATTCATTGTCGTCTTCTTCCTGGCCGGCACCGAGCCGACGCTGCCGCTCTACATCTGGAGCCAGCTGCGTTTTCCAAAGTCGCTGCCGACGGTGATGGCGCTGGGCACGTCGATCCTGGCTGTGTCCTTCATCATCGCTGCAGCGGCTGAAATCCTGCGCCATCGCGGCTTGTCCGCCACGGCGCCAAAGCCCGCGGATCCGTCACAACCAAAACAAACCAAGAGAGGAGAACTGCAATGGCATTCGACCTGAAATCGATCTCTGCAAAGACTGTTTGCGCTGGATTGACGGCGTTCGCGCTGGCGCTGTCGTCGACCGTCGCTTTCGCCGGCGACAAGCTGCAATATTTCACCTGGTCGGGCTATGAACTGCCCGATTTCAACAAGAGCTTCCTCGCCGCGCACCCCGACGGCGTCGAGGCCTCGATCTTCGGTGACGACGATGACGCCTTCACCAAGGTCAAGGCCGGCTTCCGCCCCGACATCGCGCATCCCTGTTATGACAAGGTGGCGCGCTGGAACAAGGAAGGCCTGCTGCAGCCGATCGACACCAAGCGGATCAAGAACTGGGACTCGATCTTCCCGGTGTTCAAGAACCTGCCCGACCTGCAGGCCGGCGACGGCAAGGTCTGGATGGTGCCATGGGACTGGGGCAACACCTCGATCCTCTACCGCACCGACCTGGTGAAGAACCCGGAAGCGAGCTGGAACCTTTTGTGGGACAAGCAGTATGCCGGTCGCATGGCGACGATCGACGCGGTGCACGACACGCCGGTCGTTGCCGCACTGCTCGCCGGCGTTAATCCGTTCGACATGACGCCGGAGCAAATGGACAAGGTGGCCGAGAAGCTGCGCGAGCAGCGCCCGCTGCTCTCCAATTACACCACCGACATGACCTCCGTCGAACAGGCGCTGGCCAGCGGCCAATTGGTCGCCGCCATGACCTGGAACGCGTCGGCCACCTCGCTGAAGAAGCAGGGCGTGCCGGTCGAGTTCATGAAGCCGAAGGAGGGCATGCTGACCTGGGCCTGCGGCTTCGTCATGCTCAAGGACGCCAAGAATGTCGACCTCGCCTATGACTTCATCAACAGCCGGCTGGAAGCCGACTCCGGCAAATACCTGATCGAGGCCTATGGCTATGGCAGTTCGCTGAGCTCCGCTTTTGCCACCGTGCCGAAGGAGGAGCTGGAGAAATTGCAGCTGCCATCCGACCCGGAAGTGATGCTGAAGACCACCATCTTCACCGGACCGATGAAACAGAATGACGACCTCGCCAAGATGTTCGAAAAGGTCAAGGCAGGCGGCTGAACCCTAGAGCACCGCGCGGCGTCAGCCACGCGGTGTCACCCGAGACACTGCAAACGAGGTCGGGAATTGATGGACATACTGGACGAAGCTGCTGAGAAGCCGAAGGACGATGCCGATGTGCGGGTCGGCCGGCGCGTGCGGGCGCTGCGGCTGGAGCGCAACCTGTCGCTGGCCGATCTTGCGGCAAAAGCCGGCGTGTCGATCGGTGCGTTGAGCCAGATCGAACGCGGCATGTCCTCGCTGCGCGTCAAGGTGATCTGGCCGCTCGCCGCCGCCCTCGACATCGAGCCGTCGGCGCTGATCGCCGACGGCAACGATGCCGTCAACGATCTCTATTGCGTGCGTGCCGATAAGCGACGGCAAATCCCGGTCAAGTCGGAAGGCATTGCCAAGGCGCTGCTGTCGCCGCCGGGCGCGACGCTGACCGGCATGCTGGTGACGGTGGAAGCCGGCGGCGGCACCGCGGAGGCCTATGCGCATGCCGGTCATGAATTCGGCTTCGTGCTGTCGGGCGAGGTCGAACTGGTGGTTGATTCGACAAATTACGTGCTGAAGACCGGCGACAGTTTTGCGTTCAAGAGCACGCTTTTGCATGCCTTCCGCAATCCAGGCGCCGAGCGTTGCCAGATCCTCTGGGTCAACACCACGAAGCCATCCGAGGTTCGCGATGGCGCCTGATCCACTTGTGCGGCTACAGGCTGTCTCGAAGATTTTTCCTGGCGGCATCGTCGGGCTCGACGCCGTCGATCTCGACATTGTCGGCGGCGAGTTCATCACGCTGCTCGGGCCGTCGGGTTGCGGCAAGACCACCAGCCTGCGCGTCATCGCCGGCTTCGAAAGCCCGACGACCGGCAAGGTGTTGCTCGATGGTCGCGATATCACGGCACTTCGGCCGTTCGACAGGCCGGTCAACACCGTTTTCCAGGATTACGCGCTGTTCCCGCACATGAATGTCGCCGAAAATGTCGGCTTTGGCCTATCGCTGCGCAAACTGTCTGGAGCCGAACAGGCAAAGCGCGCCGGCGAAGCCCTTGACATGGTCGGCCTCGCCGACAAGCTTGGCGCCCGCGTCTCCGAACTGTCGGGCGGCCAGCGCCAGCGTGTCGCACTGGCGCGTGCCATCGTCTGCGAACCACGCGTGCTACTGCTCGACGAGCCGTTGTCGGCGCTCGATGCGCATCTGCGTGAACAGATGCAGGTTGAACTGAAGCGGCTGCAGTCGCGGCTCGGCACCACCTTCGTCATGGTCACCCACGACCAGACCGAAGCGCTGTCGATCTCCGACCGCATCGTCGTCATGAACAAGGGCCGCATCGAGCAGATTGCGCCGCCGGCCACACTTTATGACCGGCCCGCCACGAAGTTTGTGGCGAGCTTCATCGGCACCATGAATCTCCTGCAATCGCGCTTCGTCGGCCGAGACGGCGATCGCCTGCGCTTCGCCGCCGGCGCCCTACCGCTGGAGGCCATTTCTGAAACCGGCGAAGCTCTCGCCGAGGACGCCATGCACACCGTCGGCGTGCGGCCGGAAGATCTCCTGGCGATGACCGAGGCCGCGCCCGGCACAGCGCCGGCACGCGTCAACAGCATCGTCTTTCACGGCCGCACGTTGCGTCTGCACGCTGAACTCGGGCAGGGCGCACCTGTTGTCATAGACGCGCCGCGCCAAGCCGAGGGTTTTCAATTCCAGGTCGGCGACGTGGCGCATATCAGCCTGCGCCGTGGTGCCAACTGCCCGGTGCTACCAGGTTAGTTTCATCGATCAAATCCACGCTTGACTCCAAGGATTGTTCCTGTTTTGTTCTAACCGTAGATGAGAAACAGGAGCGTTCTTCGCCGGGCGTATGGGTATGTATCGGCAAGGTGAATTCGATTTCGGCATACCAGAGCCTCCGTGGCAACCGAAGCGGCCGGATCGTGCCTTCTTCGGGTTGTTCTTGCAGCCGAAGGACTATGGTTCATTCGCCAATCTGCAGACGCAGCTTTGTCATCGACATGAAGTCGGTGAATCGCTGCTGTCGGCTGAACGGTTCCATCTGAGCCTGCAACATGCCGGCGACTACAAGCGGCTGCGGTCCAAGACCGTCTTTGCGGGATCTCGATCGGGTCAGCGTGTCCACATGCCTGCTTTCGAGGTCACGTTTGGCCACGTCGGCAGCTTTCCCGGTCGCCCGGCAACAAGGGGCAGGCCACCTCATCGCCCATTTGTGCTTCTCGCCGATGATGGACCGGTTTTTGAACTTCACAAATTGCTTGGTGTCGAGATGCTCAGGAATGGGCTCAAAGCGTCGGATCATTTCGTTCCGCATCTGACACTTGCCTACGATCAAAAGTTCATCTCTCGGCAGCCCATCGAACCGATCAGCTTCGTTGCCCATGACTTCATCTTTGTTCACAGCCTGCGCGGCCTGACAAAATACCTCTTCCTGGATCGTTGGCCTTTGCCGTTGGCATCGTAGTTCGCAAGCTGGGCGATCCGTCCTGACACGGATTGTCAGCTACCGCACGTTCCGACGATGGAGGCCAGCAAGCTGTTCCCCATTTGCAGTGCGTCTGACAGGAGGAATACAAATGACCATCGCGGAAATTGCCAAGGATTTCACCGAGCTGCTCAAGCAGGGCGATAACGAAGCTGCTGCCGAGAAGTACAACGCCGATGATATAATCAGTCTCGAAGCCATGGCGGGGCCGATGGCCATCTCCCATGGCAAGGAGGCGCTCAGGCAGAAGGGCCAATGGTGGCAGGAGAACAATGAAGTGCATGGCGGCTCGGTCGAGGGCCCCTACGTCAACGGAGACCAGTTCGCGGTGCGCTTCAAGTTCGACATAACGCCCAAGGCTACCGGCGAGCGTGTCACCATGGATGAAGTTGGCCTCTACACGGTCAAAAACGGCAAGATCACCGAAGAGCGCTTCTATTATTGAGGCCGTGAAATACCATCGGCTTGCGGGAGCTCGGTCTCGTCGCTGAAGGTTGAAAAATAAGCATGGCGGCCGGGACGATGTCCCAGGCCGCCATGTGAGAGGCTCAAATGGTCTTCACGTACTGCGCAAGCTGATCGGCCACCGTGCCCCAGCCGTCGAAGAAACCCATCTCTTCATGGTTGTTGCGGGTCGCCTCGTCGCCATGGATGGCGGTGGCGGTGTAGCGCGTGCCCTTGCCGTCCGGCTGCAAGGAAATGACAGCGGTGATGAAGGGTTCCCCTGACGGCCGGTAACCCGGCAACAATGCATCCGTCCACACCAGCCGCTCGTTCGGCACGATTTCGAGATAGCAGCAATGGCGGTCGTTGACCTCATTGCCGTCGGGCGACTGCATGCGCGTCCGGAACAGACCGCCCGGCCTGAGGTCGATCTCGCAGTCGGTGATCATCCAAGGCCTAGGCGTGAACCATTGCTTGACATGCTCAGGCGTCGTCAAGGCGCGCCACAGCAATTCGCGCGGCGCATCGATGACGCGCTCCAGCACGAGGTCCAGCCTGGGATCCGGCTTGAGGGGATAGATCATTTTTCTGTCTCCTGGAGGGTCATCACATAGGCGTCGAACTGGTCGAGGCGGCGCTCCCACAGCGTGCGCTGTTCGGCCAGCCAGTTTTCGGCAAGCTTCAGCGGCTCGGGTGCCAGTTGATAGGTCCTGACCCGGCCGGTCTTTTGCGAGCGCACCAGCCCGCAACCTTCGAGGATTTTGAGATGTTCGATGAAGGAGGGCAGGGCCATGTCGAACGGTTGGGCAAGCTCGCTGACCGAGGCAGGGCTGCGGTTCAGCCGCTCCACCACGCGTCGCCGCGTCGGATCGGACAGTGCGCGAAAGATGCCGTCGATCGGTGGACGGCTCGGAGTTGTGGTCTGAAGGCTTGTCATTGGTCATCCCGGGTGTCGTCGAAAGCGGCTCGAAAATACTTAGGAAAATTCCTTAATGTTGACAAGCCCAAAAACACTGGGACACCGGTGCGACCGCTGGCAAAGCGCGCAGAGCGTCCTTAATCTGCGGTCAGATTCGAAATCGGAAGGGCCGCTGTTTTGACGATCATCATCTACGGCTTCACCACCTGCGACACCGTCAAGAAGGCGCGCGTCTGGCTGGAGGGCCATGATGTTTCCTACCGTTTTCACGATTTCAGGGCAGAGGGGCTGGACGCCAAGCGTCTTGACGGCTGGGTTGGCAAGGTCGGCTGGGAAAAGCTGCTCAACAAGGCGAGTACGACGTTTCGCGAACTGGCGGAAAAGGACAAGCAGGGCCTGGATGAAAAGAAGGCCAAGGCGCTGATGCTGGCCAAGCCGACCATGATCAAGCGACCGGTGCTGGAGGTTGGGGATCGGGTGCTGGTTGGATTCAAGGCTGATGTTTATGAAGCGGCGGTGAGGTAGCGTAGCGAGACGGCGACGCTGCAATCTCCCCCCTTGCGGGGGAGATGGCCGGCAGGCCAGAGGGGGGTGTGAAGGATCGCCACCCTTTGACTGTTCGTCTCAGAATTTGGCCGGTGATTGGCTGACAGGTCGGCGGGACAGCACCCCCCTCTGCCCTGCCGGGCATCTCCCCCGCAAGGGGGGAGATTGGCCAATCGCCGACCTTACAGATTGTGGGCGCCCTTCAATACAGATTGTGGGCGCCCTTCAATCCGTCTTTCTGAGAAATGCCGCCAGCGCCACCGCATTGTTGTGCTTCTCATCATGCGCGCCGTAGAGCAGTGTCACCTTGCCGTGGCGAAGCAGGCCGCGCGATTCACCCACCGCATCTTCATTCCCGTCCAACTCAACTCGGTACTGCTTCTGAAACTCAGCCCAGCGCGCCGCCTCATGGCCGAACCATTTGCGCAGATCGTCGCTCGGCGCGATGTCCTTCAGCCACAGCGCCAGCGCGGCGTCCTCCTTGCTGACGCCGCGTGGCCAGATTCGGTCGACCAGAACCCGTTGCCCGTCATCGGGCGCGGGTGGCTCGTAGATACGCTTGACCGCTAGGTCGAAGGCCATCGGACCCTCCGTAAGCGGGTCAGGCCCACTCGCCCTTGCGCATGACGGGCACGCGGGCGCCGTCCTTGTGAACGCCATCGATGTCGATCTTGTCCGAGCCGATCATCCAGTCGATGTGGATTAAACTCTTGTTGCCGCCGCGCGCCGCGATCTCGTCCTGGCTGAGCGAGGCGCCGTCGACGAAGCACTTCGAATAGCACTGGCCGAGCGCGATGTGGCAGGCGGCGTTCTCATCGAACAGCGTGTTGAAGAACAACAGCCCGCTCGCCGAGATCGGCGAGGAATGTGGCACCAGCGCCACCTCGCCGAGGCGGCGCGCGCCCTCATCCGTATCGAGCACCTTCTTCAGCACGTCCTCGCCCTTCGATGCCTTGGCCTCGACGATCCTGCCTTCTTCGAAACGCACCGAAATGTCGTCGATCAGCGTGCCCTGGTAGGACAGCGGCTTGGTCGAGGAAACATGACCCTCGACCCGCCTTGCGTGCGGCGTGGTGAAGACCTCCTCGGTCGGGATGTTGGGGTTGCAGGTGATGCCGTTCTTGGCGGTCGAGGCGCCGCCCATCCATTCATGGCCGTCCGCCAGCCCAACCGTCAGGTCGGTGCCGGGTCCGGTAAAGTGCAGCGCATGGAAATTATGGCCGTTGAACCATTCGGTGCGGCTGCGCAGCGCTGCGTTGTGCGCTTTCCAGTTGCCGATCGGGTCCTCCACATCGACCCGCGAGGCGGCGAAGATGGCATCGGCAAGCTTCACCACGGCAACGTCGTCGGCATCGCCGGGGAAGACCTGTCTGGCCCAGGCGAGGTCCGGATAGGCGACGATGTTCCAGTTGATGTCGAAGCCGGTGATCTTTTCCAGCGCCGGCTGATACGCCATCGAATTCGCCTTGTTGGCGCGCGCCACCTTCGCCGGATCCTGAGCCGACAACAGCGATGGATCCTCGCCGCGCACGGCAAGCCGCGCCGCATTGTTGGCAAAGGCTTTCGCCATGCCCTCATAAAGCCAGCCGGCGGCGCGGTCGAAGCTCGCGTCGGCGCCGAAACGGTAGCGGGCCAGCGTCATCTCGTCATCGTTGAAGATCGGCGTCACCAGCCCGGCACCGGCCTTGTAGGCATGCTCGACGATCCGCCTGGTCAACGGCAGTGCCGCGATCGATGAAGTCAGCACCAGATCCTGGCCTGGCTGCAATTGCAGTCCGACCTTGATGGCGACTTCCGCCAGCCTGTCGAGCTTCACCGGGTCGATCGATGCGGAAACGCCGCGCGAATGTGTGGTCATGATCCTGCCTGTCGTAGTTTGATGTCCGACCTACCATAGAGCGTCGGCGCGGTGCTTTCCACCGCGATCGCGCCGGCGGGTTCTGGGTTTGCGGACCCGAACCGCGCCATGGTTGCCTCGATCTCTTCCCTGATCCAGAGCTTGAAATCCCGGACCTTGCGGCTTTCCGCCTTGACGGACGAGGTCACCAGCCAATAGCCGAGCCCGCTCTGGGCGCGGATTCCGAAAGGCGCCACCAGCCGCCCGTCGGCCAGCGCATCCGCGGCGAGCAATTGCCAGCCCAGCATCACGCCATGGCCGGCAATCGCCGACTCCAGGCAAAGCATCGGGTCGGTGAAACGCGCACCCTTGAGGAAGGTGACAGGTGGGACACCGGCCGTCTCGAACCAGCTTTCCCAGTTGATCATCGCCCGCTCGTCGGTAATCGCGCAGGTCTGGGCAAGGTCCTCGATCGATTTCAGTTTTTGGGCGATGGCCGGCGCGCAGACCGGGAAGACTTCCTGCGCCAAGAGCAGTTCCGCCCGCCCACCAGGCCATTTGCCGTCGCCAAGCCGGATGGCGATGTCGATGTCCGAGTGATCGAGATTGGCCAGCCGCACCGAAGCGTCGATGCGCAGCAGCACGTTGGGATGCCGGTCGAAGTGGCGAGATAGCCTGGGCAACAGCCACTTCGAGGCAAAGGCCGGCGCCACCGAAACCACCAATGTGCACTGCGTTGCCTCGTCGGCCAGCGCTACGGCCTGGGCAAGCTCGCGAAATCCAGCACCAAGGCGGGCCGCGAAGACGGCGCCGAATTCGGTCAGCACGAGACCGCTCGCCGTTCGCTCGAACAGCGCTTGGCCGAGCTGTTTTTCGGTACGGCTTATCTGCTGGCTGACGGCGCTGACGGAAACGTTGAGCTCACCGGCCGCCGCCGCCAGCGATCCGAGACGGGCAACGGTTTCGACGGCGCGGAGGCCGTTGAGATGGACGCAGTTGAGCATGGCCATTGAGTTTTTCTAAACTGATCCGGCTGAAATCTCAATTGAAAGGCATGTCGAAACGGCAGATTTTCTCGGGAGAGACAGATCTGTGGAGCCGGAAATGCTGAGGATATTGTCGTCATCGCTGAAGGTCTTTTTCGCTGCGACTACTTCGCATGAGCCGCGCCAGGACAGCGAAACGCAGAGATGGCTGATCGATCCGCTTTCGCATCCGGTGCTGAACACCATGTCGGAGCGCGAACTGGGCGATGTGCCGTTCAGGCTGACGGCACGGCGGACAGTGCACGAGACGGTTCCACTATGCGCCGGCGGTCGCTGCTGAGCAGGTGCCAAGCGTTCCGGCTCGAGGAAAGTCGAGGCGAGCACGTCCCGCGTACGCACTGGCCCAACAGATGGCGATTGTTTCAGCGATCCCTGCACTTATTGTGCAGTGCAATGACATCAGCCACCTCGACAGCGCTGCGGTTCGCTCTCGCCGGCATGATTGCCATGGCGATTGCCATGGGCATCGGCCGTTTCGTCTACACGCCGATCCTCCCCGGGATGATGCAGGAACTGCATCTGTCGCCTGCCGATGCCGGCTGGATCGCGTCGGCCAATTATCTCGGCTACCTCGTCGGCGCGTTGGCAGCGGCGGGCGGCTGGGCGCATGGGCGCGAGCGCCTGCTGATGCTGGCGGGGCTTGGCGCCAGTGCGGTCCTTGCCGCGCTGATGGGGCTGACCGAAGCGATGGCGGCCTTTCTCGCCATCCGCTTTCTGGCCGGTCTGGCCAGCGCCTTCGTCATGGTGTTCATGGCCAGCATCGTGTTCAGCCATATCGCGGCTGCCGGTCGCAACGACCTGCAGGCCTGGCATTTCGGCGGCGTCGGGCTCGGCATAGCGGCATCGGCGGCGATGATGGCGGTGCTGGTCGCCGAGCATTCGGGCTGGGCGGCAGGCTGGCTGTGGTCGGCGACGATTTCGGCCTGTGGTTTCGTCCTCGTCGCTCTGTTGGTCAATGAGGGTCCGCTCGGCAACGGCGAAGTCACCCGCGAGCCGGCACTGCGGATGGACCGGTCGTTGGTCAAGGTCATCATCGCCTACGGCCTGTTCGGCTTTGGCTATGTGGTGACGGCGACATTCCTGGTCGCCATCGTTCGGCAAGGCGGCGGCAGCCGCATCTTCGAGGCCATGGTGTGGATGGTCGCCGGTCTTGCGGGCTTTCCCTCCGTCTGGCTCTGGCAGAAGATCGCGGCCCGGACCGGCCTCTATGCCGCCTATGCGCTGGCGTGCTTCATCGAAGTTGCCGGCGTCACCGCCAGCGTCGCCATCGGCGGAGCCACCGGGCCGCTGCTTGCCGGCGTGCTGCTCGGCGGCACCTTCATTGCCATTACCGCCTTTGGCCTGCAAGCCGCCCGGCAGCAGGCGCCAGAGGCGCCGCGGCGGATCTTTGCCCTGATGACGGCTGCGTTCGGCCTTGGCCAGATCATCGGTCCGGTCGCAGCCGGATTTCTGGCGCAAATGTCCGGCGATTTCTTCCTCGCCTCGATCACCGCCGCAACCATGCTGGTCGTCTCCGGCGCCATCACATGGTCGGCTGCGCCAAAATCGCCATGATTGTGGGCTTGCTGTGCCGGGCATCGGGCACGGGCATTTTCTTTCCCACTAATGTGTGACTTTATGCCCGCTGTCGTCAGCTGATTTGCGCCTAGATCGAGGAATTCGCCACAGTGTTCGTATCCTTTTTCCCGCAGCCGAAGCTCTTTTTCACTTCGGCCGCCGTCTGGAGCCTTGCGGCGATCCTGTTCTGGTTCTTCGGTGGTGAACAATTGGGTGCGGTTTTCGGATTGCCGCCCGCCGCGGCCGGCGCGCCGCCCCTCATCGGCATCGCCATCCTCGTATCGAAACCGTTCCTCTGGTTCTATCTCTATTTCGCGTTCTGCGTGCTCGTCTTCTATGCATTCTGGAGTTGGTATTCGCCGCATCCATGGCAGCGCTGGTCGATCCTGATGACCGCGGTCATTCTGTTCTTCATCTATTTCAATGTGCAGGTCAGTGTCGCCGTCAACGCCTGGTATGGGCCTTTCTTCGACTATGTGCAGGGCCTGATGTCGGGGACTGGAAAGTCTACCAACAGCGAATTTTATATCGGATTGGCCGATTTTTCGTGGCTGGCGCTGGTCGGCATGAATGTGCAGGTGGTCAATGCCTTCATCGTCAGTCACTGGATCTTCCGTTGGCGCACGGCGATGAACAACTACTTCGTCGAGAACTGGGGCAGGCTGCGCCATATCGAGGGTGCCTCGCAGCGTATCCAGGAAGACACGATGCGGTTCTCGCAGATCATGGAAGATCTCGGCTCCAGCTTCGTCCAGTCGATCATGACGTTGATCGCATTCCTGCCGGTCATGATTCAGTTGCAGGCCCATATCACCGAGTTGCCGATTATCGGCGCGATCCCGCAGCCATTGGTTGTCGCGGCCCTTGCCTGGTGTCTGTTCGGGACGATCTCGGTCATGGTTGCCGGTCTGAAGCTTCCAGGGCTGCAGTTCCGCAACCAGCGTGTCGAAGCCGCCTACCGCAAGGAACTCGTCTACGGCGAGGATCATGCGGACCGGGCCCAGCCGGCCACCACCGCCGAGCTGTTCGAGAATGTTCGTCACAATTATTTCAGGCTCTATTTTCACTACATCTATTTCAACGTCGTCCGTTACACCTACCTGCAGGCCGACAACATTTTCTCGCTGCTGATCCTCGGTCCCTCGCTGGTGGCGCACAAGATAACGTTCGGCGCGCTGAATCAGATTTCGAACGCGTTCGGCAAGGTGACCGGTTCGCTGCAATTTCTGCTCACCTCCTGGTCGACCATCGTCGAGTTGCAATCGGTCCACAAGCGCCTGCGCGCCTTTGAGGCGACGCTCCAAGGCGAGCCGCTGCCTGAAATCGACCAGCGCTATCTGGCAAGGCAGGGCGCCGAGGATCCGGCCTAAAGACCGAGGTTGGAAATCGAACCGGGTTGGCGGCTCAGCCGCCGACCGAGACCTGCCTTTGGCCAGCATCCTGGCGCGAAACATAGTCGCGAAAACTGATGCATTCGACATCCGCCTTGACGCAGACGTCGCCGGCAAAGCGCTCCAGCGCGTTCCAGTAGGCGCCGTCATTCATCAGCGCGAAGTGGAAGCCGAGTTCCAGCGGAATGCGTTTTCCCGCATACTGCCTGTCGAAGGCGGCGCGGAAGGCAGCATAGGTCCGGTTGGCGAACTCGCCCGCTTGGCTTGGCCGCTCGAAGCCGCCGGAATGCCTGACATAGAGATTGTAGTCCATGGCAATCACCGGCCGCGACTTCGGTCCTTCGGGAATCTGAGGCAGGGAAAAGTGCATGATGCCGTTGCTGGCCGTCGGTCGGGCAGGGCCTTGCGAGACGCCGCTGGCATCGAATTGATATCCGGCCGCCGGCAGCGCTTCGTAAAGCGCCTTGCTGGTCGACAGGTACGGCGCGCGAAAGCCGACCACCGCATGCCGCGCGAAATCGCGCCAGCCCTGTGGTTCGGGTGCAATGCCGTTGATCGCATAGGCGTTTTCGAGAATGTGCTCGAACGAACTGAACTCTTTCAGCCAGTCCGCCTTGCTCCAGTCCTTGCCGTCGAAATGGCCGCAGCCATGGCTGGCGATGTCGTGGCCTTCATGCGCGGCAAGGCCGATCTGTTCGAGCCGCTCGGTGACTTCCTGCTTGGAGGCGGCAAAGCCGATGTTGGATTTGCCGGCGCTTTTGCCGGGTGCGGTGTACTCCTTGCGCGTCTCCGTCGACAGCAGGAAGACGCAGGACAGAAAATAGGTGAAATGCGCGCCGGTGCGCTCAGCCAATGCCCGGCTGCGTTTCCATTGCGAAATATCGCGGGCGCTGTCGAATGAGATGATGACGACCTGTTTCGGCTTTGCCGGCACCGGCGGATCGGCCAAAGCCCCGCCACCAGTGGTGAGCGCGGCAAGCGAAAACGCAACAACGCGGAACGGACGAAGCATAGGCAATCTGATCTTCACTCGGGGAACGTCTGCACGCCGGCTATCGCCTAAATGTGGCGTGGGTGCGATGAGCCTTTTCGGCTGCTTGTCCGGGGCAAACATCCGTTTGCCCCGGACAATAGGCGATTTTCCGGTTGAACCCCTTCCATGCCGGCAAAATTTCGCTAAAACGCGGGCTGACAAAGGCCCGACGGGGCAGGAATGGTTTGATTTGATGTCCGACGACAGTTTTATCCGTGAAGTCAACGACGAGATCCGTCGCGAACAGGCGCAGGCGCTGTGGGACCGTTTTGGCCCCGCTCTGATTGTCGTTGCGATCCTCGTGGTGCTCGGCACCGCCGCCTTCGTCGGCTACCGCTATTGGGACGAGACGCGCGCCAACCGCTCGGGCGATGCGTTCTCGCAGGCGCTGAAGCTCGCCAATGACGGCAAGAACGATGAGGCGCTGACCGCGCTCGATCAGTTGGAGAAGGATGGCTACGGCGCTTATCCATTGCTCGCCCGCATGCGCGGCGCGACCGTCAAGGCGAACAAGGGTGACGTCCCCGCCGCCGTCAAGGATTTCGACGAAGTCGCCGCCGATACGGCCATTCCCCAGGGCATTCGCGACATGGCGCGCCTGCGGGCAGCACTGCTGCTTGTCGACCACGGCTCCTTTGCCGACGTCTCCAGCCGTGTCGAAGCGCTCACATCCGACACCAACACGCTGCGCCACACGGCGCGCGAGGCACTCGGCCTTTCCGCCTGGAAGGAAGGCAAGACGCAGGATGCGCTGAAACTGTTCGACCAGATCGCCGCCGATGACGGCGCCCCGCGCAACACCCGCGAGCGCGCAACATTGATGTCCGAGCTGATCCGCGGGTCGGGCAGTGCGTCGTGACCTTCAAAGTCGCCATCATCGGCAGACCTAACGTCGGCAAATCGACTCTTTTCAATCGGCTGGTGGGAAGGAAGCTGGCGCTCGTCGACGACACGCCGGGCGTCACCCGCGACCGTCGCGTCCATGCCGCCAAGCTCTACGACCTGCATTTCGATGTCATCGACACCGCCGGCTTCGAGGACGCTGGCGCCTCGACCTTGCCCGGCCGCATGCGTGCGCAGACCGAGATCGCCATCCGCGAAGCCGACCTGATCTTCTTCACCATCGACGCCAAGTCCGGCCTGTTGCCTGACGACAGGACCTTCGCCGAGATCGTGCGCAAGTCCGGCAAGCCGGTCGTGCTGGTCGCCAACAAGGCCGAGGCGAAGGGCGCCCAGGGCGGCATGCTGGAAGCCTGGGAACTCGGACTTGGCGAGCCGATCCCGGTTTCGGCCGAGCATGGCCAGGGCATGCCCGATTTGCGCGACGCCGTGATCGGCGCGCTCGGCGAAGCGCGCGCCTTCGGCGAAGAAGAAGATGGCGAAGACGAAGACGTCGCTGCCGGCGAGGTGCTGATCGGCGAGGATATCGTCGATCCGGATGCCGAGCATGCCTATGACGACACCAAGCCGATGCGCATCGCCGTTGTCGGCCGTCCCAATGCCGGCAAGTCGACGCTGATCAACGCGCTGATCGGCGAAGAGCGGCTGCTCACCGGACCGGAAGCCGGCATTACCCGCGATTCGATCTCGGTCGATTGGGATTGGCATGGCCGCCGCCTGAAACTGTTCGACACGGCCGGCATGCGCCGCAAGGCCAGGATCCACGAAAAGCTGGAAGTGATGTCGGTGCAGGACGGCCTGCGCGCCATCCGGTTTGCCGAGATCGTCATCATCGTCCTCGACGCCACCATCCCCTTCGAGAAGCAGGATCTGCAGATCGCCGACCTGATCATCAGGGAAGGCCGGGCGCCGGTGATCGCCTTCAACAAATGGGATCTGATCGACCATCCCCAGGAGCTTCTGGCCGAACTGCGCGAGAAGACGGAACGGCTTCTTCCCCAGGCGCGCGGCCTCCAGGCCGTACCTGTCTCCGGCGAGACCGGGCGCGGCCTCGACAAGCTGATGGATGCCGTCATCAGGACGCACAAGGTGTGGAACAGCCGCGTCTCGACCGGCAAGCTCAACCGTTGGCTGGAAGGCATCCTGGCACACCATCCGCCGCCTGCCGTGGCCGGGCGCCGGCTGAAGGTCAAATACGTCACCCAGGCCAAGACCCGGCCGCCGGGTTTCGTTGTCCAGTGCTCGCGGCCCGATGCGATGCCGCAATCCTATGTCCGCTATCTCTCCAACAGCCTGCGCGAAGCCTTCGACATGCCCGGCGTACCGATCCGCATTGCGCTGCGCACGTCGGACAACCCGTTCGCCGGCAGGTCAAACAAGAAACGCAGCTGATCGTCGGCGCCCACCTGGCGCTTCATGATCACGCCACGTTGCGCAGGCCGTTGTCGCTGACCCGCGCATTTTCGGGCAGCGCTTGCCGTGCGGCGTCCAGCAGGATATCGGCGAGGCGGGCCGCCACCGGCTCCGCCTCGGCGTCCTTGCGATGCAGGAACAACGCCATCTTGGGCAGGGCGGGCAATCCGGCGATCTCCGGCGTCATCGCGCTGACGCTGGCCGGCAGGCCGATGTCGGTGCGGATCGTCAGCCCCAGTCCCGCCGCCACGGCTGCCCAGATGCCGCCAAGGCTCGGGCTGGAAAAGGCCATCCGCCACGACAGCCCGGCGCGGTCGAGCGTTTCGGTTGCCACCGTGCGCAGAAGGCATGGCGCTTCGAGCGCCACCAGCGGCAGCGGCTCACCGTGCCGCAGGCTGGTCTCGATGCGCTTTGCCGGCCCGATCCAACGCATCGGCACATCGGCGACATGCTGGCTGTAGGGCAGCGTTTCGCCGCAGTGCCAAGCGAGCGCGATGTCGAGATTGCCCGACATGACCCGTTCGGCAAGTTCGTGGCTGCGCGCGATCCTGGCTTCGATCTTGACCTTGGGGTGCGCCCGGGCAAAGCGGCCGAGCACATCAGGCAGCACCGCCTCGCCGAAATCTTCCTGCAAGCCGAGCCGTACCCAGCCTTCCAACTCGACATCGTGGATGGCGGATGCCGCCTCGTCATTCAATTCGATCAGCCGGCGCGCATAGCCGAGCATGGTCTCGCCGGCCTCGGTCAAAGCGAGGCCGCGTCCTGATTTGCGGAAGATCGGCGTCGCCGCCTGTTCTTCCAGTTTCTTCAATTGCGCGCTCACCGCCGACGTCGACCGGCCAAGCCGGTCAGCGGCCTTGGCAAAGCTGCCCAGTTCCATGCCGGTGACGAAACTGCGCAGGACGTCGAGGTCGAAAGTTACGCGTCGCATAGTGTTAGTCCTGTTTTTCAGGATAGTAAGTTTAAAAGTTCCTGATTTTAAGGATGAAGCTATGGCGGTAGAGACAGACCGTCAAGGCCACCGCTAGCGCAGCATGGGAATGAAATCATGTCCGCCATTGTCAATTGCACAGACCGACAGCCGCCGGAACTCCTGGAAGATACCGGTTCCGCCGCGAGGGCATTCAAGTCGGGCCATCGCTGGAAGGTTCTGGGCATCGGCGTCGCCGCCAATGCCGCCTTCTCGGCTACGTTCTCCGGCATCCCGGCGACGGCGGTCGTTCTTCGCCAGGGCTATCACCTGGGCAATGCCGAGCTCGGCCTGGCGCTCGGCCTTCTCGGGCTGGGGGTCGCGCTCAGCGAACTGCCCTGGGGCCTGCTCACCGATCGCTGGGGCGATCGCCGCGTGCTCCTGGTCGGGCTCGGCGCGACGGCGGTGTGGCTCCTGGTCATGGCGATGCTGGTTGTGCCGACAAAGGCCGGTACTCCCGGCGTCACGCTGCTCGCCGCGAGCCTGCTCATCACCGGACTGCTCGGCGGCAGCGTCAACGGTTCGAGCGGCCGCGCCATTATGGGCTGGTTCCGGGAAAACGAGCGCGGCTTCGCAATGAGCATCAGGCAGACGGCGGTGCCGCTCGGCGGCGGCCTTGGCGCGCTCGTGCTGCCCTCGCTTGCGCTGGCTTTCGGCTTTGGCGCGGTGTTCGGGGTGCTGGCGGGCGCATCCGCTCTGTCTGCCCTGTTCGCCTGGCGCTGGCTGCACGAGCCGCCGACGGCGGGGGAGGGCCATCTCGCTTCGGCTGTGGCCGGACCGGCGCCGCTGCGCAACCGCGATGTTTGGCGTATCGCGACCGCCATCGGCCTGCTCTGCTTTCCGCAGGTGGCCGTGCTCACCTTCGCCTCCGTGTTCCTGCACGATTTCGTTGGGTTGGGAACGGCGGCGATCAGCGCGAGCCTCGCCGCCGTTCAGATCGGCGCCATGGTCATGCGCATCTGGAGCGGCCGCTTCACCGACCGTCACGGCAACCGCCGCCAATTTCTTCGCTTGTGCAGCGCGTTCAGCGCCCTTGCCTTCGCCATGCTTTGGCTGCTGGTCCTGTTCGGCCCAACCGTTCCGGGCGGCCAGCTCATCTGCTTGGCGGTCCTTCCAGTCGTGCTTATTGTCGCAGGCATCTCCGTCTCCGCCTGGCACGGCGTCGCATACACCGAGCTTGCCACCCTTGCCGGCGCCAGCCATGTCGGGACCGCGCTCAGTCTTGCCAACACCTTTGTTTTTGTCGGCTTCTTTCTGGTACCGGTGGCCATTCCGGGGCTCTTGCACCTCTGGTCCTGGTCCGGCGTCTGGCTGGCGGCCGCCATCTGCGCGCTGATCGCCCGGCCGATCTTCCTGCGTCCGGCCTGAATAGTCGGCCGCAAAATCGCCTGACTTCGCAACCACGACCTCGGGTCGGCCGGGAAAACCCGATCGAAGCCGTTAACGTCCCATCAAGGTTAATGCATCATTTTGCTCTCCAGTGGGGTCAGTCGCGTTCCTGGAGAGTGTTCCGTGCATCGACGTGTGTTGAAGCGGCTGGTTGCCGCCGCCGGTGAGAGAAAACGTGGCTTTCTGGCTCCGCTCGTCATCGGTTTCGGCATCTGGATCGGCTTTCCGACGGTCGCCGCCTATCAGGACATGACGAGCCTGGTTTCCGGCCTCGAAGCATCGAGCACGCGCTGGAATTCCTATGTCGAGAAATCCGTCGCCGGCTCGACCCATGCGGCCGAGATGCCCTTTGCCGATTCTGATGTCACCGGCTCCATCTCCGGATCGGGTGTCCACCTGGCCGGTGTCGGCAACGTGTCGTTTCGCGGCAAGGGCGGCAAAGTCAGCGGCACGCCCGATGAGGACCGCGTCGTGCGCGCCGAGAAGAAAGGGCGCATCGTCCAGATGTCTCCCGTCGCACCGCCGAAGAACTTCAACGCCGGCTCGATCTTCGAGCGCACCTCCTCCTTGCTGCGGCCCAGCATGGACAGCGGCCTGAAAATGGCTTTCGCCAAGCCGCAGATCAAAGGCAAGGAAATCCAGATCGCCGCGGCATTCCATGCGCGCGAGGACAAGAAGCCGGATCCCGGCGTGCCGGCCATGCTGGCAGCGCTGGTCAACAACGACCATCCGGACGTGCTGGCCACCGCCTACGCGCAGTCCGAGCCTGATTATGCCAAGGCATCGCCCTTCGAAGCCCTCCTTCAGGACGAGCAGCCCAATGAGGGCCGCTTCATTCCGCCGATGGCCAAGGGCGATCATTCGTGGATCCAGAACCCGCTGCCCGCCAGTGTCTTCTCCCAAAAGGAGCAGGCATGCCTTGCCAACGGCATCTATTTCGAGGCGAGGAGCGAATCCGTGCGCGGCCAGGCCGCTGTCGCCCAGGTCATCCTCAACCGCGTCCGCAATCCGACCTATCCGAATTCGATCTGCGGCGTCGTCTACCAGAACGACAGCTGGTTCAACCGCTGCCAGTTCTCCTTCGCCTGCGACGGCAGGAAGAAGCGCATCGATAGCCCAGCCGCCTACAAGACCGCCCAGGAGATCGCCATGGCCGTCACTGCCGGCAAGATCTTCATCCCGGAGGTCGGATCGTCGACCCACTACTATGCCCAATATGTCCATCCCGGCTGGGCGCGCACAATGCAGAAGATGACCAAGATCGGCCTGCATATCTTCTATCGGACCTATGGCGGCGGCTGGAGCTGAGTGCAGAGCAGCCGCTGATCTTTGATGTGGCGCGCAGCCTATCGAAGAGCCATTGCGCAGGGGATTCGCGCCATGCATCCTCGTCATCATGGCGGGCACGATGTCGCACCTTTCTAATTGATTGATTTTATTGCCTAAAATACATGGCAATGAACTTCCGCCCGTGGCTTGACGGGCGCAAACCCTCTAACTATGTTGCCGGCGACTTTAGAAGCGGACGGACGGTGACGGTCTGACCGGGCAGGGGGGTTGCGATGGCCGACAAGAATGGGCCAGACGGAACCGGAAAAACCGGCCGCGGCAATCAGCATGAACCCGATATCCGCGACGACGATCTTGAGCGCCGCCGCCGTGACCTTGAAGCTTCGCTTGCGACAAGGCGGCCGGGCCGGCTCGAGGGGAAAGACGACGCGAAAGCGGGCAGTGTGGCCGGTTATGGTCAGGCGCTCAAACTCTCCAGCGAGTTTATCGCCGGGGTGGTGGTGGGTGCCGGCATCGGCTGGATCATCGACCGTCTGGCGGGGACATCGCCATGGGGTCTGATCGTGTTTCTGCTGCTTGGTTTTGGCGCCGGAGTGCTCAATGTGATGCGTTCCGCCGGCGTTGTGGCAGAATTTGGACAGGGCGATAAATCGCGCCGTGACCAAGACGACAAGAAATGACCGCGCTTCATGTGCGGTAATGGTAACGAGGCCGTACGCGGCATTGACGGGGTTTGAACGTGGCAGCTGACAAGGTCGATCCGATCCACCAGTTCCATATCAACAAGCTGATTCCGATCGACATCGGCGGCTATGACCTGTCTTTCACCAATTCGGCGCTGTTCATGGTCGCAACCGTGATCGTCGCGGCTGGATTCCTGTTTCTCACGACGTCGAGCCGCAGCCTGGTTCCCGGGCGGCTTCAGTCGGTCTCCGAGATGGCCTACGAGTTCGTCGGCAACATGTTGCGCGATGCCGCCGGCACGCAAGGCATGAAGTTCTTCCCTCTCGTGTTCTCGCTGTTCATGTTCGTGCTCGTCGCCAATCTGCTTGGCCTGTTCCCGTATTTCTTCACCGTCACCAGCCACATCATCGTCACCTTCGGCCTTGCCGTGCTGGTGATCGCAACCGTGGTCGTCTACGGCTTCATGAAGCATGGTTTTGGCTTCCTGAAACTGTTCGTGCCGCATGGCGTGCCGGTCTTCCTGCTGCCACTGGTGGTGCTGATCGAGGTGATCTCCTTCGTGTCGCGCCCGGTCAGCCTCTCGGTTCGTCTGTTCGCCAACATGCTCGCCGGCCACATCACGCTGAAGGTGTTCTCCGGCTTCGTGGTCAGCCTGAGCGCGCTCGGCGCGGTCGGCGTCGCCGGCTCTATCCTGCCTCTGGCGATGGCGGTGGCGCTGACGGCACTGGAACTGCTGGTCGCCTTCCTGCAGGCCTACGTCTTTGCCGTGTTGACCTGCATGTATCTCAACGACGCCCTGCACCCCGGGCATTAGGTCCAAAAGTTTCCGGCCCAGGAATTTCCAACATAGGCGCCGGATGGAATCGCAACGGAATTTTAGATCCAAAGGAGTTGAACAAATGGACGCAGAAGCAGCAAAGTACATCGGCGCCGGCATCGCTTGCCTGGGCATGGGTGGCGCGGGCATTGGCCTCGGCAACATCTTCGGCAGCTACCTGGCGGGCGCACTGCGCAACCCGTCGGCTGCCGATGGCCAGTTCGGCCGCCTGATCTTCGGCTTCGCCGTGACCGAAGCTCTGGGCATCTTCTCGCTTCTCATCGCGCTTCTGGCCCTGTTCGGCTGAGCACTCGGGAAGATTGGACAGGCCGGCCGCGCGAGCGGCGGGCCTGAATTTCGGGGATAGTCCATGTTCGTGACATCTGCCTTTGCGCAAGAGTCCGCGCCATCAGCCGATACCAGCCACGCTGCGACGGAAGGCGACACGCATTCCAGCACCAGCGTGCCTGCTGAAGCGCATGGCACGTTTCCGCCATTCGATCCGGCGACGTTCCCGTCGCAGCTTCTGTGGCTGGCGATCACCTTCGGGCTGTTCTATCTCTTCCTGAAGCGGGTGGTGATGCCGCGCGTCGGCGGCATCATCGATGTCCGCAACGATCGCATCACGCAGGACCTTGATCAGGCGGCCAAGTTGAAGGGCGAGGCCGACGCCGCCGTTGCTGCCTACGAGCAGGAACTGGCGGAAGCCAAGACCAAGGCCAACGCGATCGGCCAGCAGGCCAGCGACGCGGCCAAGGCCGAGGCCGATACCGCGCGCAAGAAGGTCGAGGCCGCGCTCGACGCCAAGCTTGGCGAAGCCGAAGCCCGCATTTCTTCCATCAAGGCCAATGCCATGAAGGAAGTCGGCAGCATCGCCGAGGATACCGCTTCGGCGATCGTCGAAGCCCTGGTTGGCGGCAAGGCCAGCAAGGCCGAGATCGCGGCCGCGGTCAAATCCGTGGCCCGGTGAGGAGCGCATCATGGATTACACATCTCTCGCGACGCTCTGGGCCACGGTTGCCCTGGTCATCTTCCTGGGCATTGCCGTCTACATCAAGGTGCCTCGCCTGATCGCCAAGGCGCTCGACGCCCGCGCCGCCAGGATCAGCAATGAACTGGACGAAGCACGCCGACTGCGCGAGGAGGCCCAGCAACTGCTTGGCCAGTATCAGCGCAAGCGCAAGGAAGCCGAGCAGGAGGCCGCCGACATCGTCGCCGCCGCCAAGCGCGAAGCCGATATGCTTGCCGCCGAGGCGCACAAGAAAACTGAGGACTATGTTGTCAGGCGCACCGCGCTTGCCGAACAGAAGATCGGCCAGGCCGAGCGTGACGCCATCAGCGAAGTCCGCGCCAGCGCCGTCGATATCGCCGTCGAGGCAGCGCGCGCGCTGCTTGCCAGCAAGATCGACGCCAAGGCCGGTGCCGATCTGTTCAAGGCATCGCTCGCGGACGTGAAGTCGAAGCTGAACTGAGCCCTCACGGCCCTCATACAATTAAAGCCGCCCGGGCAACCTGGCGGCTTTTTTGCTTGGAGAGTGCGTGAGACGCCGAAGCGGTCAATCTCCCCACAAGGGGGAGATTGGCTTGTCGCCGCCGCCGTTGTTCAATCCAGCCCAGCAAAGCTCTCTTCTTCAACCACTTCAGCGCCACCCAGCCTGAACGGCGAAAACGATACGCGATGCAGCCGCGCCACCGGGCCATGCGCTTCGATCGCGGTGCGATGGCGAAGCGTGGCGTAGCCCATATGGACTTCGAACCCGTAGCGGTCGTGGTGGTTGCCGCATCCGCACATCATGCGGTCCCGCATTACCTTGGCGACGATCGAGGCGGCAGCGATCGATTGCGAACGCTGGTCGCCCTTGATCAGCGCGCGCCCTTCACAAGGCAGCCCCGGTGGCACGTCGCGTCCGTCGGCAAGGGCGAGTTTCGGTCGGACCGACAGCCCGACCAGGGCGCGGCGCATGGCTTCCAGGCTTGCCTTGAGGATGTTGCTGCCGTCGATGCCCTCGGCGCTGATGGAGGCCATTGAGACCGCCTGCGCAGAGCCGAGAATTCGCAGGAACAAGGCCTCACGCTGCAAATGGCTGAGGCGTTTGGAATCGTCGAGGCCGTCCGGAATGTTGGCGGGATCGAGCACCACGGCCGCGGCGACCACCGGCCCGGCCAGGGGGCCACGGCCGGCCTCGTCCATCCCGGCGACCGGCCACAGGCCCTCCGCCATCGCCTTCGTCTCGAAGGAGAAGTCAGGCTTCTCGATGATCTCAAAGAGAGGCGGAGAATCAGAACGCGCGCGAGCCATGTTGCGGCGAGGTTCGCATCGGCTCTGATTCTCCGCAAGTCCCTCCGGGTCGGGTGGGGCGCCGGACCGGGAGGGCACCGTCTGCAGGCCGGGGCAGGCCGGACGGGATTCTGGTGCCGCGACGGATCAAACCACCGCGACGAATTGTCTCTCAAAGCAGCGTCAGCTGCACCTGGTCTTTCCCGGCGGCAACGAACTGGTCGGTCCGCAGCGTGCGCCGTTCGGCATTGAGGCCGAGCCGCTTGGCTGTGATCTCGAAGCGCCGGCCGATCTGCCAGGCGTAGGGACCGGCGCCCTTCATGCGCTTGCCCCATTCCGAATCGTAGTCCTTGCCGTCGCGCATCGAGCGGACCAGCGACATCACATGGCGGTAGCGGTCGGGATAATGGCGCAGCAGCCAATCCTTGAAGATCGGGCTGACCTCCAGCGGCAGGCGCAGGATCACGTAGCCCGCTTCGCGCGCGCCGGCCGCACGTGCGGAATCGAGGATGCGTTCCATCTCCGGATCGGTCAGGCCCGGAATGATAGGAGCCACCATGACCGACGCCGGAATGCCGGCATCCGAAAGCTGCCGGATCGCTTCCAGCCGCTTGGTCGGTGTCGACGCGCGCGGCTCCATGGTGCGCGCCAGCATACGGTCGAGCGTCGTCACCGACAGCGCCACCTTGGCGAGCCCGCGTTCGGCCATGCGTGACAGGATATCGATATCGCGCGTCACCAGAGCGGACTTTGTCACGATGCCGACTGGATGGCCGCGCGCTTCCAGCACTTCGAGAATTTCGCGCATGATCCGGTATTGCTTCTCGATCGGCTGGTAGGGGTCGGTGTTGGTGCCGATGGCGATGGTGCGCGGCTGGTAGCTGTCTTTCGAAAGCTCCTTGTCAAGCAAGCGCGCCGCATCAGGCTTGGCGAACAACTTCGATTCGAAATCCAGACCCGGCGACAGGCCCATGAACGCGTGCGTCGGGCGGGCAAAGCAATAGACGCAGCCATGCTCGCAGCCGCGATAGGGGTTGATGGAACGGTCGAAGGAAATGTCGGGCGATTCGTTGCGGGTGATGATTGTGCGCGGCTTCTCGACCTGCACTTCGGTCTTGAAGGGCGGCAGTTCCTCCAGCGAATTCCAGCCATCGTCGAACACGTGCCGGCTGACCGGCTCGAACCGGCCGGACGGATTGATACCCGCTGACCTGCCGCGGTTGCGGTCCGGGCGGACACGCATGCCGCTCTGCTCGACCATCGCGTTGGCCATCTCGGCTCTTCCTGCTCCGAAAGCTGCAATGTCGGCGCGCACGATCTGTTCCATTTTCGCCCGCTCCCAGGGACTGTCCATGTTGTGTCGAATCGCTCTGCTCATGAAATTATTCCTATTTCGTTGATAAGAACAAAGCAAGAACTTTCTATGGTGCGATGCAAAACTGGCGCTGTCGGGCGCTTTCCGCTATTCGGCTAAGGATGCTCAGTGTTCTCATCGAAACCCGCAACGACGAGGAGGGCCTCGCCCGCACGCTCGCCTCGCTGATTGGCGGCGCGGTCGAAGGCGTGGTGCGTGAAGTCATCGTCTGCGACACAGGCTCTACCGACCAGACGCATCATGTGGCCGAGCATGCCGGCTGTCAGTACGTGACGGGCGGTGTCGCTGCCGGCATCCGCCAGGCCAAGGGGGATTGGTTGCTGCTCCTGGAGCCGGGCGCGCGGCTGGTGGAGGGCTGGATCGATGAAGTTGTCGCCCATACGGCCAGGCAGACCATGGCGGCACGGTTTTCGCGCACGCGAGCCAGTCGCACGCCATTCCTGGCCCGGGTCTTTTCGGGAAACCGCGCCTTGGCCGACGGCTTGCTGATCAGCAAGCGTCAGGCGGCGGCCGCGGCCAAGAGTGCCGGCAGTGCCGAGGCCATCGCCCGCGGCCTCGCGACGAAGCGGCTCGACGCCGAAATCTGGATGGCGCCGGCCAAGCAGGAGCGCCGCCCCTCGACGTGATTTTTTGCAGTTGCTCAGGTCATTGTGCATTGCACAAAGTTTGACGCGGGGTTAGCTTCCGTTCAAGCGGGAATTGGGTTTGGGTCATGCCGAGAGGCGAGCACCGATGCGGCATCGGTGGTGCTCTCATAGCCGAGGACCCAATGAAGCTTTCAACCCCCGACACATCCGGCGCGGCCAGTCTCGAGGCCATTGCGCGCAACGGCAGCCTGCTGCGGCGCATCGCCGTGCGTATTCCAACCTATCTGACGGACCTGCGTGAGAACCCTGCCTGGCTGCCGATGTTCGTGTTGGCGCGCACCATGCCCGGACGCCGCATGCATTGGCTCGGCGCAAAGCGCGCCCGCCCGGTCGCCAATGCCGGGGATACGATGTTTGCCGGTGTCGAACGGGGAGCGGTCGTCGATGCGTTGCGCTCCGACGGGCTGTTCTCAGGCCTGGTCCTGCCGCCTGATATCCATGAAGAGATCGCCGACTTCGCCGGGCGCACGCCTTGCTTCGGCAATTTCGACCGCCGTCTCGAATTCATGCCGGGGGAACATGCCGAGGCCGAGAAACGCCTTGGCCGCTCGCTGCTTAGCGGGCATTTTTTCGAGCGCATCCTCGACTGCCCGGCGGCGCTTGCCATCCAGCGCGATCCGCTGCTTCTGGATATTGCCGCGCACTATCTCGGCGGCCAGGCGAAACTGATCACGACGCGGGTCTGGTGGAGTTTTCCCACAGGTGCCGCTTCGGATGCCGACAAGAACCTCGCCTCGCTCGGCAAGTATCATTTTGACCTCGACGACTGGCGCATGCTGAAATTCTTCTTCTACCTCAAGCCGGTCGACGCCGACACCGGTCCGCATGTCTATGTCAGGGGCAGCCACAAGCGCCGCAGCCTAAAGCATCAGCTTACCCTTCTGGTCGGCCATCCCGCGCAACAGGTTCTGGATGTCTATGGCGAGCAGAGCCCGGTGACGCTGACCGGCGAGGCCGGTCTCGGCTTCGTCGAGGACCCCTTTGGCTTTCATATGGGCACCGTGCCGGCACGCACGCCGCGACTGATGATGGAAGTCGGCTTCGGCGTATCGCCGCCGTCGCGCCGACGGTTTCATGGCGAGCCGGTCATCCGCTGAGAGCTGCCTATCCGAAGCTCATCTCGACAGGCGTCCAGTGAGCGCGGCGCCTGGCTTGGCGCTGTGCCCGGCTTTCGGCATCGAAGTCGACACGAGCCGGCTCCTGATTGAACCGCTCTCGGTCGTCCAGGGCGTTGATGATGACGATCGCCCTTGCGTCATCCTCTCCGGCGATTGCGGCGACATAGACGCCGCAATCCCGGCAGATCAAATAGTCGGCCGTCCTCAGCCCGAACTGATATTTTCGCAATCGCGCCTCATCCTTGACCGAGATGGTCAGTCTGCCGTCCGGATCGGCAATGGCGCGCGAACCATGTCTGACACAGAACGAGCATTGGCAGGCGCGAACTTCGATTTGCGATGGGTCGAGTTCGGTTGAAAATGCAAGGCGTATGTTGCCGCAATGGCATCCGCCGGTATGCGTGGTCATGGTTCTGCCTTGTCGTGATGGCGATGATCGCCTTCAGGCAAGGTACTTTTCCGAGGTTCGGTTTGGAATGGTGTTTCGAAGGCACCGGTGCTGTTCTGCCTGCAAAAGCGGCGTGGAACCGACGCTTTGCCTGGCTTTTACAAAGCCGATTTGCCGCGCCGTAAATGCTCGTCCAGGCGCGGCATGATCTCGACGAAGTTGCACGGCATGTGCCGGTAGTCGAGCTGCGCTTTCAGGATGCCGTCCCACGCGTCCTTGCAGGCGCCTGGCGAACCCGGCAGCACGAAGACGAAGGTGGCGTTGACGACGCCGCCGGTCGCCCGACTCTGGATCGTCGAGGTGCCGATCTTGTCGTAGGAAATCCGGTGGAACACTTCCGAAAAGCCATCCATGCGCTTTTCGAAGATCGGCTCCAGCGCGTCCGGCGTCACGTCACGGCCTGTGAAGCCGGTGCCGCCGGTGGTGATGACGACATCGATATTCTTGTCCTGTGACCACGCCAGAACCGTGTCGCGGATTTTCTCGCGGTCGTCGGTGACGATATTGCGGGCCGCCAGCAGATGGCCGGCCTCGGTGATGCGGTCGGCCAGCGTCTGGCCGGATTTGTCGTCGGCGAGGCTGCGCGTATCCGAAACGGTCAGCACCGCGATGCGCACGGGAATGAAGGAGCGGCTCTCGTCAATTCTGGCCATCTGCGCCCTCCGATGCGATGCTGCGCGTCGCGGCAACGAACCAGTCGGGCTGGCGGCCGCGGATTTCGGCGGCGGCGCGCTTGGCGACATTGCCGGTTTCGAACAGGCCGAAACATGTCGCGCCGGATCCCGACATCCGCGAGAACCCCGATCCGGCCTTGTTCAGCCAGGAAAGCGCCCTGCCGATTGCGGGTTGCACCTCCAGCGCCGCGGGCTCGAGATCGTTGCGGGTGATCTCCAGCCAGTTGCGCAGGCTGTGAAAATCGATGCTGCGCGGCAGCGGCGGCAAGGCCTCATTGTCGCGCCGGGAAAGCGCTGCAAAGACATCCGCCGTCGACACCGGGGTGCCTGGATTGACCAACACCAGGCCAAGCGCCGAAAAATCCGGCACCATCGACAGTTCATCGCCGATGCCACGCGCCACCAGCGGCTTTGCCGCCAGGCACATCGGCACATCGGCGCCAAGCGAAAGGCCGATCCGCGCCAGCTCGCTGCCATCGATGTCCAGCGCCCATGTCTCCACCAGTCCGCGCAGCACGGTCGCCGCGTCGCTCGAACCGCCGCCGACGCCGGAGGCAACCGGCAGGTTCTTTTCCAGCCGAATAGCGACCGGCGGTGTTCTCTCGTGCCCGGCTGTCTGCCGCAGGGCATCGCGCGCCTTGAGCACCAGATTGCTGGCGTCGAGAGGAACGGCCGGGGCGTAACGGCCGGATACGGTAAACTCATCGCCGTCGGCGGGCGCGATTTCGACCCTGTCGCCAAACCGTGTGAACACCGCCAGGCTCTCGATCAGATGATAGCCGTCAGGGCGCCTGCCGGTGACATGCAGCGCCAGATTGATTTTGGCGTGTGCGTGCCAGCTACGCGACCCGATGTCGGTGTCCACAATCGTCTGCGGGATGATGCTCAGTCCTTGGCCAGCCGGTATTCGCCGGTCTTCGGATCCTTGACCAAAGTGCCGATCGCGCCGTTGGCCGTTTGCTTTTCTGTGCGCCGCACCTTGGCGGTCACGCGCTCGGCTTCCCTAATGAAGGTGCGGTAGCCGAAATAGGCGGCAACGCCAACGACGGCGAAGAAAATGATCTGCGGCATGCCAAAACTCCTCCCACGCTGGGCCGGCGAAGGCGGCCGGTCGGGTCGGTTGATGCATGTCGACCCGCTTTTGGGAACACGACATGCATGAAACTCAAGCTCTCATGCTAGACGGTTTTGCCGGGTTTTCAAAGCCCGAAGCGAGACCACAATGCGCGCTCTTCCGCCGCATCGATCACGCCGCTGGCGGCAGCGGCTGCGATATCGGGCGCTGAAAAGCCCTTGCTTGAGCCGAACAGGCCGAAGCGGCTAAGGAAACCGCGCGGTGTCGTGATCAGCCTGAGTTGGGTTTTCGCCCCGAAACGGGTCTTGAGCACAGTGCGCATGTCGCCGAGCGCATCGACCAGCCCGAGTTCGAGGCCCTTGATGCCGGTCCAGAACAGGCCGGTGAACAGGTCCGGATCGTCCTTCAGTTTCGTGCCGCGCCGCTCCTTGACGAGGTCGATGAAGGTTGCGTGCACCTCGAGCTGCAGCGCCTTCAGCCGCTCGACATCTTCCTTTTTCTCGGGCTTGAACGGATCGAGCACCGCCTTGTTCTGGCCAGCGGTGTGGACACGTCGCTCGATGCCGATCTTCTTCATCAGTTCCGGGAAGCCAAACGAAGCCGAGACGACGCCGATCGACCCGACGATGGAGGACGGATCGGCAAAGATCTCGTCACCGGCGACCGCGATCATGTAGCCGCCCGACGCCGCGACATCCTCGACGAAGACCAGTACCTTTTTGTTCTTTTCCGTGGCCAGGTCACGGATGCGCTTGAAGATCAGCCTAGACTGCACCGGCGAGCCGCCCGGCGAATTGATCGAGATGGCGACCGCCGGCGCGTCGTAGGAAAACGCCTTCTCGATGAGGCCGGCGGTGGAAGCCAGCGACAGGCTCGGCCGAAACTGGCCACCGCCTGCCATGATGGTGCCGTGCAGCCGGATGACCGGAATGGTGACGACGGTGGAGCGCCAGGATTTCGGCAACAGGCGGTTGATGAGTCGTTTCACGAGGGCGCGGTCTCCGGTCGATAGGTTGCAGGCATGTAGGGATTTCCCGGCCAACGGCAATGTGGCCGGGCAGAATAGCTCAATCTCCGAACAGCGAGGCGAGGCCGTTGGTGATCATTTCGCTGCGCTCGTCGGGGCCGTTGCCTGATTGCGCGTGCAGCATCAGGGGCGGGCGGATGGCAAGCTTTCCCCGTGTCCCGAGCGCTGCCCGCACGACGATGCGGATCGCCGCCGCATCGGGACGAGGGTGGACGGCGAGCATCTCGGCATCGCCGAAGCGGCCGGCGATCGCATCGAGAATGGCTCCGAGCTGTTCGGGCCGGGCGATTACGGCGAACCCGCCGCGCGGCCTCACCACCGCCGCCGCACTTCTGATCCAGCTCTCGAACAGCCCGTCCTCCATGACATGGGCTTCCTTTCGCAGGCGATCCGATGTGGCGCGGTCCCGGGGAGCATTGAACGGCGGGTTCATGATGACGAAGTCGAAGTCGTTGTCGGCGAGGCCGGCGGCTGCCCGCGCCCGGCCCGATACGGTGACATCGGCGCCCAGCACGGATGCGCGATCGCTGAGATGGGCATTGCCGGGATGGGCAAGCGTCGCCGCCGCGAAGGCCGCCATTTCCGGCGCGCGTTCGACAAGCACCGCCTCTGCCGCCGGGCAGCGTGACAGCACCGCCAGTCCGGCAGCTCCGGCTCCGGCGCCGAAATCGGCCAGGCGCCCGCCAAAGGTCGATGGCACGGATGCCGCCAGCATCATCGCATCCATGCCGGCGCGATGGCCGCCCTGCTTGGGCTGGACGAGCCAGAACCGGCCGCGATGGAAAGCGTCGACCGTATGGGCCGGCGTATCCGGGACAAGGGCGGCGGGCGCGGCGGACATTATTTTCCGCGGATTTCGTTGGCGATGCCGGCATCCCTGAGGATGCGCCGTGCCGCGTCGGCCTGGTCGGCATCGACCATGACGCGTTTCTGCAAAAGGCCGATCGACCCTTCTAGAATGCTCATATTCTGATCGGCGACAAAGCAGGCGATGCCGGCGTCGCACATCAGCGATTCAACAAAGGAGATGATCACGGCATCGTTGGTGCGGACAAGTTCTATCATCGTATGAAACTCGCAGTTTGCGCTATTGATGTAAACGGGGAGGGGATTCCGAGGCAGAGCCCCGTTCCCTCTCGGGTCCCCGTTCCCTCTCGGGTCGTTGACATTCCGTCATCGACGCCGCGCCAATTCGCCACTTGCCGTGGCCATGTCCGCCGCCCTAGAGTCCATGCAGGGACTAAGGGTGCCGTCGCACGCTCTATACCAAGACGGGAGTGATTGTTGTGGGTGTCGTTCTCAACATCGAAAACGGGAAGCGGGAGCCCGCCTCCATCAAGGATCTGATCGATCTGACAGTGGCGGATATGGGGCGCGTCAATGAATTGATCCTGTCCAAGGCCGGCTCCGACGTCGAGATGATCCCGGAGGTCGCCAACCATTTGATCTCGTCCGGCGGCAAACGGCTGCGGCCGATGCTGACGCTGGCCGCCGCGCAGATGTTCGGCTATGCCGGCGAGGGCCACGTCAAGCTCGCCACCTCCGTCGAATTCATGCACACGGCGACGCTTCTCCACGACGATGTCGTCGACGAGAGCGGCATGCGGCGCGGCAAGAAGACCGCCCGCATGATCTGGGGCAACCAGGCAAGCGTGCTGGTCGGCGACTTCCTGCTCGGCCAGGCTTTCCGCATGATGGTCGATGTCGGCTCGCTCGAAGCGCTCGATATCCTGTCGAGTGCTGCCTCCATCATCGCCGAGGGCGAGGTTATGCAGCTTGCCGCCGCCAAGAACCTCGAAACCACCGAGGACGAGCATTTCGCCGTCATCAAGGCCAAGACCGCCGCACTGTTTTCGGCTGCTGCCGAGGTCGGCCCCGTCATTGCCCAGGCGACCCGCAACGATCGTGCGGCGCTGCGCTCCTACGGCATGAATCTCGGCCTTGCCTTCCAGCTGATCGATGACGCGCTGGACTATGGCGGCACCAGCAAGGATCTCGGCAAGAATGTCGGCGACGATTTCCGCGAAGGCAAGGTGACCTTGCCGGTCATTCTCGCCTATCGGCGGGGCACGAAGGCCGAGCGCACTTTCTGGAAGCGTGCCATCGAGGACAATGTCACCGATGACGCCGGTCTGGAAAAGGCGATCGGCCTGATGACTCGCCATGGCGCCATTGCCGACACGATCGGACGCGCCCGCCATTTCGGCGAGATCGCCCGCGACGCGCTGGCGCCGCTGGAAGCGACGCCGCAGAAATCGGCGCTGATCGACGTCATCGATTTCTGCATCAGCCGGGTGAACTGAGCGGCGTCACCCGGTTGCCGGCTACTTCGCCTTTCCCGGCAAAGCGATTGCGGCAAGCAGGCTGACAACGATGCCCGCCGCCGCCAGCCAGAAGGCGATCTGTATGCCGTCGGCTATCGCGGCCTTCAGTGCATCGCCGCTCAATCCGCCGACATGGCTGTTGGCGATCGCGATCAACGTCGCCATGCCGATCGCGTTGCCGATGTTGAGCGTCGTGCAGGCCATCCCCGAGGCGACGCCCTGTTCGTCGTGAGCCACGCCCGACGCGGCCGCGATCCACATGGCGGTCCAGACGATGCCCTGTCCGACACCGGAGATGATCAGCCCTGGAACGAGAGCCAGATAGAAGCTGTTGGCTGATGCTCCAAGGACCATCAGCGCCGTGCCGGCCGCCCCTATGACCATGCCGCCGACCAGGGTCGAGCGGGTTGAAAAGCGCGTTGCCAGGCGTTCACCGAGCTGCGTGCCGGCGGCGATGGCGATCGACGGCACCAGGAAGGCGAGGCCGGTTTCCAGCGCGGTGAAGCCATGCACGGTCTGCAACAGGACGGTGAGGAAATAGGGCAGGGCCCCGAACGTTCCCATGAACAGGAAGGTGATCGTCATGCCGGCGACGAGGCTGCGATTGCGGAACAGCCGCAGCGGCATCAGCGGGTCAGCGCTCTTCGCCTCAATCAGCGCGACGGCGATGATGAAGATCGCTGCCAGCGCGGCGCTGGCGACGATCGCTGGCGAACCCCAGCCATATTCAGGTCCCTGGACCAGCGTGAAGACCAGCAATGTGGCGCCCGCAGTGACGGTCAGCGCGCCAGGCAGATCGAAGTTGCGGCGCTGGTGCCGCTTGGGATCGCGTGGAATGATGGCAAATGCGGCGATGATGGCTATGCCAGCCAGCAGCACATTGACGTAGAAGACCGACGACCAGCCGAAGGCGCCTGTCAGGAATCCACCGGCCAGTGAGCCAAGGGTGAGGCCGCTCGCGCCGGCACCGCCCCACACCGCCAGCGCCCTGTTGCGTTCCGGTCCTTCGGCAAACAGGCGATTGATCAGCGAGAGCGTCGCCGGGAACAGGAAAGCGCCGCCGATGCCTTGTACAGCGCGGGCAGCGATGATGATTTCCGGCGACCAGGCGAGGCCGCCGACCAGCGACGAAAGCGCATAGAGCCAGAGAGCGAAGATGAAAATGCGGCGCTGACCGATAAGGTCGGCGGCGCGGCCGCCGAACAGCAGAAAACCGCCGGTAAACACGGTGTAGGCGCTCACCACCCATTGCAAGGTCTGGCCGGAAAAGCCCAGCCCAGCCCCGATTTCGGGCAGCGCCACGAAGACGATGTTGATGTCGAGAGCGATGATAAGCTGGGCGAAGGCGAGCAATGCCAGCGTGGCGCCGCGCTTCGCGCCAACCCCTCCCTGTGTCGCAGTGGCGCCGAACGGCACCCCTTGATCGAGTGAACTCATGCCAATCTCCTTTTGATTCTTTATCGATCGACAAAGAATTGGGTTTGCAATCCGGAGTCAAGCGGATTATTTGTTGATCGATAAAGAAATGGAGACGGCGATGGCGGGACGGCCAAGGGAGTTCGACAGAGCCCAGGCTCTGCAGAAAGCGCGCGATGCCTTCTGGATGCGCGGCTACGAGGGCACCTCGATGGCCGACCTCGTGTCCATGCTTGGTCTGGCATCGGCGCGCATCTATGCCGCCTTTGGCTCGAAGGAGGATCTGTTTCGCGAAGCCGTTGTTCTCTACGAAACCAGCGAAGGAAGCTTCGCCACCAGCGCGCTTGCCGAGGAGCCGACCGCAAGGCGGTTTGTCGAGCGGTTGCTGCGCGATGCAATCGAAATCTACACAAGGCCGGACTTGCCGAAAGGCTGCATGGTCGTCTCGGCCGCCACCAACTGCGCCACGGAAAACGATAACGTGCTGCACTGGCTGGCCGAGCGCCGACTGGCGCGCAATGCATTGATTGTCGAGCGCCTGAGAAAGGGCGTTCGCGACGGCGACCTCAAGCCGGATACTGATCCGGAAGCGCTTGGCGACTACTACACCACGCTGTTGTTTGGCCTCTCTGTGCAGGCGCGCGACGGGGTGCCGAAGAAGCGGCTGCATGACCTGATCACCGTGGCGATGCCTGCACTCGACGGTTTCGTCTCACAGCCTTGAGTCTTGCTTCTGGCGCCTCGCGATTTCGACTGCAATTGGCTCGACAAGCTGCCCTGCCGCAAATTATCTATAAACATGGCAAAGGGCACGGACGACACCATCGCGGTGCGCATCAGCAAGGTTCTGGCGGACCGGATCATTTCCGGTGCGATCGAGCCAGGGGCCAGGCTTCGGCAGGATCATATCGCCGAGGAATTCCAAACCAGCCATGTTCCGGTGCGCGAGGCCTTCCGCCGTCTCGAGGCGCAGGGACTGGCCATCGGCGAGCCGCGCCGCGGCGTGCGTGTCGCGTCTTTCGATCTGGGCGAGGTCAAGGAGGTCGCCGAAATGCGGGCAGCACTCGAAGTGCTGGCGCTGCGCCACGCCGCGCCGCATCTGACATCGGCCATTCTCGATCTCGCCGAGGAGGCGACCAAGGCCGGCGACAAGTCCCGCGATGTCAGGTCGTGGGAAGAGGCCAACCGCGCCTTCCACCGCTTGATCCTGTCGCCATGCGGCATGTCGCGCCTGCTCGCGACCATCGACGACCTGCACGCGGCAAGCGCCCGTTTCCTGTTCGCGGCATGGCGGTCGGAGTGGGAGACGCGCACCGATCAGGACCATCGCGCGATCCTCACCGCCTTGCGGCAGGGAAACACCGAATCCGCGGCCGTCACACTGGGGCGGCACGTCCAATGGATTGGCCGCAAGCCGGTCAGGACGGCTTCCGGAACGACGCGCGAAGCCTTCGCCATAGTAGGTTAGACGGCCTCCGCCAAAGCCAGGGCTTGCAATCCCCAGGGAAGTGTGGATTCGATAATAGATCGAAAACAGAAATTATCTATAATTTGCAATCGATCGAAGGAATCCCAATGACAGACGTCGCATTCTCACCCGGCAAGCCGTCGTTCAGTCCGCTCCAGCTCCAGGATCGTTCTCTTGCCTGGCAGGTTGGAGCCGTCGTGCTTGGCACGCTGTTCCTGGCGCTGGCGTCCTATATCGAGGTGCCGATGGTGCCGGTCCCGGTAAACATGCAGACCTTTGCGGTGACACTGATCGGCGCCCTCTATGGCTGGCGGCTTGGCGCGCTCACCATCGCCGCCTGGCTGGTCGAGGGTGCGGTCGGCTTTCCGGTTCTGTCCGGAGGGGCAGCGGGTGCGGCGCATTTCGTCGGGCCGACGGGTGGCTATCTCTTCGCCTTCCCGCTTGTCGGCGCACTGGTCGGCTGGCTGGCCGAACGCGGCTGGAACGGCAAAAGGGTGATGCTTGCCTTCGTCGCCATGCTGCTTGGCAACCTTGCCTGCCTTGTGCTTGGCACAGCATGGCTTGCCGTCATGATTGGAGCCGAACAGGCCGTTACCTTCGGCTTCCTGCCGTTCATCGTCGGCGGCTTGCTCAAGTCAGCGCTGGGTGCCGCGACCCTCATGGCCCTTCCCGGCGGCAAGGCGAAGCCGGCCAATCCGTGACGATCAGGCTGCGCGCCCATCACCTCCTTTGCCTGCTCACCTATGTGGGCAAGGGATACAGCCCCGCCTTCATCGCCAATTATGATCGCGTCGCGGAGCGCCTGAGCCGGGGCGAGGGCATCCTCCTCGTTTCCGGCCCCGACGATGTCTGCGCTCCCTTGCTCGACGAGCCGGAACCGCATTGTCTCAACGAGAGTGTCGTCGAGCGGGACCGGCTCGCCGCGCTGGATGTAGAGGAATTGCTGGCGCGGCCAATCCGTGTCGGCACCCACCTCGATCTCGACACGGGGACCTTAGCCCGGATGCGGCAGGCGTTTTCGGCTGGCCTTGTACGCAAGGCCTGCGGCGGCTGCGAATGGAACGAACTGTGCAGCACGATAGCGGCCGGTGGATATAGCGACACGCTGGTGCAGCGGTCCGCCTCGCCAGCCGAGGGTTGATATTGGCGCCGAGCTCAAGGGTCGAAGCTGTGATATATTCGGCGCTGCGCAGGGCCATGGCCGAAATTCAAAATCGGAAAACTGCCCCCTGTCGCCATGATTTGTTAATCGGGTGCCCGGATTGTGAATTCGAGGCGGATTGAAGCGCGACCCCAAAAAGGCCATGCTTTGCCTGGAAAGATCGAGTCTACGCCGATCCCGCTGATGCGGAGATGGCGCCTGGCTGAAAGGGATACGATGCGGCAAGGATGTGCGCGCTGGCTGACAAGGCTGGCAATTGTGACAGGCATGACGATCTCGGCTTTGCCGGCCTATGCCAAGCAGACCAGCGAACCGGTCAAGATCACGTCATTTTCGGGCGCCTATCTGGCAGCCCGGATCGCCGAAGGCGATAACGACCTCGACAGCGCCATCGCCTACTACAAGCAAGCATTGGCCTTTGACCCGAGCGACACCGGCCTGCAGCAGAGCCTGATGCTGTCGCTGATCGCGCAAGGGCGCTTCGACGAGTCCCTGGTCTATGCCGACAAGCTCAAGGAAGTGCCTGACGTCGAGCGTTTCTCGCGCTTGGCGCTCGCCGTCGATTCCTTCCACAAGAAGGATTTCACCAAGGCGCAGTACTGGCTCAAGCTGTCGCTGGAATCCGATCTCGACCGGTTGATCTCCGGGGTGATGTCCGGCTGGGCGCAGCAAGGCGCCGGCGAGCCTGCCGATGCGATGGCGTCCATCGACAAGCTGCAGGGGCCGGATTGGTTCGGCCTGTTCAAGTCGTTCCACCGCGCCCTGATCGCTGATGCATCCGGCATGCCCGAAAAGGCCGAGGCGATCTATGCCGCGACCATGCAGGATACCGCCGCCGGCGGTGCCGCTCCCGAAACCTGGATGCGCAATGCCCAGGCCTACGCCTCGTTCCTGGTCCGCAAGGGCGACAAGACCAAGGCGCTGTCGGTGCTCGACCAGGCCGAGGCGTTTTCGCCGGGCAAGCTGGAAATCGTCGCCTTGCGCGACCGAATTGCAAAAGGCGACAAGATTGCGCCGCTGGTTGCCGGTCCATCCGATGGCGCCTCCGAAATCCTGCTCGACCTCGCCACCGCGCTCAACCGTGGTGGCGGCGAGCCCTTCGTCCGCCTCTATCTGCAATATGCGCTTGCTTTGAAGCCAGATAGCGACGCTGCCCTTGTGCAACTCGCCGCCGTGTCCGAGCAATTGAAGGACGGCGAAGGTGCCATCGCGCTCTATCGCCGGATTCCCGCCGCTTCGCCGCTGAAGGAGCTTTCGGACCTGCAACTCGGCCTCAATCTTGCCGATCTCGACCGTCACGAAGAAGCGATCACCCATCTGAAAGCCTTGGTCGACGCCCATCCCAATGACATGCGCGCCTATCTGGCGCTCGGTGGCGTCTATTCCTCGAAGGACGATTTCCGTTCGGCCGCCACTCTCTACGATAAGGCCGTCGAGGTGCTGAAGGCGCCGACCGCGGCCAACTGGAACATCTTCTACCAGCGCGGCATCGCTTATGAGCGCCTGAAGGAATGGCCCAAGGCCGAGCCGAACTTCCGCAAGGCGCTGGAACTGTTCCCCGACCAGCCGCAAGTGCTGAACTATCTCGGCTATTCCTGGGTCGACATGAACATGAACCTCAAGGAAGGCCTGGCGATGATTCAAAAGGCCGTCGACCTCAGGCCGAGCGACGGTTACATCGTCGATTCGCTGGGTTGGGCCTATTTCCGCCTCGGCAGGTTCGATGACGCGGTGCGCGAAATGGAACGCGCCGTGTCGCTGAAGCCGGAAGATCCGGTTCTCAACGATCACCTCGGCGACGCCTACTGGCGCGTCGGCCGCAAGCTGGAAGCCACCTTCCAGTGGAACCAGGCTCGCGACCTGAAGCCGGATCCCGATGTGCTGGCCAACTTGCAGCAGAAGCTGATGAAGGGCCTGCCGCCGATCGAATCCAACACGGCGCAGGAGACCCCGAAGGTCAAGCCGGAGCCGGTGCCCGCCCCGAAGGGATGAAGTCAGCCATTTGAATTCAACGCAAGCGGGGCTCTTTCGGAGTCCCGTTTTCGTTTGAACCGTATTAGGCTGGCTGCCTCAGAAGAGCTTGCGATAGACGACGAAGCCGGAGTGTTCGGCGACCTTGTCGTAAAGCTTCATCGCCGTGTGATTGGTCTCATGCGTCAGCCAGTACACGCGGCCCGAGCCGGCCGCCTGGGCGCGCTCGTAGACGCCCTCGATCAGCGCCCGTCCGATGCCTTTGCCACGCGATGCCTGCGTGGTGAAAAGGTCCTGCAGATAGCAATTCGGTGCGATCGCCGTGGTGCTGCGATGGAAGAGATAGTGCACGAGGCCGAGAAGCTGTCCCTCGCCTTCGGCCACCAGCGCGTGGACCGGCTCATAGGCATCGAAGAAACGAGACCATGTCATCTGGGTAATCTCACCCGGCAGGGCCGTTTCGCCCGAGCGGCCATAAAATGCATTGTAGCCATCCCACAGCGGCAGCCATTGCTCGAAATCCTGTCGCGCGACAGGGCGGATGACGATCGGGCTGGGCATGGCTGAAACCTGTTGTCGTTGCTGCACAGGCGAACAGAGCGCAGGCCCGAGAGATGGGCAATGGGCCAGCCTCTGCAAAGCTTTCAACATTGTCCATAATGTCGGCGCGACCGCATCGGCGTGCTTTGCTTGACGCTTTGCTGCCGGGTCTCTAGGACGTGCCGGCAAGCTAGCCTGTGCTGTCGAGGCCACCCGTGACAATTGAAATCCCCGCCCATATGCATCCCAGCCGCTCGTTCCAGGGGCTGATCCTGGCCTTGCACAACTATTGGGCAGCCTATGGCTGCGTTATCCTGCAGCCCTACGACATGGAAGTCGGTGCAGGCACCTTTCATCCGGCAACAACGCTGCGCGCGCTCGGCCCAAAACGCTGGAACGCTGCCTATGTCCAACCCTCGCGTCGTCCCAAGGATGGCCGCTATGGCGAGAACCCGAACCGGCTGCAGCATTATTACCAGTACCAGGTGATCCTGAAGCCGAACCCGCCCAATTTGCAGGAACTCTATCTCGGCTCGCTGGCGGCGATCGGCGTCGATCCGCTGCTGCACGACATCCGCTTCGTCGAGGACGATTGGGAAAGTCCGACGCTGGGCGCCTGGGGTCTCGGCTGGGAATGCTGGTGCGACGGCATGGAAGTCTCGCAGTTCACCTACTTCCAGCAGGTCTGCGGCATCGAATGCGCGCCGGTGGCCGGCGAGCTGACCTACGGGTTGGAGCGGCTGGCCATGTATGTGCAGGGCGTCGACAATGTCTACGACCTCAATTTCAACGGCCGCGAAGGCACCGACAAGGTCACCTATGGCGATGTCTTCCTGCAGGCCGAGCAGGAATATTCGCGCCACAATTTCGAATACGCCGACACGGCGATGCTTTTGCGCCACTTCGAGGATGCCGAGGCCGAGTGCAAGGCGCTGCTCGACGCCGGCGCGCCGGCGTCCAACGACAATCTGCCGATGCACCGCATGGTTTTCCCGGCCTACGATCAGTGCATCAAGGCCAGCCATGTCTTCAACCTGCTCGACGCACGCGGCGTGATTTCGGTCACTGAGCGGCAGAGCTATATCCTGCGGGTGCGCAATCTGGCCAAGGCTTGCGGCGAAGCGTTTCTGAAGACGCAGGCGGGTGGCTTGGCGGCCTGAGCTTCAGGCCCGCTTCATCATCTCGAGGGAACCGTTGATCGGCGGTACGGCCTGACCGCCGGCACCGTCGATGGTGCGCAATGCCTGCCGCACGCCCGGCATCGAGAAGGCGCCGTGAGCCTGCGCCGTGAAGCAGGCGCCGAGTGCGAGGATCTGCAGAAGTCTGGATGCCGTTTTCATGATCGTTGAGCCAAATGTTCCCTGCCTGAGCGTGGGTCGCTTCAGCGCTGCGTTCGGTTCATGGAAATCTTTGATCCAAGGACGGGTGGCGTGGTCTCGTCCCGACAGGGCGGTCAAAATTTGTGTAAAGGGTGACAGCAGCCAGCCGAGTTGCTATGCCCCGCCCGGACCACTCTCCCGCATGAGCTGACCCCGATGCCTGACCTGCTTCTAGAACTTCGCTCCGAGGAAATCCCTGCGCGCATGCAGCGCAAGGCGGCGGGTGATCTCAGGAAGATGCTGACCGACGGTTTGGTCGAGGCGGGACTGACCTATGAGGCGGCGCGCGAGTACTGGACGCCGCGGCGGCAGACCCTCGACATCAGGGGCCTGACCGCGCGCTCGAAGGATATAAGCGAAGAGATCAAGGGGCCTTCGACATCGGCGCCTGAACAGGCGGTCCAGGGTTTCCTGCGCAAGGCCGGACTTTCCTCGATCGCCGAGGCGCATGTCCATTCCGATCCGAAGAAAGGCGATTTTTATGTCGCCCACATTTCGAAGCCGGGCAGGGCGGCGGAGGAGATCATCGCCGAACTGGTGCCGGGCATCATCCGCAATTTTCCGTGGCCGAAATCGATGCGCTGGGGGCCGGCCTCGGCCAAGCCCGGTTCACTGCGCTGGGTACGGCCGCTGCAATCGATCCTGTGCACCTTCGGCCCGGAAACAGAGGAGCCTGTCGTGGTCGATTTCGAGATCGACGGTATCCGCTCCGGCAACATCACCTATGGCCACCGTTTTCATGCGCCTGACGCCATCACGGTACGCCGCTTCGACGACTATGTTTCCAAGCTGGAAGCGGCCAAGGTCGTGCTCGATGCTGATCGGCGCAAGGAGATCATCCTTGCCGACGCCCGCAATCTCGCCTTCGCCAACGGGCTTGATCTGGTTGAGGACGAAGGGCTGCTGGAGGAAGTGTCCGGGCTGGTCGAATGGCCGGTCGTGCTGATGGGCGAGTTCGAGGAGGCATTCCTCGCCATTCCGGCCGAGGTGATCCGACTGACCATCCGCGCCAACCAGAAGTGCTTTGTGACATCGCGCCCGATCTCCTCCCTGGAGGGGGAGATGTCGGCGAAGCCGACAGAGGGGGGCGCTGTCCCGCCGTCCTCTCGGCGTGAGGCGCGCCCCTCTGGCCTGCCGGCCATCTCCCCCTCAAGGGGGGAGATCAGCCAACTTTCCAACCGCTTCATCCTAACCGCCAATATCGAGGCGAAGGACGGCGGCAAGGAGATCGCCCACGGTAACGGCAAGGTGGTGCGCGCCCGCCTGTCCGACGCGCTCTATTTCTGGACGACCGACCAGGGCGATTTGCCTGACCTGCGTGAGCTCGAGGCATCGGCGGAAAAATTCGGGCTTGATCTCAAGAAGCCGCTCGACCAGCGCATGGCCCGCCTCGACCATCTCGGCGTGACTTTCCACGCCAAGCTCGGCACGCAAGGCGAACGGGTGGAGCGGATTGCGCGGCTTGCCGAGGAACTGGCGCCGATCATCGGCGCCGATCCGGCACTGGCGCGGCGCGCTGCCGTCCTGGCGAAGGCCGATCTCACCACCGAAGTCGTTGGCGAGTTTCCGGAACTGCAAGGCGCTATGGGTCGCAAATATGCGCTGCTTCAGGGCGAGCATGCATCGGTCGCCGCTGCAGCGGAGGAACACTACAAGCCGCAGGGCCCGTCCGATCGCGTACCGAGCGATCCAGTGTCGGTCGCTGTCGCGCTCGCCGACAAGCTCGATACGCTGGTCGGCTTCTGGGCGATCGATGAAAAGCCGACCGGGTCGAAGGATCCCTACGCACTGCGCAGAGCTGCTCTTGGGGTGGTGAGGCTGGTGCTGGATAACGAGACGCCGGTAAGCCTTCTTTCGATCGTAGCTGAACATCGAAGAATCATTGAAGACCAGATCGACCGCCGGCACGCTGAAGAGCAGGCCAAGTTGGGTGGCGACTATGTGAGTGCACGGGCGCACGCCGGCGACGGAAAGTCTGGGGATCGCGACCTGCTGGCCTTCTTCCACGATCGCCTAAAGGTCTACCTCCGCGATCAAGGCGCTCGGCACGACCTGATCGATGCGGTGCTGGCGACAGGTTCGCGCCCGATCTCCCCCCTAGAGGGGGAGATGTCGGCGAAGCCGACAGAGGGGGGCGCTGTCCCGCCGTCCTCTCAGCGCCAAGTACCCCCCTCTGCCCTGCCGGGCATCTCCCCCACAAGGGGGGAGATTGGCCAATCGTCCAATGACGACCTGCTGCAGATCGTGCGCCGGGTCGAGGCGCTGGGCTCCTTCCTCGACACCGAGGATGGCAAGAACCTGCTCGCCGGCACCAAGCGTGCGGCCAACATTCTGGCCGCCGAGGAGAAGAAGAAAACGGTGGTCGCCGAAACCGTTGAGTCGGCACTCTTGCGCGAGGATGCCGAGAAATCGCTGTTTGCGGCGGTGAATCAGGCTGAGAAGCAAGCCGGCGAAGCGATTCAAAACGATGACTTTTCCGCCGCCTTGCTGGCGCTTAGCGTGTTGCGCGAACCGGTTGATTCATTCTTTGAGCATGTTCTTGTAAACGATGAGGATCAGGCGGTGCGTGCCAACCGCCTGGCGCTGCTCGCCCGCATCCGCGCGGCCACCGGCCAGGTCGCGGATTTCTCGAAGATCGCAGGTTAAGGCGAAGAAAATATTCTTTGCCGCCGGCCGTTCGAGCCGGCTTACAGTCATATGGCGATGATCTCTCCGTGGCAAAAGGGACATGTTCCCCAACCCCACGGAGGCTTCTATGAATTCCGATCACGACATCGAAGTGACAGAAGAAACCCCGGCTTCCGCCGAGGCGCTTGAATCCGCTTCCGAAACCATCCTCGATCATGCCGCCGCCGCAGCGGTCGAAGCCGCTGACCTGTCTGATGACGACGAAGACGGCGACGATGAAGATGGCGAAGAGTCCACCGAAACTGCCACGCTCTCGGATGACGACGAAGATGAAGACGACGAGGACGAAGACGAAGACGACGCCGAGGATAGCGTGAAGGCTGAAGGCGACGAGTCCGAAGAAGACGATGACAAGGAAAAAGCGGCCTGATTTTTTCAGCCGCCGGTTCCATCGATGGCAAGGCGGTGCTGAGGCGCCGCCTTTTCCTGTCAGTCGTCCCCGAAGCCGACTGTCAGCCGCCCCGGGCGACGGCCCGGTCAGTTCTCGAGAATGCTGACGCGCACGCTGTTTTCGTAGACATCGACCTGGATCAGCGGTTCGCCATTGACGATGGCGCGCTTGGTCGAGGAACTCATCGCGCCGCCGCGTTCCAGCATGCGTTGCAGGTCGGCGCGCTGGCCGTTGGTCCTGAACCAGCCATCACCCTCGTCGTCGCTGTCACGGCGGTGGAATTTGTGCCAGTTGGCGCGGTCCTGCCGCACCATCTGCGCGGCATTGTCCAGCGCATAGCCGTCACTCGCCTGATGGTCGCGATCGGAAATGCGCGCGACATAGGATCCCAGCATGTCGTCGGCGTGAGCCGCGACGACGCCAAGCAGTGACGCCAGCAGAAGGCCTGCCCCGGTTACGATTCCAGCTTTTCTCATGGTCCCCCCTTTACCCCTGATGAAATCCCGTCTGCCAGAAATGCCTAGAACGGGGTTGCCTGACAATGGTGCGCCGGGCGCCAGACCACCGTCAAGTCTCGCCATCGATGTCGGCTGCCTTTGAGCCAAGGCTATTTGGTGTAGCCGTTGGGAGGCATGCGCTGCCCTGCTGCCGGCGCCGGAGCGCTCGGCGGGGTGGGTTGGTTCTCGGCGTTCCCTGAGGGGGCTGCGGAGGCGGTGGCCGTTGCCGGCGCGGTGTCTGCCGCCGGCGCCGTGCCAGCGGCCGGCGCAGTACCTGTCGCTGGTGCAGCGGTTGGCGCGGGTGCCGGGAAGTCGGGACCGGTAACGCCGCCACGAATGACCATCGGGCCTGGCTGGAAGTCGTGCCCGGTCGCGGGCTTGTCCGGGATCGCCGCCACCTTTTCATCGGTGACGTCGGGCTGCGCTTCCCCTTTTGCCACCACCGACCGCCCATCGCTGGCATTGACTGCATCGGCGGTTCTAGGCTGGTTGAGGGCGCCGATCCTGACGATCGATGGTGTGGAGGATGGCGCGCCTGGAAAAACCAGGGATGACGCCTGGGCTTCGCCGGCCGCAACAGCAAGAATGATACCCAGCAGGATACGCGCAGACACTGATTTCGCTCCCCTTTGCCCAGAAGCTGTTCGATAGCAGGCCGGAATTGATGCCGGCTTTCGCGGAAACATAGCATTTTAGGGATTGATAAATCGCCAATGCTCCTGCTCGCCCAACAATCGTTTACCCAACAGCGACTTGCCCAACGGCCGCCATCGTACTACGCACCCCGCAGCTGTGAGGTGACGAGAGTGGCTGAAATACTTGCCTCGGGCGAGGCGCTGGAGCGGGCGCTGGCGCTGCTCATGGAAGGCGATGTCGTCGCCATCCCGACGGAAACCGTCTACGGGCTGGCCGGCGACGCCACCAACGGCATCGGTGTCGCGCGCATTTTCGAGGCCAAGGGGCGGCCGCGCTTCAACCCGCTGATCGCTCATGTCGCAGACATGGCGATGGCAGAACGCCTCGCGCTGTTCGATCCGCTGTCCAGGAAACTGGCGCTGGCATTCTGGCCAGGTCCGCTGACGCTGGTGCTGCCGCAACGGCCCGGCAACGGCATCCATCCGCTGGTCACCGCCGGGCTCGATACGATTGCCTTGCGCATGCCGAGGGGCTTTGGCGGCGACCTGATCGCCAGGCTCGGCTGCCCGCTTGCAGCGCCCAGCGCCAATTCATCCGGCAGGATCAGCGCAACGACCGCGCAAGCGGTAGCCGCCGATCTCGGTGCGCGGATAAAGCTGGTGGTCGATGGCGGCGCGACCCCGGTCGGGCTGGAATCGACCATCGTCAAGGCCGAAGGAAACGGATTGCGGCTGCTGAGGCCCGGCGGCATCGCCGCCGAGGAGATCGAGGCGGCTATCGGCATGGAGCTGTTGCGCGGCGGCATCGCCGGTATCGAGGCGCCGGGCATGCTTGCCTCGCACTATGCGCCAGGTGCTGCGATGCGGCTCCATGCCGGCACGGTCGGCGAGGGCGAGGCTTTGCTCGGCTTCGGCAGCCAGAGGGCGCAAGGCTGGCGCCGCGCCGAAGCCTTCCTCAATTTGTCCGAAACCGGTGACCTGCGCGAAGCGGCGAGCAATCTGTTCGCCTATATGCAGGAGCTTGACCGCAGCGGCGCGCGGACCATCGCCGTCGAGCCGGTTCCCTTCGACGGGCTCGGCGAAGCGATCAACGATCGGCTGTCGCGTGCCGCCGCCCCTCGTGACATCCCACAACCCGCAACATAGTTTTTCCCCATGACCGAAATCACAGAGACACTCGATCCCGCTCTCATCGATCGCTTCACGGCGATCGTCGGCGACAAATATGCGCTGCGTGAAGAGCAGGATATCGCGCCTTACCTCGTTGAACGGCGCGGGCTCTGGCACGGCGCGACATCGTTGGTGCTGCGGCCGGGCAGCGTCGACGAAGTCAGCCGGATCATGCGGCTGGCGACCGAGACAGGCACGCCGATCGTGCCGCAAAGCGGTAACACCGGCCTGGTCGGCGCCCAGGTGCCGGACAGGTCCGGGCGCGAAATCGTCCTGTCGCTGTCGCGGCTGAACCGCATCCGTGAAATCGATGTCTTGTCCAACACGGTGACAGTCGAGGCCGGTGTCATCCTGCAGACGCTGCAGGAGGCGGCCGACGCCGCCGACCGGCTGTTTCCACTGTCGCTGGCCGCGCAAGGCTCCTGCCAGATCGGCGGCAATCTTTCCTCCAATGCCGGCGGCACCGGAGTGCTTGCCTATGGCAATGCGCGCGAACTCTGTCTCGGTGTCGAGGTGGTGCTGCCGACCGGCGAGGTGTTCGACGACCTGCGCAAGCTGAAGAAGGACAACACCGGCTACGATCTGAAAAACCTGTTCGTCGGTGCCGAAGGCACGCTCGGCGTCATCACCGCCGCCGTGCTCAAGCTGTTCCCGAAGCCGAAGGGGCGCGAAGTCGCCTTCGTCGGCCTGTCGTCGCCCGAGGCAGCACTTTCGCTGTTCAGCCTGGCCATGGACCGTGCCGGGGCAGCACTCACCGCTTTCGAACTGATCGGCAAGCGGCCCTATGATTTCACGCTGGCGCATGCCCAGGGCGTGGTGCGGCCGCTGATCGAGGACTGGCCGTGGTACGTGCTGATGCAGATTTCGTCCGGTCGTTCATCGGAGGATTCGAGAGCCTTGATCGAGGACGTGCTTTCGGCCGGCCTTGAACAGGAATTCGTCGGCGACGCCGTCATTGCCGCGAGTCTCACGCAGGGCGATGCCTTCTGGAATTTCCGCGAGCTGCTGCCCGAGGCGCAGAAGCCGGAGGGCGCCTCGATCAAGCACGACATTTCGGTGCCTATTGCATCGATTCCGCGTTTCATCGCGGAGGCTGCCGGCGCCGTGGCGTCGGTGAGCGCCGGTGCCCGCGTCGTCTGCTTCGGCCATATGGGCGACGGCAATCTCCACTACAACATTTCGCGGCCCGTCGACGGCGACGATGAGGCGTTCCTCGCTCTCTATCATCCCATGAACAAGGCGGTGCACGATGTGGTGCGCAGCCTGCACGGTTCGATCTCGGCCGAGCACGGCATCGGCCAGTTGAAACGCGACGAACTGATCGCCACCGCGCCGCCGATGGCGATCGATCTGATGCGAAGGGTTAAGGCCGCTTTCGACCCGGCCGGCATCATGAATCCGGGTAAGGTTATCTGATCCTTTCGACATCTTGTGGCTGGTGGGATTCCGATAACCATCCCTGAGATCAGCAAAATTTAACCGACTTTCTTAAGCGGGGCGGTAAGGAGCCCGCGCTACTGTCTCCATACAAACGAGGCCGGAAAAACCGGCCCGGAGAGAACCGGACACCGGCTCTCAGGAGACAGACAGGAAGGCCACTCTATGAACACCGGACTGAAGCCAGTCTGGGCGGGACGCAACATGCGTCTCGACCCATTCCGCCTGCCGCAAGTGGTGAGCTACGCGACTCGCGACGACTACGGCGATGTAACCTTCACCATCGACCAGCGCGGCGCCGTGATCCGCCGCCTGCTCGAGATGAGCGGCCTGCCCGCAATCATCGTTCTGCCCGCCAATGCGTTCCGCGGCGTTGCCGCCCGCGCCATGGAAGACCCGGACGGCAATGTCACGGTGACCCTGGAACTCCTGCACAACGACCCGATGCTGTCGGTGCCGCTGCTTGTGGCCGACGATCTCGACGATGTCGCAGCCGACTGGCGCGCCTGGGCCGACGCTTACCGTCTGCCGATGCTGCTGATCGAATCGGACGGCGTTGCCCGCACCCTGGAAGAATCGCTCGGCGCCGCCATCAAGACGCTGCCGCCGCAGGATAGGCGCAAGGGGCGGATTTCGAACACGCGCCGCCCGCGTTTCCTCGCTCGCCGCAGAGCGGGCGCCCTCGGTCTCAGGCTGGTCATCGACGGCCAGGAGATTATTTCGCGCGACTGAGCATGATCCCGCTGGGAATGCTGAGACGGGAAGCCGCTAAACCAGCGGCTTCAGCGCCACCCACACAGCGCCGCCGATCAGGCCGAGGAAGATCAGCCAGCCGACCTGGTTGTTCGACCTGAACAGTCGCAGGCATTGGTCCGGATTGTCGATATCCAGAACCGCGATCTGCCGCGCCATATGGGCGCCGGCGGCAATCAGCCCGGCCAGCGCCACCACCGGCGCCTGCGCCGACGCGAAGGCGATCGCAAAACAGATCAGCGCGCCACCATAAAGCCCTGCCAGCCACGACTTGGTGTTGTCGCCGAACAAGCGTGCCGTCGAGCGCACGCCGACGATGGCGTCATCTTCCTTGTCCTGATGCGCGTAGATCGTGTCGTAGCCGATCACCCACAGGATCGAGCCGATATAGAGCATGATGGCAGGCCCATCGAGATCGCCGAACTCGACCGCCCATCCCATCAGCGCGCCCCAGGAAAAGGCAAGGCCAAGCACCAGTTGCGGCCAGTTGGTTATCCGCTTCATGAATGGATAGATGGCGATGACCGCCAGTGAGCAGATGCCGAGCAGGACGGCGAAGCTGTTGAACTGGATGAGCACGACGAGGCCGACCAGAGCCTGCAGGACGAGAAACAGCCATGCCCGCCGGCGGGTCGCCTTGCCCGACGGCAGCGGTCGCGAGCGCGTGCGCTCCACCTGGCTGTCGATGTCCTCGTCGACGAGGTCGTTGTAGGTGCAGCCGGCGCCACGCATGGCGATGGCCCCGACCAGGAAAAGCACGAGATACACTGGTGCCGGCAGCAGTGAGAGCAGCGGGTCGCCGGGACGCGGATAGGCGCTTGCCGCCAAGGCCGCCGACCACCAGCACGGCCACAGCAGCAGCTGCCAGCCGATCGGCCTGTCCCATCGGGCAAGCTGCGCATAGGGCCATATCGAGCGCGGCAGCACGCGGTAGACCCAATGGCCGTTCGGAGCATCGGCGACACGGCCCTGGGCCGCTTTCGACTGGATGTTTTCCATGTCCATGGAGTGGCAGCAGCGGCAGAAACCGTCAAGCGGCAAGCGGGAGAGTGGTGCACGTCAGCCTTTCACAAGGCAAAGATGTCGCGGGTGGCGAACCAGTCCCTGGCCATCTCGACGAAGGCCAGCGCTGCATTCGACACACGCTGATGCGTGTCATAGGTGAGCAGGATCCGCTGCATGGGCAGCGGATCGGATAGCGGCTTGCAGATCAGCGGCAGCCCGTCATAGCTGCGGTCGCCGTGCGGGCGGGTATAGCTGACCGCGACGCCGAAGCCGTTGGCGACCATGCTGCGCTGCAGTTCGAACGAGCTCGTCGTCATGTCGGCCGCTGGCGAAAGGCCGCGGCTGCGAAACAGGTCGAGCATGTGCTGCCAGCTGTGCGGCTGGTCCGTCGTGATCAGCGGATAGGCGGCCAGATCGGCAAGACTGACCATTGGCCGGTCCGCCAGGGCATGGCCTGCCGGCAACAGCGCGTGCGGGCGAAGTTCGCGCAGCAGGATGCGGGCGAAATGCGTCGGCAGGCTGAGATCATAAGTCAGGCCGAGATCGATGGCCGCATCACCCAGCCGTCGTCCCAGGGTCTCGAACGTCTCGTCGCGAACGACGATTTTGACGGCCGGATAGCGTTCGGAGAAGGCGCGGATCAAAGCCGGCGCGAAGAAAGGCGCCAGATCCTCGAAGCATCCCAGCACCAACTCACCGCTGACAGCCGATTTGCTTGAACCCAGGCCGACGAGTTCGTCCGTTTCGGTGAGAACCTGCCTTGCCTTGGCCACGACGGCGCGGCCGAACGATGTCGGCGACACGCCGCTTCCGCGCTGGCGGACGAACAGCTTCTGGCCGAAATTCTTTTCGACCGCGTCGATCGCCACCGAAATCGACGGCTGAGAGACGTTCAGCATCTTTGCCGCGCCGGTGACGCTACCGTGACGCGCCACGGCAACCAGATAGCGCAGCTGCGTGAGGGTCACACTCATAGGAGTACTCTATATGTCGGATGGAAAGTTATTATTTTACTGAATGAATTGATATTGCGATAATGGCTTCATTCCAAGAGGAGAACGCCATGGCTTCCCAGACTGCCACCCTCGACGCCACCATGATCGGTGCGTCCACGATTGCCGACTATCAGCGTGACGGCGCTGTCTGCATTCGCGGCGCCTTCAAGGGCTGGGTCGACACGATTGCCGCCGGCATCGAACGCAACATGCAGAACCGCAGCGCCACCGCATCCGACATCGCCAACGGCCGCGGCAGTTTCTTCGACGACTACTGCAACTGGGAGCGCATCCCCGAATTCGTCAGTCTGGTGCGGGGTTCGCCAGCCGCCGAACTGGCGGCTGCGGTGATGCAGTCGCGCACCGCGCAGTTCTTCCACGATCATGTGCTGGTCAAGGAGCCCGGCACGCAGAAGCCGACGCCCTGGCATCAGGACATCCCCTACTATTTCGTCGATGGCCGGCAGACGGTGAGCTTCTGGATACCCATCGACCCGGTGAAGGAAGCGACGCTGCGTCTGATCGCCGGCTCGCACAAATGGGACAAGATGATCCTGCCGGTGCGCTGGCTCGACGATAGCAACTTTTATGCCGGCGAGGGCGACTATCTGCCGGTGCCCGATCCCGACAAGGATCCGTCGATGAAGGTGCTCGAATGGGAAATGGAGCCGGGCGACGCCATCCTGTTCGACTTCAGGACCGCGCACGGCGCCCGTGGCAATATGACCGCGGCGCGGCGCCGGGCGCTGTCGCTGCGCTGGGTCGGTGACGATGCGCGCTATGTCGAGCGGCCGGGCCGCACCTCGCCGCCCTATCATGGCCATGGCATGCAGCCGGGACAGAGGCTACGCGAGGACTGGTTTCCGGTGGTTTTCTCCGCCTAGTCGAATCGCCAGAAAATCGGCGGCGGTGTCCGCCGCCATTTTCGGCGGGGGATAACGTTCCCGTGCGCAATCGCGATCTAAACACCCTGATGCCTTGACCCGTCCTGCAGAGAGCAATAGCGGGTTCTTTTTTAGGGACAGCATCAAGAGGTGGCCATGAACGTTCTTCTTCTCGGCTCCGGCGGCCGCGAACATGCGCTCGCCTGGAAGATTGCCGCATCACCGCTGCTGACAAAGCTCTATGCGGCTCCCGGCAACCCGGGCATCGGCAGCGAGGCTGAGCTGGTGAAGCTGGATTTAGCCGACCACGCCGCCGTGGCCGCGTTCTGCCGGGAGAAAAAAATCGACCTCGTGGTGGTCGGTCCGGAGGGGCCGCTGGTCGCCGGCATTGCCGACGATCTGCGCGCCGAAAATATCCGCGTCTTCGGTCCCTCCAAGGCTGCCGCACAGCTGGAAGGTTCGAAGGGATTCACCAAGGACCTCTGTGCCCGCTACGACATCCCGACTGCCGCCTATGGCCGCTTCAGTGATCTGGCCTCGGCCAAGGCATATGTCGAAAAGACCGGAGCGCCGATCGTCATCAAGGCCGACGGGCTCGCTGCCGGCAAGGGCGTCACCGTCGCCATGACGCTCAGTGAAGCACAGGCAGCACTCGATGCCTGCTTCGATGGTTCCTTCGGCGCTGCCGGCGCGGAAGTTGTGGTCGAGGAATTCATGACCGGCGAGGAGGCGAGCTTCTTCTGCCTCTGCGACGATAACACCGCGCTGCCCTTCGGCACCGCGCAGGACCACAAGCGCGTCGGCGATGGCGACACTGGCCCCAACACAGGCGGTATGGGCGCCTATTCGCCGGCCCCGGTGATGACGCCGGAACTGGTCGAGCGCACCATGCGCGAGATCATCGAGCCGACCATGCGCGGCATGGCCGAACTTGGCGCGCCGTTCTCCGGCGTGCTGTTTGCCGGGCTGATGATCACCGACAAGGGACCGAGGCTGATCGAATACAACACCCGTTTCGGCGACCCGGAATGCCAGGTGCTGATGATGCGGCTGAAGGACGATCTGCTGGTCCTGCTCAACGCGGCGACCGACGGCCAGCTTGCGCATACTTCGGTGCGCTGGCGCGACGAGGCGGCCTTGACCGTGGTGATGGCGGCGAGAGGCTATCCCGGAACACCGGAAAAAGGCTCGGTCATCCGCGGCGTCGAAGACGCGGCGAGCGACGGCGTCCAGATATTCCACGCCGGTACCGCCATCAATGGCGGCGCGCTGGTTGCCAATGGCGGCCGCGTCCTCAACGTGACGGCATCAGGCGCCACGGTCGGCGAGGCACAGAAACGAGCCTATGCCGCGCTTGACCGCATCGATTGGCCGGACGGGTTCTGCCGCCGCGATATCGGCTGGCAGGCCGTGGCGCGCGAACAGGGAACCTGAAGTTCCGCGTTGGCTCACCGCTGGCCGCGATCGAGTTCGGTGGAAGCGGTGCTGAGCGGATCGGACAAGGCAAAGGCAGCGTCGAGTTGTGCGGGCGAACGCCGCTCGGTCCGCTTCCAGGCGACATATTGGACAATGCCGAAACTCGGTCTCCGGGGCACCGTCTTCACGACTGGCATGCGGAAGCCGTCGCGGAAACGGGACCAGCGTGTGCCCAACGCTGCAACCATGTCCTCGAAAGTCGGCGGCGCGGCCACAGACGCAAAGGTGATGGTGACATTGCCGGCGAGGCCGGCCTCGCGTGAGACCGGAAGCGGTATCGAGGCGAGATAGTCCGGCGGCACGTCGATAAGCCCACCGAACGGCCATTGCGCGCGCAGCGTGGCGGCGTCTGTCGGCGCGACATTGACGTCTATGTCGTTAGGCGTGCCGGCAACCCTGTAAGGGCAGCGGAAACGGCCGCAATTGGCTTGCGCCGAAAACTGCCAAAGTGCGTAGCCTTGCCAGTTGCCCATCGGGAAATGCACGTCGATGTCGTTGGTGTAGCGCGCATACCAGAGCGGCAGCCGCGACAGGAGCCGGTATCGGTAGCTGTTGTCGGCAATGTACTGGGCGGTCCTGCCGTTGGTGTACAGCACCGGGAAACGGCCGATGCGGCGATGCACCTGGCGTACGAACTCCTCGGCGTCGTCAAGCGACATCCATTGCGAGGGATCATTGCCCTCAATGTCGAGAGCCATGAGATCGTCCGGCGCAGGCCCGGCGAAATCGAGGAAATTGTTGGCCTGCTCGACCGGATTGCCGGGGCGGGCAAGGTGATAGGCGCCCCATTTCAGGCCGAGTGCCTTGGCCACCACCCTGCGCGTCTGGAACAGTTCGCGCGTCACCGCATGACGTTTCCACAGCGCCTTGCAAAGCTTCACCTCGATGTCGTTGCCCAAGCAGAAATAGGCCGGCGGCATGCCGTCGGAGGCTTTGTTGATGAAGCCGACGACCCGCTTGTCGGTGGCGAGCTGGGCCCAATCGATGGAATTGTATTCGTAGGCATCGACGACCAAAGCGCGGTCGGCGTTCTTCCACGGCTCGGAAAAATCCGAGGCCTTTGCCGCCATGGACAGCGCCATCGTCGCCGCCAAGGCGAGAAGCGCTGTGCGGCGAAGAAGGCACGCCGTCCTTTTCAAAACAGGGAGTCCCCGTTGATCAAAGGCAAATCCTGAACCGTCATGGTTAAGGATTTGCTTCCGGGAGGCCGGCTTCAGAAAAGCTGGCGTCGCATCAGCGGCTAGAATCCAAACGGATCGGGCGCGGGCTCTTGCCGCAGCGTGCCTTCGGCGGCGCGTTTGCGGTGATGGGCCAGAGAGCATTGCGGGGAGCACAATATGCCGCGATCCGACCAGTAGGCGGCACCGTGGTCCAGTCTGCCCCCATGGTAACAGAACCCCTCCGCTCGATAGGGCAGGCCGCATTCGATGCAGCGGTAAGCGTCGGGTCTGGCAAGCATGGGCGATTCCGGTTGCTGGTTCTGATCTCACGCCGGTCGATCCGGCATGGCTTGAACTTAATACGCGCCGCCCCGATTGCAAAATCCGCGTGACAAATTTGAGGCTTACAAAAAATGTGCGCGCCATGACCATCCTCCGGGAGCAGCTTGCCTCCGTATCGGGATGCGGCGTACATCTTCCTAGCGGCTCGCGAGGCGCGAAGCCAAGCACTGTCAGGACCGGCATCCTGCATCTGACGCCCGGCGACGTGACCGTTCATGGGTTCAGGTCGAGCTTGCACGAGTATCTTGGCGACGAGACGGACGTGAGCTACGAGACGGCCGAAGAAACGATCTCGCATCGCGTGGGTGATCGAACGGCATCGAGGGGCACGTCAGTTCGATGACGTCGCGGATCAATGCTAGGTAATTACGCGCATCGTAGTTGGGTCGGTCGAGAGCCGCTTGTCTCAATGAAATCGAGTGTCGCTTCTGCGACTTCAGCAACCTGAAGCCGCTGAACACAATAGACCCCACCGGGGTTGTATTCTTTACAAACACCTGGAGCGATACATGGACAAGGCATGGGCGGCCGGAGCGTTTTGTTGGGGATACCAAACGGGCCCCATAGATCAGGAGACTGCAGACCGAACAATCCCACCGCCGGAGTTTCAACAGAGGCTGCAACGTGCATCGGGCCGCTGTCATTGCCAAGGAAAATTGCCGCTTCTGTCAACAACGCGACAAGGACTTCAAGCGAGGCCTTTCCGACGACAGTGGCCACCGGCGATGTTGCCGCTTCAATTATGCTTTGCGCAACGGGCCTTTCGTCAGGCCCACCGATGATCAGAGACCGCAGCCCGGTTTTGGCGTAGATCTCATCAATGACGGCGGCAAAATGTTGCGGCGGCCAACGACGCCCCTCGGACCTCGCGCCCGCATGCACAGCCACGTATGATTTCTTCGCCAAGGCGTTTTCGAAAAGAAGCCTGGCACACTCCTCTTGGGCAATCTTGGTGGGCTGCAGCCGAGGGGTTGGGTTTTGAATCGCTAACCCGAGGGCGCCCAATGGAGACAGGTATCTGTAGAGATAATGGGAGCCACCATGGCCGAACGGCGGCGCGAGGACGTTTGCCATCTGAATTTCCCAGAACTTAAACGGACGCTCGGGAGGATCGAAGCCAACCCGAAGTGGGGCGCCGGTCAAACGGTGCATGATCCGTGAGGTTTTTGTATCGGTAAGATCGATGCTGAGATCGAATTTTTGACGCCGCAGAGCAGAAATAAGGGCATAATAGTCGGTCAATCGCTTAAGCGGAGTCCTTCCTCTGCCCCCGGTTTCAAAGCCAACCGCCACGTCGGCAATCTGTTGCGCGACAATGAATTGCTTAAGGCCAGGCGCGCATATCATTGTTATCGAAGCGTCGGGATAGGCGAGGCGTAGATTGCGGACCAAAGCAGATGTCAGCGTGACATCACCCAGGAATTTTGTTTGGACAATGCATATCGAGCGAATTTCATTGCCAGATTTTGGGCTCATGATCGCGTTGCAGTCCATTTTGACTTTGTCACGATCTCACCTATCCGCCGAGATAACGGCGCCATGGAATAAGAGCCGTACTCCCTTTCGAATCATAGGAACCGATACAAGCCCTTGCCGCATCGGTCTTTAAGGTTTTGCGGTGCGCGAAGCAACATTGATCGAAACCAGCAATTGCTATCGTAAATAGGGCTAGTCTTATAGGTTCTGGCGCTTTCAATGCATGTCGGTGCGAGCAGATCGAAGTTTTGTTGGATTGGATCACCCACAAGTAGTCCCCCCTGATCGCGAGCCATGTTCTCGCTGTGTTCATCGCATGGCTTGGACGTTCGGCTCATTGATAAAGGCAGTGATGCAGATCATGGCGCATCGCCTCCAAGTACGGCGCGGATGCTCCGCCATGGCCACCGATCTCGCGCCACGAAACGGCGGCACGGCCCGCCAACGGCGCCGTCGGATCGAGCCACACGCCCGACGTCAGGAAGCATTCGGGCATGGGCATCGCGAACGCCGAACAATAGCGCGATGGGCGCGTGTTTGTCCTTGGAGCGATCTCGTGTCGCGACTATCGACTCGATCCCATGTGCTGACGCTGTGTGACGTAGCGCGGGGAGATCAGGCAGGCGCCGATCATTCGCCCGGCTCGAGCTGACGCGCTGTGGGGAAAGTGTAGGGGCGAGCCATTAGCGAGGGCGGCGATGTTTTGGTAGTCCCGGCATCGCGGGCCTTAGTTGCCGTTTTTGAGGAAAGGTGGGAGACCGCTGATACGGCGGGTGGTTTTGCAGCGGCACCGGCTCTAGGGTTGGGCGGGCCGATGCATCAGGAGGAGTGAGCGGCATGTTTAGGGCACCGGTCGAGGATATCGCCTTCACGCTCAAGCACGTGGCCGGCATGAAATCGGCGCTCGATGCCGGCACCTTCGGCGATCTCGGCGAGGATCTGGTCGATGCCGTTCTGGGTGAGGCCGGCCGTTTCGCCACCGAAGAGGTCGCACCGCTCTACACGATCGGCGATCGGCAGGGTGCGGTGCTGAAGGGCGCCGCCGTCACCACGCCGCCCGGCTGGAAGGAACTCTATCGCCGCTGGATCGATGGCGGCTGGAACGCGCTCTCCGGGCCTGCGGAATATGGCGGCCAGGCGCTGCCGACCATGCTCGGCGTGGCCGCGCTCGAAATGTGGAACTCCGCCGCCATGGCCTTCGGCATCGGCCCGACGCTGACCATGGGCGCGGTCGAGGCGCTCGACAAACACGCCTCCGACGACCTCAAGGCCAAATATCTCGAAAAGCTCGTCTCCGGCGACTGGATGGGCACGATGAACCTGACCGAGCCGCAAGCCGGTTCGGACCTCGCCGCCTTGCGCGCCCGCGCCGAGCCGGCGGGTGACGGCAGCTACCGCATCTTCGGCCAAAAAATCTTCATCACCTATGGCGAGCACGATTTCACCGACAACATCATCCATCTGGTGCTGGCGCGGCTGCCCGACGCGCCGGCCGGCACGCGCGGCATATCGTTGTTCCTGGTGCCGAAATTCCTGGTCGGCGACGATGGCGCGCTTGGCGCGCGCAACGACGTCTTCTGTTCCGGACTTGAGCATAAACTCGGCATCCATGCCTCACCGACCTGCACCATGATCTATGGCGACGGCTTCGAAGGTGCCGAACCCGGCGCCGTCGGCTGGCTGATCGGCGAGGAGAACAAGGGGCTAGCCTGCATGTTCACCATGATGAACAATGCGCGGCTTTGTGTCGGCATGCAGGGGGTAGCGGTCGCGGAAGCCGCAACACAGAAGGCGATCGCCTATGCCAATGAGCGCCGGCAGGGCAAGGCCACGAGCTACACTGGCACGGGTATGGCGCCTATCGTCCATCACCCCGATGTCCAGCGTAACCTGCTGACCATGAAGGCGCTGACCCAAACCGCACGCGCCATCAGCTATTCCTGTGCCCACGCCATCGACATGGCCCGAGTCTCCGCCGGTGACGAGGCGGCACACTGGCGCGACCGTGCCAATCTGCTGACGCCCCTGGCAAAGGCGTTCTCGACCGATATCGGCGTCGAAGTTGCCTCACTCGGCCTCCAGGTTCATGGCGGCATGGGTTTCATCGAGGAGACGGGAGCGGCCGCCTTCTATCGTGACGCGCGCATCGCGCCGATCTACGAGGGCACCAACGGTATCCAGGCGATCGATCTGGTGATGCGCAAGCTGCCGCTCGGCGGTGGCGACCATGTGCATGGTTACATCGCCGAACTGGCTGGTATGGCCGCAGCGGTGCGGACCTCGAACATGCAGGGTTTCGGCCGCACCGCCGACGCTCTCGACGCGGCACTTGGCGATCTCAGCGAAGCGACCCGCTTCCTGCAAAAACTGACGGCCGATGGCCGGTCGGAAGAGGCGCTGGCAGGCGCCACGCCCTATCTCAGGCTGATCTCGCTTGCCGCCGGCGGCGCCTATCTGGCGCGCGGTGCTCTTGCCGATCACAACCGCATAGCGCTTTGCCGTTTCTTTGCCGAAAACCTGCTCGGCGAGGTCAGCGCCTTGAGGGCGCGCGTCATCGATGGCGCCGAAAGCCTCGCCGCTGCCGGCAAGACGCTCGTCTCCGCCTGACGTTTCACAAGGAAAACACCGTGACAGACCATATCCTCGTCGAGCGCCAGGGCGCCATCCAGATTATCCGCATGAACCGGCCGGACAAAAAGAATGCGCTGACGCGCGCCATGTATGCGAAAATGTCAAAAACCCTGGCCGAAGGCGACGCCGACCCGGCGATCCGCGCCCACGTCTTTCTCGGCGTGCCCGGCGCTTTCTCCTCCGGCAACGACCTTGCCGACTTCATGGTCGTCGCCACCGGCGGCGACGGCGGCACCGAAGTCTGGGATTTCCTGATGGCCCTGGCCAAGGTCGAAAAACCCATGGTCTCCGGCGTCGATGGCATCGCGGTCGGCATCGGCACCACGCTCAATTTGCATTGCGACCTGACCTTCGCCACGCCACGCACCGTGTTCAGGACGCCTTTCGTCGACCTTGGCCTGGTGCCTGAGGCGGGATCGAGCCTGCTGGCACCGCGCATCCTCGGGCAGCAGGGTGCCTTCGCGCTGCTCGGCCTCGGCGAAGGCTTTTCGGCTGAACGGGCGAAGGCCGCCGGCCTGATCTACGAGGTGGTCGAGGAAGCAGCGCTGGAGGCCTCGGTGCTGGCGGCGGCCGGGCAGATCGCGGCCAAGCCGCCGCAGGCGCTGAAGATCGCGCGCGACCTGATGCGTGGCTCGCGAGACGACCTCGTCGCCCGCATCGGCGAGGAAAGCGAGCATTTTCGCGAGCGGCTGAAGTCCGATGAGGCCCGCGCTGCGCTCACCGCGTTCATGACGAGAAAGAAGGCCTGAGCCTCAGGGATAAAGCCGTGTCTTGTCCCAGCCGTCCTTCGCACTGCGCGTAAAAACGAGCCGGTCGTGCAGCCGGAACGGCCTGTCGTGCCAGAACTCAATGGTGCTGGGCACGATTCGGAAGCCGGACCAGTGCTTTGGCCGCGGGATCTCGCCGACCGGGTAGCGTGCCGTGTATTCTGCCACCGCCTTTTCCAGCGCAAAGCGGCTTTCCAGCGGTCGCGACTGTTTCGAGGCCCAGGCGCCGATGCGGCTGCCGCGCGGCCGCGTCGCGTAATAGGCGTCGGCTTCGGCGTCGCTGACGATCTCCACCGGTCCGCGAATGCGCACCTGGCGGCGCAGCGACTTCCAATGGAAACACATCGCCGCCTTCATGCTGCCAAGAATCTCCTGGCCCTTGGCGCTCTCGAAATTCGTGTAGAAGACAAACCCGCCTTCATCGAATCCCTTGAGCAACACCATACGCACATCCGGCATGCCGTCGGCATCGACGGTCGCCAGAGCCACGCCGTTGGGGTCGTTCGGCTCGCTTTTCGTTGCGTCGTCCAGCCATGCGGCAAAGAGGCGAAACGGCTCGGCAGCCTCGGTAAAGTCACCGCTTGTTAACTCAGTGTCACTCATAGTTTTTCTCAAATTGTCACGAAGCCAAGATTCTTACAAAACCAAGATTCTTAACGAAGCAAGGGGGAGGCTGCCGATTGTCGCGTATCGCGCAAGCTTTTGACAGCAGGCAATGGAGCGTTATCGCTTCGGCCAGCGCGAAAGCCGCGATCGTGGCGGTCGCCTTGCCGCTTGCCGCGTGTGGCGCCGGCGGCTTCAGCCTGGAAAAAGCCGAAGTCGACCGCTCGATTCTGACCAGCAGCACGTCGGCCTCGGCCGCGCCGGCCAATTTGGATCGCGACTCCGACCAGACGACGATCGGCAATGCAGTCTCCTCGGCCGACATTGAGCAGCTCGGCGGGCAGGCCGTCCCATGGGCCAATGCCGATACCGGCTCGCGCGGTTCCATCACCGATCTGGCGGAATTGAAGGACAACGGCCAGACCTGCCGCCGCTTCAAGGCCTCGCGCGAAAGCTTTGACGGCGTTGCCATGTTCGAAGGCGAACTGTGCCTGGCCAGCGCCGGTGGCTGGCGCATGCAGGACTTCAAGGCACTCTGATTTTCCGCGTCTGATATGCTGCTCCAGCACTGGAATTTCTTCCTATGCGAGCGCATATAGGAGGCAACCAGAGACTCAACTCTACTCCAGGGCAGTAAGCATGCGCGACCCCTATGAGGTGCTGGGCGTTGCCAGGAACGCATCGGCCAAGGACATAAAGTCGGCGTACCGGAAACTCGCCAAGAAGCATCATCCGGATCAGAACCCGAATGATCCCAAGGCGAAGGACCGTTTTGCCGCGGCCAACCAGGCCTATGAGATCGTCGGCGACGAAAAGAATCGCGCCGCTTTCGATCGCGGCGAAATCGACGCCGACGGCAAGCCGCGATTCCAAGGCTTTGAGGGCGCTGCCGGTGGCGGCGATCCCTTCGGCGGCTTCCGCCGGCAGCAAGGTCCGGGCGGTTCGCGGTTCGAATTCCGCTCTGGCCGACCGGGTGGCGATCCGTTCGACGGCAACAGCGACATCTTCAGCCAGATTTTTGGCGACACTTTTTCGGGCGCGCGCGGTCCCGGAACGGGCGATCGCCGCCAGCAGGCGACAGCAGCCGATCTGAACGTGACGCTCGACGTCACCATCGAGGAAGCGGCGACCGCCGAAAAGGTGACGGCGATGTTCCCCGACGGCCGCAAGGTGGCGGTCAAGCTGCCGGCCTATGTCGAGGATGGCCAGACCATCCGCCTCAAAGGCCAAGGCGAGCAGGGGCCGGGCCAGCCAGGCGACGCGCTGGTCAAGATCCATCTGCGCCGCCATCCACGCTACCGCATCGAGGGCCGCGACCTGCACGCCGATCTGCCGGTGGCGCTGGCGGATGCGGTGCTCGGCGCCAAGGTGCCGGTCGAGACGCCGACCGGCAGGCTTGCGGTCAACATTCCTGCCTGGTCGAGCTCCGACAAGGTCCTGCGGCTGAAGGGCAGGGGCCTGCCGGAAAAGGCCGGCGGTCACGGCGATCTCTATGCCCACGTGCGTATCATGCTGCCGGAAGGCGGTGATAGCGCGCTCGAAGCGCTGTTGCGCAGCCAAAAAGGCTGATCGGCGGCTTTTGTCCCTGAACTGTCCGGTTTGAGCGCTTGAAGGGGCTCTGTGCCTGTGCGATAGGGCAACCCACAAAGCTGAAATCTTGCGGAGAGCGCTGACATGGCGGGTGGACAGGGCCTAATGGCCGGCAAGCGCGGCCTCATTCTTGGCGTCGCCAACAACAGGTCGATTGCCTATGGCATCGCCAAGTCGTGCGTCGACCATGGCGCCGAGATCGCGCTGACCTATCAGGGCGAGGCGTTCAAGAAGCGCGTCGAGCCACTGGCGGCGGAACTGGGTGCCTTTGTCGCCGGCCATTGCGACGTCACCGATCCGGCGAGCCTGGACGAGGTTTTCGCCAATGTCGCCAAACATTGGGGCAAGCTTGATTTCCTCGTCCATGCCATCGCCTTCTCCGACAAGGACGAGCTGACCGGCCGTTATGTCGAGACGACGCGCGACAATTTCCTGCGCACCATGGACATTTCGGTCTATTCCTTCACCACCATTGCGAAGCGCGCCGAGGCGCTGATGACCAATGGCGGCTCGTTGCTGACGCTGACCTACTACGGTGCCGAAAAGGTCATGCCGCACTACAACGTCATGGGTGTCGCCAAGGCGGCGCTCGAGGCCAGCGTGCGCTACCTGGCGGTCGACCTCGGCGCCAAGAAGATCCGCGTCAACGCCATTTCGGCCGGCCCGATCAAGACGCTTGCGGCCTCTGGCATCGGCGATTTCCGCTACATCCTGAAGTGGAACGAGTACAATTCGCCGCTGAAGCAGACGGTGACGCAGGAGGAAGTCGGCGATTCCGGCGTCTATTTCCTGTCCGACCTGTCGCGCGGCGTCACCGGTGAAGTGCATCACGTCGATTCGGGCTACCACGTCGTCGGCATGAAGGCGGTCGACGCGCCTGATATTTCGACGGTCAAGGACTAACACCCGGCCAACCGTCGTCCGTCCCGATCCCGCACCGGAAGACCTGATGTACCCGCTGGTTTATATCGCGCGCCACGGCCAGACCGCGTGGAACGCCGAAATGCGGCTTCAGGGGCAGGCCGACACCGATCTCAACGCTCTTGGCCGCGAGCAGGCGACCGGAAACGGGCTTCGGCTAGCCGCGTTGGTCCCAAATCCCTGGGAATTCGATTTCCTCGCCAGTCCGATGAAACGGACGCGCGAAACGATGCAGCGTATTCGCGCTGCGATGAAGCTCGATCCGGGTGCCTATCGAACCGATCCGCGCCTCGTCGAGGTCAATTTCGGCGACTGGCAGGGATTTACCTTTCCCGAACTCGAGACACGGTATCCCGGAGCGAGCATGACGCGGGCTCTGGACAAGTGGAACTTTCAGCCCCCCGGCGAAGGCGCCGAGAGCTATCAGATGCTGCTCGAACGGGTGAGGCCATGCTTCGACGCGATCGACCGCCAGTCGATCTGCGTGACTCATGGCGGCGTCATGCGGACCCTGTTTCGCTTTGTGCTGGGCATTGCCGAGGCCGAGGCGGCGAACCTGGAGATACCGCAGGATCGTCTGCTCAAGCTTGAAGGCAAGAGCCTGGAATGGCTGTAAGCCCACCTCTGAGGGCGAGCCACCGCCCGATTTTTACTGGAAGCTCTAGTTGGCAGAGCTGTCCGGCAGTTCCATGTCGGTGACGATGTTTTCACCATTGGTTACATCGTAGGCGATGACGATGTCCATGCCCGGCTTCAGCGCGTCGAGATCGGTCTCGGCGGTCAGCTTGTAGGACTTGCCGTCATCCAGCGTCAGCGTCGCCGTGTCCTTGTCGATCTTCTTGATCAGGCCTTCGGTCTGGCCGGCGAAAGCGGCGGTGGAAAGCAGCAGCGTGGCGGCAACGGCGCCAATCAGGGTACGCATAATCGTTCCTCTTTATCATTGCACCGGCACGGCGGCGGCGGATACTCAACGGCGGATCGAAGAAAGCAGAAACCAGCCGAATGTGTCAAAACTTAAACGGCTGGGATGACAGTTTGACCACTGCGAAAAACGCCAATAGAAGGCAGGCTTCAGCCGGCTCCGCTGCCGGGCAGGGCACTTTCCATGTCTCACAACACGTTCGGCCACCTTTTCCGCGTCACCACCTGGGGGGAAAGCCATGGCGCCGCCCTCGGCTGCGTGGTCGACGGCTGCCCGCCTGGCATCCGCTTTACGCGCGACGATATCCAGGTCGAACTCGACAAGCGCCGGCCGGGGCAATCACGTTTCGTGACGCAGCGTCGCGAACCAGATGAAGTGAAGGTGCTGTCTGGCTTCATTTTCGACGAGGACGGCGAGACGATGATCACCACCGGCACGCCGGTGTCGATGCTGATCGAGAATGTCGACCAGCGTTCAAAGGATTATGGCGAGATCGCCCGCCAATACCGGCCGGGCCATGCCGACTACACTTATGACGTGAAATACGGCGTGCGCGATTATCGCGGCGGCGGCCGCTCCTCGGCCCGCGAGACGGCAGCCAGGGTGGCGGCCGGTGCCTTGGCGCGCAAGGTGGTTCCGGGCGTGGTGGTGCGCGGCGCGCTGGTGTCGATGGGCGAAAAATCCATCGACCGCGCCAACTGGAACTGGAATTTCATCGGCGATGCCGAAAATCCGTTCTTCACCCCCGATCCGGCGTCCGTTCCTGTCTTCACCAGATATCTCGACGGCATCCGCAAGGCGGGCTCCTCGGTCGGTGCGGTGATCGAAATCGTCGCCGACGGCGTTCCGCCAGGCCTCGGCGCGCCGATCTATGCCAAGCTTGACCAAGACATCGCCTCCGGCTTGATGTCGATCAACGCCGTCAAGGGCGTCGAGATCGGCAACGGCTTCGAGGCCGCCCGCATCACCGGTGAACAGAATGCCGACGAGATGCGCATCGGCAATGACGGCAAGCCGGTGTTCCTGTCCAACAATGCCGGCGGCATCCTCGGCGGCATCTCGACCGGCCAGGCGATCGTCGCCCGTTTCGCCGTCAAGCCGACCTCGTCGATCCTGACGCCGCGAAAGTCGATCGACAAGGACGGCAAGGACGTCGAGATCATGACCAAGGGCCGCCACGATCCATGCGTCGGCATCCGCGCCGTGCCGATCGGCGAAGCAATGGTTGCCTGTGCGATCGCCGACCACTATCTGCGGCATCGGGGACAGACGGGGAGGGGAATAGGGGAATAGGGCAATATGTTGCGCTCTTAGTCCGGCCGGCCAAATCTTTTTGCTTTTCCCTACTCCCGTACTGCCCTACTCCCTTATTCCCCTGCGAGCGAAGCGAGTACCCATGCCTTACGACCAGAAAAAAATCGTCGAAGCCCTGCGTGCTTTCGAACGCGGCGAGATCGTCGTCGTCATGGATGATGACGGGCGCGAGAACGAGGGCGACCTGATCGTCGCCGCCGTCCACTGCACGCCCGAAAAAATGGCGTTCATCGTTCGCCACACGTCCGGCATCGTCTGCACGCCGATGCCGCGCGAAGAAGCCAAGCGGCTTAACCTTGCGCCGATGGTCGCCGACAACGATTCCGCCCACACCACGGCTTTCACCGTCAGCGTCGATTTCAAGCATGGCACCACCACGGGCATCTCGGCCGAAGATCGCACTTTGACCGTTCGCAATCTTGCCAACGGCAATGTCGGCGGCTCGGATTTCGTCCGGCCCGGCCACATCTTCCCTTTGATTGCGCGCGAAGGCGGCGTGCTGATGCGCTCCGGTCATACCGAAGCAGCGGTCGATCTGTGCAAGCTCGCCGGCCTGCCGCCGGTCGGCGTCATTTCCGAGCTGGTCAATGATGACGGCACCGTCAAGCGCGGCCCGCAGGTGCAGGCTTTCGCCCAGGAGCATGGGCTGAAGCAGGTTTCGGTCGCCGACCTCATTGCCTACCGGCAGCGCAAGGAAACTCTGGTCGAACGCGTCGCGTGCTCGGAAATCGACACGCTCGGCGGCAAGGCACAGGTCTTCACCTACACGCTGCCGTGGGACTCCATGCATCACGTCGCGATAGTCTTCGGCGACATCCGCGACGGCGAGGAGGTCCCGGTGCGTCTGCATTCCGAGGATGTGGTGACCGATGTCTTCGGCACCAGCCACCGGCTCGACGCCATCATGAAGGCGATGGGTGAGCGCAGGCGCGGCGTCATCGTCTATCTCAGAGAAGGCTCCGTCGGCGTTGCGCATCAGGAACGCAAACGGCCGGCCAGCGGCGACCGCGAGGATCACGAAGAGGCTCGCCGCCGCGAAAACGAGTGGCGCGAGATCGGGCTCGGCGCGCAGATCCTCAAGGATCTCGGCATCTCCTCGATCAACCTGATCGCCTCGCGCGAACGCCACTATGTCGGCCTCGAAGGTTTTGGCATCCACATCGCCAAGACCGAGATCCTCTAGGCAGCTAGCGCCCGGCTCGAAACCGGGCGCTATCTGATTATTCCGCGGCAATCGCGGCCGCTTCACATCCGTCCATCTCGCACTCAGTCGTGGCAAGGCTGCGTTGGCCAAGCAGCACCGTGGCCAGCGCGATCGTGCCTGAAGCCACCGACACCCAGAACCCGTTCGGTGCACCGAACGCATCCACCACCGCGCCGGCCGCGAACGAGCCCAGCGCCATGCCGATGCCGATGCCGGTCATGACCCAGGTGATGCCTTCGGTCAGCATCGCTTCCGGCACATGCCGCTCGATCAGGCCGAAGGCCGTGATGAAGGTCGGCGAGATCGCCACACCGCTGATGAACACGGTCAGCGCCAGCAGCGGCACGGTGTCGGCGGCGAGCGGCAACAGCGTGCCGAGCGCGACGAGGGCGACTGCGATGGCGAGCTGGCGTTGCAGCGGCGCCTTCAGGCTGAGCGCGCCGACGATGATGCCGAGCACGAACGATCCCAGCGCATAAACGCCGATGACAAGGCTGGCGGCGCCGGGTTGGCCAAGCTCCTTCGTGATCGCCACGGTGGTCACTTCCGTCGTCGCGAAGGTTGCGCCGACGAAGATCAGGGCAAGCGTGATGATCTGAACCGGCCGCAGGCGGATCGCCGAGCCGCTTGAGTTATGGTCGACCGGCCGCACCTGGGGCTCGGTCGAGCGTTGCAGGATGAAGGCCGCTGATCCGAATGCGAGAAATAATGTGCTCACCAGAACGCCGGCTTCCGGGAATAGGGCGGCACTCAGGCCGACCGATAACGATGCCCCGGCGATATAGACCAGTTCATCGGCCACGGACTCGAAGGCGAATGCGGTGTTCATCTGCGGTCGTCCTCGGAAAATCTCTGTCCAGCGCGCCCGCACCATCGCAGGTATGCTTGGCATGGCGGCGGCCAGGAGTGCCGACACGAACAGCGTCCACACCGGCCAGTCCTGGTTGGCCGCCGCTATGAGGACGGCGAAAGCCAGCACCGCGATGATAGTGGTGGGCACGACGATTCGTGTCTGGCCCAGGCGGTCCACCAGTCTCGATATTTGCGGCGCGACGAAGGCGTTGGCCAGCGCGTATGTCGCCGAGACGGCTCCAGCCAGCCAGTATTCGCCGCGCGCCTGCGACAGCATCGCCACGATGCCGATGGGCGCCATGGCGATCGGCAGGCGCGCTAGGAAGCCGGCGGCCGCAAAGCCCTTGGCGCCGGGGGCACGAAAGATTTCCGCATAGGGATTTTGCATCGGTTGGTTCCTCGACAAAGGACGATTGGACAATTACATACGGAGCGTATGATTATTAGATAGAGCATACGCCGCGTATGTCAATTAGCATACGAAGCGTATGTGAATAGGTCCAGGACACATGCACAAACCCCGCAAGGAGATGATCGCCGAGACGCGCGCAAAGCTTATTGCGGCGGCCCGTCATGCCTTCGGCACAACAGGCTATGCGGAAGCCTCGATGGATGATTTCACCGCTTCGGCCGGGCTGACGCGCGGTGCGCTCTATCATCATTTCGGCGACAAGAAGGGGCTGTTGCAGGCGGTCATAGCCCAGATTGACGGCGAGATGGCGGCGCGCATCAATGAGGTCGCGTCGAGAGCACCGACCCGCTGGCAACATTTCGTCGACGAGTGCTCGACCTATATCGAGATGGCGCTGGAGCCGGAAATCCAGCGCATCATGTTCCGCGATGGCCCGGCCGTGCTGGGGGATCCAGCGCAATGGCCGAATGCCAGTGCGTGCATCGCTTCAATGACCGACCATCTGACCGCGCTGCAGGAGGAGGGGGTCGTTGTCTCCAGCCTCGACCCCGAGACCGCCTCGCGACTGATCATCGGAGCGAGCAGCCAGGCAGCGCAACGGATCGCCAATTCGAACGACCCCGAAACGACGTCGAAGAAGGTGGTGACGGCGTTCAAGCAACTGCTCGAAGGCCTGCTCAGGAAGCCGGATCCGCAGTCGAATTGAAGTTCTCACCGGAGCTTTCGTGCCGGCAGCTGTTCACGATAGGAATTTTTTCTTGACACCGTGCCCTCAGCTAAGGTATATATTCATCCATGGTGCTGATTTGCGCCAGTGACCCGCCGCACAGGCGGGTTTTTCGTTTGATGCTCCGTCAGCCAACGCGCTGGCGGGCTCCGAACCAACCCGTTACCCCGAATTCGTCGCCCTTTGGCGTCAGGGCCGGCAATTGACAATCGCCGGGTTGAGTCCATCCTCTTCCACCATCTCTGAGGCGGAGATTCGGGGCACATGTGGGATTTTGAGATCGGCCGGTCGGTGTCCATCATGATGCGGACCTGGCCGTTCATCGTTTTTCGCATGATCGTCTATTTCGGCATCACGCTGGCCTACATCATGGCGACCGGCACCGGTGCCTCTGTCGGCTATGGCGTCGGCCATATCTCCACTGATCCCGACGGGCCCATGTCCTTTGCCCTGTGGGGCGGCGTGGTCGGGTTTGGCATCGTCTCGATCGCGGTCTACTGGATCCGCGAATACATCCTCTACATCGTCAAGGCCGGCCACATCGCCGTCATGGTTCATCTGATCGACGGCCGCGACATTCCCGGCGGTCAGGACCAGATCGCCTACGCCAGGGATATCGTGACCCAGCGTTTTGCCGAGGCCAACACCCTTTTCGTCGTCGACCAACTCGTCAAGGGTGCCATCCGCGCCATCACCGGCCTGCTCGGCGGTATCGCCGCCTTCCTGCCGATACCGGGCCTGAGCGGCCTGGTCTCCTTCATCAACACCGTGATCCGCCTGTCGCTGACCTATGTGGACGAGATCATCCTCGGCTACAACATCCGCATCAATTCAGCCTCGCCGTTCGAGACTGCGCGCCAAGGCGTCGTGCTGTATGCCCAGAACGGCAAGGTCATGGTCAAGAACGCCGTCTGGCTGGCGGTCATCATGTGGGGCGTGTCATTCATCATCTTTCTGATGATGCTGGCGCCTGCTGGCGCAATTCTGTTCCTGATGCCTGGTCAGCTCGCCGGCTGGGCTTTTGTGCTCGCCATCGTCTTCGCCTGGGCATTCAAGGCGGCGTTCATTGAACCCTTCGCCATCGCCTGCTTGATGCAGGTCTATTTCAAGACCATTGCGGGCCAGGTGCCGGATCCCGCCTGGGACGCCCGGCTGGCCGAGGCGTCGTCGAAGTTCAGAGAGCTCAAGGACAAGGCGCTGGCCTCCTTCGGCGGTTCGCGCTGGGGTACGGCCGGCGCCACACCCTGATCCGCTGGGCGGGTGATGTCTGGTGAGGCAGGAACGGTGTTGAGGCGCGCCACGGTGGATTTGAGCTGTGTCTCGCCTTGCCCGGAAAAGGTCTCGCTCATGATCAGCTCCGGCAGCGGCAGCCGCCGTCCCCAGCCATGCGTTTCAAGGTCCGGTTTGGGAGCGAACTCGGAAACACGGCCGACGCAGAGATAGGCGATCGGCGTTACGTGGTCCGGAATGGCCAACAGCCGCTTCAGCGCCTCAGCATCGATGATGCTCACCCAGCCGACGCCAACGCCCTCGGCACGCGCGGCCAGCCAGAAATTCTGCACCGCGCAGACCGTGCTGTAGAGATCCATCTCCGGATTGTGCCAGCGTCCCAGCGGCGAACCCTTCGAGCGCTGCCGGTCGCAGGTGATACAGATGTTGAGCGCGCTCTCGCAGATGCCTTCCAGCTTGAGCTTGCGATACAGCGCCTGTTTTTCCGCCTCGATCGCCGGCAGTTCCTGCTCGCGCGCGGCCAGGAACAGGTCGCGCACCTCCGCCCGTCGTTTGACGTCGCGAATGACAATGAAATTCCATGGCTGCATGAAGCCGACCGACGGCGCGTGATGGGCGGCAAGCAGCAGCCGCGCCAGCACGTCGTCATCGATCGCGGTGGGCAGGAAATGGCTGCGCACGTCGCGCCGCGTGAACATGGCGCGATAGACCGCATCGCGCGCATTCTGGTCAAATCCATCGTCAATGGCAGCGGTCACATGTTCCGGCATCGCTTGTCCCCTTGCGATTGCAGATTCAAAACTGACAGAGCGTACTTTGTGCGTCCAAGTAGACGCACGTCGCTCTGATGCCATCCGCCTGACCACGCGGATGACAATGCCTGCCAGGCCGGTCTTCTGGCTCGGGATCAACCCGCGTCCGGTGCCTTCCCGTCATCGACAGTGGCATTTACCGGCGCGGTCCCCCTCACAGCGTTGGGCACGCCACGGAATTCAACCGTGTTCCCGATTCTCCCGCTTGCGGCGGGCACCAGGCAGTACCAGGGACCTTACGCCGAAGCGCCCGCGGGGCCAATGCCTGCGGCGACGCGAATGGACGCAGTCGCGATTTTCCCCAGTCATCGGCCGCCCGTGCATGGCCTTTGTCGATCCGGGTCACTAGATTAGGACGATGACCACCCGTCTCTACACCCATCCGATCTTCCTCGAGCATCTCACCCCGCCCGGACATCCCGAGCGGCCCGACCGCTTACGCGCCATCGAGCGCGTGCTCGACGACGAAGCCTTTGCCGGGCTCGATCGTATCCAGGCGCCGGAAGGCGACGAGGCCACCATCCTCTACGCGCATCCCGCCGATTTCGTCGCCCGCGTGCGCGCCGCCATCCCCGACGAGGGGATTGCCCGCATCGATGCCGACACCACTGCCAGCCCGAAGAGCTGGCAAGCGGCGATCACCGCGATCGGCGCCGCCAACGCCGCCGTCGATGATGTCTTTTCGGGCCGCGCCGACAACGTCTTCGTCGCCGCCCGGCCGCCCGGCCATCATGCCGAAAAGACCACGGCGATGGGCTTTTGCCTGTTCAACACGGCGGCGATCGCGGCGCGTTATGCGCAGAAGAAACACGGTGTCGAGCGCGTTGCCGTCGTCGACTGGGACGTGCATCACGGCAATGGCACGCAGGATATTTTCTGGGACGATCCGTCGGTGCTCTATTGCTCGACACACCAGATGCCGCTTTATCCCGGCACCGGAGCGAAGACCGAAACGGGCGCCGGCAACATCGTCAACGCACCGCTGGCGCCGCAGACCGGCAGCGAAGTGTTTCGCGATGCCTTCCTGTCGCGCGTCCTGCCCGCGCTCGACAATTTCGCGCCCGACCTGATTATCATTTCGGCGGGGTTCGACGCGCACCACCGCGATCCGCTGGCCGAGATCAATCTGACCGAGGATGATTTCGACTGGGCGACCGGCCAGCTGATGCAGCGCGCGGCACGCCACAGCGGCAACCGGCTCGTCAGCCTGCTCGAGGGCGGCTACGATCTGCAGGGATTGGCATTTTCGGTCGCCGCCCATGTCGGGCGACTGATGAAAGGATGAATGATGGCCGATGAGACCAACCAAGACGTCAAGGCGATGAGCTTCGAGCAGGCACTCGATGCGCTGGAGAAGATCGTCGATGATCTGGAGCGTGGCGACGTACCACTCGACCAGTCGATCAGGATCTATGAGCGCGGCGAGGCGCTGAAGGCGCATTGCGACCGGCTGCTGAAGGCCGCCGAGGACAAGGTCGAGAAGATCAGGCTGTCGCGCGACGGCAAGCCGGTTGGAACGGAGCCACTCGACGCGGATTGAGGCTCGGTCCGAACGATGGCCTCGCCTCACCGGTTTTTGGACATGATCATGATCGAGGATATAACTCGTTCCGATTGAAACAGCTCAAGGACAAGAGGAGATACGGAAGCGATGTGCAGAAACGTCAAGACCCTGTTCAATTTTGATCCGCCGGCAACCCATGACGAGGTGCGCGACGCGGCTCTTCAGTTCGTCCGCAAGCTGAGCGGAACCACGCGACCCTCGAAGCAGAACCAGCACGCCTTCGACCATGCCGTCGAAGCCATCGCCGCCTCGGCGCACGAGCTGCTCGAATCGCTCGAAACCCACCAGCATCCGCGCAATCGCGAAGAGGTGGCGGCCAAGCTGCGGGCAAAGGCGGCGATCCGCTTTGCCTGATGCGGCCAGGCGGCCTTCGACCACCGACAAGGAGAGTCCATGAGCTTCTTCCCCGGGAAAGACCCTGAGGCAGGCGATGCCTTCGCCAGCGATCAGATCGAATTGATGGTCATCCCGAACGCCAAGGACATCGGTGGTTTTCAGGTGCGCCGTGCCCTGCCGACGGCAAAAAGGCGGCTGGTGGGGCCGTTCATCTTCTTCGACCGCATGGGTCCCGCGGTCCTGCGCGCCGGTCAGGCACTGGATGTCCGTCCGCATCCGCATATCGGCCTGTCGACGGTCACCTATCTGTTCGACGGCAAGATCCGGCACCGCGATTCACTCGGCACCGAAATGGTCATTCAGCCCGGCGACGTGAATTTGATGACCGCCGGCCGCGGCATCGTCCATTCGGAGCGTACGCCGGAGGAACTGCGTGGCGCGCCGATGTCGGTATCCGGCCTGCAGACATGGTTGGCTCTGCCGGACGACAAGGAAGAGGTGGCACCGGTTTTCGAGAATACCGCAGCGCTTCGGCTTCCCGAGATCGAAGCCGAAGGCGTCAACGGGCGCCTCATCATCGGCGATTTCCAAGGATTGCGGTCGCCGGTCAGGGCCGACACGGAGACGCTCTACGCCGACCTGCGCCTGGCGCCCGGCGCCAGCGTGAAAATCCCTGCCGATGCGGAAGAACGCGCCATTTACACGCTGGAGGGCGAAGTCTCGATTTCGGGCGATGTGTTCCCAGCCGAACGGCTGCTAGTGTTCCGTCCCGGTGACGAGATCGTCGTGTCGTCGCAGACCGGGGCGCATTTCATGCTGTTCGGCGGCGCCTCTCTTGGTTCGAAGCGTTACATCTGGTGGAATTTCGTCTCGTCGTCCAAGGAGCGCATCGAACAGGCGAAAGAGGAATGGAAGACGGGCCGCTTCGACATCGTTCCCGGAGACGAGGAAGAGTTCATCCCACTGCCGGAAAGCTGATGCCTGTCACCCAAAAGTGGCAGAACGAAATGCATAGACAAAAGATTAGGGCCTGATCCGCGTCACTGACACGCATTTACTTTCGCCGGCCGGCGGCCTATTCGCCCATCAACCGAAAGCCCGAGCACCGTGAACGCAACGCCGCATACGCCGCTTCTCGACAAGGTCCGCATCCCGGCGGACCTGCGCACGCTTGCCGAAAGTGAACTGCCGCAATTGGCGTCCGAGCTTCGCGCCGAGCTGGTCGACGCCGTGTCCCGCACGGGTGGTCATCTGGGCGCCGGGCTTGGCGTGGTCGAGCTGACAGTGGCGCTGCACTATGTCTTCAACACCCCCGATGACAGGCTGATCTGGGATGTCGGCCACCAGGCCTATCCGCACAAGATCCTGACCGGCCGCCGCGACCGTATCCGCACGCTGCGCCAGGAAGGCGGTCTGTCCGGCTTCACCCGCCGCGCCGAGAGCGAGTACGATCCCTTTGGCGCCGCCCACTCCTCGACGTCGATATCGGCCGGCCTCGGCATGGCCGCCGCCCGCGATCTCTCCGGCGGCCGCAACAACGTCATTGCCGTCATCGGCGACGGCGCCATGTCTGCCGGCATGGCCTATGAGGCGATGAACAATGCCGGCGCGCTCGATGCACGGCTGATCGTCATTCTCAACGACAACGACATGTCGATCGCGCCGCCGACCGGCGCGATGAGCGCCTATCTGGCGCGGCTGGCCTCCGGCAAGGCCTATATCGGCCTGCCCGATTTCGGCAAGAAACTGACGTCCTATCTCGGCAAGCGCGCGGATCGTGCGATCACAAGGGCAGTCGAGCATGCACGCGGCTACGTCACCGGCGGCACGCTGTTCGAGGAACTCGGCTTCTATCACATCGGCCCGATCGACGGCCACAATCTGGAGCATCTGATCCCGGTCCTGAAAAACGTCCGCGACAATGGCGAAGGCCCGGTGCTCATCCATGTCGTCACCCAGAAGGGCAAGGGCTATGCGCCGGCCGAAGCCGCTGCCGACAAATATCACGGCGTCAACAAGTTCGACGTCATCACCGGCGCGCAGGCCAAGGCGCCAGCCAACGCACCGGCCTACACCAAGGTGTTCGCCGAAAGCCTGGTCCAGGAGGGCCGCGAGGACGACCGTATCGTCGCCGTCACCGCAGCCATGCCGAGCGGTACCGGCCTCGATTTGTTCGGTGAAGCGTTCCCGTCGCGCACCTTCGATGTCGGCATCGCCGAACAGCACGCGGTGACCTTCGCCGCCGGCCTTGCCACCGAAGGCTACAAGCCGTTCGCGGCCATCTATTCCACCTTCCTGCAGCGCGCCTACGACCAGGTCGTCCACGACGTCGCCATCCAGAAATTGCCGGTGCGCTTTCCCATTGACCGGGCCGGCTTCGTCGGCGCCGATGGCGCCACCCATTGCGGCGCCTTCGACACCACCTTCCTGGCGACACTGCCGGGTTTCGTCGTCATGGCCGCCGCCGACGAGGCGGAGCTGCGCCACATGGTGCGCACCGCGGCAAGCTATGATGACGGCCCGATCGCCTTCCGCTATCCGCGCGGCAACGGCGTCGGCGTCGACATGCCGGAGCGCGGCTCGGTTCTCGAAATCGGCAAGGGCCGCGTCGTCAAGGAGGGCACCAAGGTTGCATTGCTGTCCTTCGGCACGCGGCTGCAGGATTGCCTGATCGCCGCGGAGGAGCTAGGGGCTGCCGGGCTGTCCACGACGGTCGCCGACGCCCGTTTCGCCAAGCCGCTCGACGAGGATCTGATCCGGCGGCTGGCCCGCTCGCATGAGGTGCTGGTGACGGTGGAGGAGGGCGCAGTCGGCGGCTTCGCCAGCCACGTGCTGCAGTTCCTCGCCCATGAAGGCCTACTGGAAAGCGGCCTGAAGGTGCGCCCGCTGGTACTGCCCGACGCGTTCACCGACCACGCCAAGCCGGAAAAGATGTATGCCGATGCCGGGCTCGATGCTGCCGGCATCGTGCGCACCGTGTTCGTGGCACTCGGGCACACAGTCCACGCCCAGCGCGCCTGAATCAAAGTCTCAATGACTTGAATCGGTTTGCCGGCCAACGATCTTAACGCGTTGTTTACGCTGACGTTTGGCGCTTTGCTTACCGTGTCTGTTGGCCGTTTTTCAATGGCGCCCTGCTAGATCGTGATCAGGCAGGGAGACAACAACAATGAAAACGCTTCTGTGCGGTGCAGCGCTTTGCGCCGTCATCGTCGCGCCGGCCACAGCCGAAACGCGCTATGATCGCAGCCTCGAAAAGGCGGCGATGGGCATCATCGCTGGCAAGATGGGCGACATCCGCGGCGGCTTTTCATTCAAGCAGGTGCCGCAACTGGTGGTTCTGCCGGCCCCTGTTTCCGCGCCTGCGGTTGCCATCGAGCCTGCACGCGAGCAAGCTTCAGGAGGGCGTGAGGATGGGTTGTCTCCAGCCGTCGAGCGTCCGGTTCCGCGAAGCGTATTCTGAGCTGGAGAGCAGCAAGCCTTGATCGGGATTGCCCGATCGTTTCAATGTGCTTGCCGCTGTGCGGGTGATCTAAGAAGGCGCTGGCAATGCTACTCCGCCGCAACCAACTCCGCTTGCTGCGCCGGTTTCTCGGGGCGCCAGGATTGCGCCGCGTGGCGGGCGCGGTCTGCCAGGGCGGCTAGGCGTCCGCGCAGGTTTCGTCCACCCACCACCGACGACAAGGTCACCGAATGCGTCGCAAAGCGGCGCTTGAAATCCTCGCCGCCGCAGAGAAAATCGATCGTGGTCAAGCCCCGGTCAAACGACCACTGGATGTAATCCATCATCAAGACCATGCCTGGCGAGGCCCGTTCGAAGGCCGGATCATAGGTGGTGACGAAAGCCATCATCGTTCCATGCTGCTCGAAATTGATCGATATGGCGATGATCTCGTCTTCGCGTTCGAGCACGAAGATGCGCAGCAATCCAAGCTTGGCCAGAACGGATATGAGTGCCGCCAGCGCGGGGGAACCTTCGTCGAAGAGGTCCGAAACGCGGCCGTGTTTTGCAAGCCATACCCGCTTCAGTGCCGCGACGCGCTCCAGCACCGGCTCGCGGGCTTCGTGCGCGTCCATCAGGCGGAAACGCAGCGCGCCGCCTTCCTCCATGAATTTGTAGCCACGGCGATAGTTTTGCCGGGTTTTTTTCGACTGGCTTTCAAACCATTGTGCGCCGCGTTGCCCGGCGCCGGAAACTCGATAGCTGACCTCGCTGCGGTGGCTTGGCTGCAAGATATTGTCTTGGCCTGGGGCGGCGGGACCGAGCAGGGTCCGGAATCGGGCATCGGGCAACAGACGATTGAGGTAGGCAAGATCGAAGCCGCCATCGTCGAGGATATGTTGCCAGAGTTGCGGCAGGATCTGTGGCTCGGCATCGGGAGCAAGCAGGACATCGCCATAGTCGCAGTGATCTTTCGCCGCCCACTCCAGCATACGGATGCCCGAGCGCCAGAAGGTCGCGAGCGCAATGACGGCCTCGAGGCGCTCGCCGCTCCAGACCATGCCGATCCTGAGACCGCGGCGGTCCTGATGCGGTGTGGTGTGCCACCAGGCCGAGATCCAGTCGGGATGCTGGAAAACGAGGCCGCCGGCGCGTTGCCAGAGCGCTGCCCAGGCGGGCGCGATTTCTGCCAGTCGCGCTGACGACGTCGCAATTTCGATCCGGTGCGTTCGCGGCATCCGGAACACGGCGGGTCCGTTCATGGCTTGCCCCCTTGCGGCGATTGCTGTGGCTCGGGCTTGTCGGTGCGGAAATGTCTGGCGATCTGCCGCCACATCCGCTTCAGCGGCAGAACATAGAGGCCTGCGAGCGACTGGTAGTCGCGCACGTTGCGTTCGATCAAACCGAACTTGAAGTCCTCGTCGGGTCTGGGAACGCATAGCGTTCCGAAGAGCCGATCCCAAAACGAGAAGAGCAGCCCGAAGTTCTTGTCGTAGTGGCGCGGGTCGGTGCTGTGGTGCAATTGATGCCAGTGCGGACACAGGATCAGATTGTTCAATGGTCCAAACGAGATCTTGAAATGCGTGTGCCTGACGAAATCCATCATCAGGATGTTGCGTATGATGTAGACGTTGACGCCGAAGACCGTCAGCTCGACGAGGTTCAGCGACACCAGCGACCAGATCCCGAAGCAGATGCCGGGAATGACGCCGTCCCAGGCCCGGTTCATCAATTCGTCGAGCGGGTGGACGCGATCCTTGGTGATGCCGACCATCACCTCGGCCGAATGGTGGACCTTGTGCAGTTCCCAGAGCACCGGGTAGCGGTGCTGGGCGACGTGATAGAGATAGTACGAAATGTCGTAGGCAAGCAGCATGGTGATGGTGAAGATCGTCACCGTCACCGGCCCTGCCGGTCCTTTGATCAGGGGCGGCTGGATTGCCAGCAGCGTGGAGAGCAACCAGTTCGTCGCATAGCCGACGGCGCTGACGAAGACGACGCCGGCGGGCAGCATGAGGAATGGCATCAGCGCCTTCCGCGTCACCCAGAACAAAAGGTCGGCTTTCGCCGAGGGATGCGTGATGACCTCATGCGGGACTGCGAACTCGAAGAACTCTTTCCAGCTCTTTTTCTCGACCGTGCGCCAGTAGGCGACCAGGGCGCTGACCAAAGCAGTCAGCAACAGAAGTCCGGTCGCCAGCAGGCCGGCGCCGGAAATCCGGTCAAGAACCTTGTAGACGATATCGCTGGCCATTTCCAAGGTTGCCGCCTCTCCATCCGGGTTTTCCGGTCGTCGCGGTCATAACATTGAAGTCCTCAAGCAAATGCGATGAAAATTGGTTAAGAAATCATGAGGCTTTCTAGGTGTTTGGTATTTATCCGCAGGCGGCGAGACCCCATGCTTCGGCGGTCATCCGTCTCAACGGGCGTAACGCATGGATATTCATAAGGATGGTCGGCGGGACGGAACGCCTCACCATCGTCACGGTGCAAGATGCTGGGTGTGACGATGGAACGGGAGACGAAATGCTTCCATCTGGCGCTCTTGCCATCGTCGTCGGCTTTCGCCATGAAGGCCGATGAATTCGCCTTTGCCAGCCAGCGCACGCCAGCGGCTCGACGACCTGCTCGTCCAGCGCGGGCTGTTTGCCAGCCGCTCACGTGCCCGCGACGCGGTCGAGCGTGGCACGGTGACCGTCGACGGCGTCATTGCGCGCAAGCCCGGCCAGAGCGTTTTGCCGCAATGCCTTGTTACCATCGATGATCCGGCGCAAGGCTATGTGTCGCGCGCGGCACTCAAGCTGATCGGTGGGCTCGATCATTTCGGCCTCGACCCTGCCGGCTGTGAAGCGCTCGACATCGGCGCCTCGACCGGCGGCTTCACCCAGGTGTTGCTCGAGCGCGGCGTGGCCCATGTCACCGCGGTCGATGTCGGTCATGGCCAGATGCATCCTGATATCGGCGGCGACCCGCGTGTGACGGTGATCGAAGGACTGAACGCCCGCGACCTCGCTGTTGCCGATCTCAGCGGGCGTATTCCGGATTTCATCGTGTCCGACGTCAGCTTCATCTCGCTGAAACTGGCGCTGCCGCCGGCGCTTGGTCTGGCGAAGGCTGGCGCCAAGGCCATGTTTCTGGTCAAGCCGCAATTCGAGGCGGGCCGTGATGCGATCGGCAAGGGTGGTCTGTTGAAAGATCCCTACGACGCCTCTCGTGTCGCCGGCCTGCTGCAGGATTGGCTGGACTCCGTTCCCGGTTGGCGCTCGCTGGGCCTGCATTTGTCGCCGATCGAGGGCGGCGACGGCAATCGCGAATTCCTGCTCGGTGGGATCAAGGACCGATGAGCGCGCGCTTCAGCATCAGGAAACTTGGCGCTCAGGGCGACGGTGTCGCCGAGACCGAGACAGGGGATCTGTTCATTCCCTTCACACTGCCCGGTGAAACGGTTACCGCCGCGCGCGAAAGGGATCGCGCCATGCTGATGGCGGTGCTGGAATCATCGCCGCTGCGCATCGATCCCGCCTGCCACCATTTCACCGAATGCGGCGGTTGCGCGCTCCAGCATTTCGAAGCCGAAGCCTATCGCCAGTGGAAACGCGAAAAGGTGGCGCACATCCTAAAGGGCAAAGGCATCGATTGCGAGATCGGTGACCTGGTCGCCTGCGCGCCGCAGACGCGCCGCCGTGTCGTGCTTGCCGCCCGCCGCACCGATACAGGCATGCTGCTCGGCTTCCATCGCCATCTGTCGCCAGAGATCATCGCCATATCGGAATGCCCGATCTCGCTGCCGGAGATCGTCGCTTCGCTCGATCGGTTGAAGGCGCTCGCCGAATTGGTCTGCGCAACCACCAAATCGTTCCGGCTGGCGGTCACCGTGACCGGTTCGGGTCTCGATGTCGCGGTTCATGAATCCGGCAAGCTGGGGGAGCATCAGCGCCGCATCGCTGCCAATTTCGTCATGGCGCAGGGCTTTGCCAGGCTGTCCATCGATGACGAAATCATCATCGAGCCGAGGAAGCCGGTGGTCATGTTCGGCAGCGTCGCTGTAGCCTTGCCCCCGGGCGCGTTCCTGCAGGCAACCGAGGCCGCCGAACAGGCGATGGCCGATATCGTCGGCGGGCATCTGAAGCGTGCCAAGAAGGTGGCGGATCTTTTCGCCGGTTGCGGCAGTTTTGCTCTGCGCCTGGCCGCGAAGTCGGAAGTCCATGCGGTGGAGGGCGATGCGGCAGCCCTTTCGGCCCTCGACCGTGGATCGCGTTTCGCCACTGGCCTGAAGCGGGTGACGGGCGAACGCCGCGACCTGTTCCGCCGGCCGCTGACGTTCAAGGAGTTGAATGCGTTCGACGGCCTGGTGTTCGATCCGCCACGCGCCGGCGCCGAGGACCAGTCGAAGCAGATCGCCCGCTCGGATGTTCCCTACGTTGCGGCGGTGTCCTGCAATCCGGTGACGCTCGCGCGGGATTTGCGCATCCTGCTCGACGGTGGCTACACCTTGAAAAGCGTCACCCCGATCGACCAGTTCCTGTGGTCGCCGCATGTCGAGGCAGTGGCGCTGCTGGAGAAGCCGAAGAAGAGGCGGTAGATCATTCGCTGGTTTGGCGACGCCGTGCTTCCGCGAGCACGCCCGTTTCTATTTCTCTCAATGTTTTCGACTTGCCTCTGTTGGGCAGCGACCCGAACACATCCTCGGGTCGCGTTGGGGGAAAGACCGGAGCAGGCCGTGTGAGCTGATCGGCGGTTGACTGGAGGCAACGGATTTTTCTCCAGTGGCCATCGCATCAGACCCGCGTGCCGCCGACCGTCATCTGATTCATGCGCAGATGCGGCTGGCCGACGCCGACGGGCACGCCCTGTCCGGCCTTGCCGCACATGCCGATGCCGGTGTCGAGCTTCATGTCGTTGCCGATCATCGACACGCGGTGCATGGCGTCCGGGCCGTTGCCTATCAGCATCGCGCCCTTGATCGGCTGCGTCACCTTGCCGTTCTCGATCATGTAGGCCTCGGTGCAGCCGAACACGAATTTGCCAGAGGTGATGTCGACCTGGCCGCCACCGAAGGAGACAGCATAAATGCCGTTCTTGACCGAGGCGATGATTTCGTCCGGCTCCATGTCGCCTGATGTCATGTAGGTGTTGGTCATGCGCGGCATCGGCTGGTGGGCGTAGCCTTCGCGACGGCCGTTGCCGGTTGCCTTCATGCCCATCAGCCGGGCGTTCTGGCGATCCTGCATGTAGCCGACCAGCTTGCCGTCTTCGATCAGCACATTGCGGGCCGAAGGCGTGCCTTCGTCGTCGACGGTCAGCGAGCCGCGCCGCTCGGGCATCGTGCCGTCGTCGACGACGGTCACCCCCTTGGCGGCGACCTGCTGGCCTAGCAGGCCGGCGAAGGCCGAGGTCTTCTTGCGGTTGAAATCGCCTTCCAGCCCATGGCCGACGGCCTCGTGCAGCATGACGCCCGGCCAGCCGCTGGACAAGACGATGTCGAAAGTGCCGGCCGGGGCCGGTATGGCCTCGAGATTGACCAGAGCTTGCCTGAGCGCCTCCTTGGCGGCGTGCTTCCAGCTGCCCTCGACCAGGAATTCGCCAAACGCCTTGCGGCCACCCATGCCGTAGGAGCCGCTCTCCTGGCGGTCACCATCGCCGACCACGACGGAGACGTTGATGCGGACCAGCGGGCGGATGTCGCGCACCATTTGGCCATCAGCGCGCACGATCTCGACATGCTGCCAGGATGCGGCGAGCGATGCCGAAACCTGCCGCACGCGCGGATCCTCGGCGCGCAGCCAGGCATCGATTTCCTGCAAGAGCTTTGCCTTGGCCTCGAAGGAAGGCGAGGGGATCGGGTTCTCTTCGCCATAGAGATGGCGGTTGGTGCGGGCGGGTGCGGCGGCAAGCGTCCCGGAATAACCGCCCTTGACGGTTGAAACGGCATCGGCCGCGCGCAGCAGCGAAGCTTCGGAGAGGTCGCTGGAATGGGCATAGCCGCTGGCTTCGCCGGCAACCGCACGCAGGCCAAAACCCTGGTCGGTGTTGAAGTTGGCGGTCTTCAGCCGGCCGTTGTCGAACATCAGCGCTTCGCTCTCGCTATATTCGAGGAACAGCTCGCCGTCATCGGCGCCGTTGATGGTCTCAGCGACGATCTGCTTGATGCGATCGTCTGAAATGTCGAATTGGCCGATCAGGCTGTTCATGGCGCGTCCGTTCACAGGAGGAATGGGTCTTTGCCACGATGTAGGCGCGAAGGTGCGCCGAGACAATCGTTCTGCCGCATTGTGAAGACAAAAGCGGTTTGCCAGCAGCCCGCCGATGTCACTTCTGGTTGATGAAGTCGGTGATGTCGCCGGGCTGTCAGGGGAGCGCGGCGAAGCCGTCGGCAAAACCCTTGAGGTCGACCGGGATGCCGATGCCTTCTTCCGGGGTCTGGAAGACGATGAAGGTGGCCGACGTGCCGGTCTTCAGCGTGTCGAGAAGCGGCTTTTCGAGAATGACCTCGGCATAGCAGCCGTCCTGGAAGCAGCGCACGAAATAGGCGCGGCCGATATCCTTGCCGTCGACATTGAGGCCGAGCCCGTTGGGCAAAAGCACGCCGAGCGGCGCCAGCACGCGCAGGATCTCCGCCTTGTTGTCAGCGGTGCGCAGCACCACGACCGACAATCCCATCTCGGGACGGTCCTCGGCGACGACGTTCTGCATCATCACGCATTGTTCCGAGGTGGCGCCGGCCGGTGTGTCGCAGATGATCGACCATGCGCCATGCGTCGAGCGCACGGTGCCGCTCGGCTGCGCGGCGTTGGCCGTGCCGGACACGATCGCGGACAAGCCGATGCCAGACAGGGCGGCGAGAAAGATGACCTTCGCCCAGTTTCTCGAAAACCGAGAGTTTCTCGAAAGCCAGTAATTCATGACGGCTCCATTGCGAATCACGGCACTTTAAGCCGCGCCAAAGCCAAGTAAAGGACGAGACCGCACCAGGTCTGCCCCGAAAAAGCCAATAGGGCGCTTTTCCCTGCCAATTTCGCCCGAATTGCGACGTTCGGCACGTGCGGCCCGCGGGAATGCTGCTGCGGGCTCACTGTAGGCGATTCGGTGCTGCCGCGGCTGCCGCCAAAGGCACATCCGGGCTTGCGCGCAAAAATGCCGCACGGTTTCGTCCGCTCCTTTCTTGCGGAGGGAAAAAGAGTATGGTTTGAACCAGCTTGAAACTGTCGGGATTCCCGTCCCGGCATTGTTCGTTATTCTCGTGAGTACCGCAGCGAGGAACTGGGAGACGATGAGGGCGATGAGAAATTTCCTGGCAAACGCCAAGGTTCCAGCAAGTGCCAAGTTTCTAAGTGCTTGTGCCGCTATCACGTTTTTCGCCGGCGCATCCGCCCATGCCGACCAGCCCAAGAACTGGGAGACAACCTTCCAGGCGCCGGCGACCGACATGATGCGGCAGATCGAGTGGTTCGGAAACTACACAATGTGGTTCATCGTCCCGATCACCATCCTGGTGCTGCTTCTGCTCGCCTACTGCATCGTCAGATTCCGCGCGAGCGCCAACCCGGTTCCGTCCAAGACCAGCCACAACACGTGGATCGAGTTGATCTGGACGATCGGGCCAGTCGTCATCCTGCTGCTCATCGCCATTCCCTCGTTCCAGCTGCTGACCGCGCAATATACGCCGCCGGAAGAAGCAAAGCTGACCGTCAAGGCGACCGGCAACCAGTGGAACTGGGACTACGAGTACCAGACCGAAAACACGCTCTCCTTCAACTCCGCGATCCTCCAGGACGGTGATCGGGCCGGCGCCGGCAAGGAGGACCGCAAGGTCTATCCGCGCCTGCTGGCCGTCGACAACGAACTGGTGGTGCCGGTCAACACCATGACCCGCGTGCTCGTCACCGCGACCGACGTGATCCACTCCTTTGCCATGCCGTCGTTCGGTATCAAGATCGATGCCATTCCGGGCCGCACCAACGAGACTTGGTTCAAGGCGGAGAAGGAAGGTATTTTTTACGGCCAGTGCTCGCAGCTCTGCGGCAAGGATCATGCCTTCATGCCGATCGCCATCCGCGTCGTCTCCGATGCGCAGTTCAAGACCTGGCTGGCGGCAGCCAAGACCGATCTGCCCGGCGCCAACAAGACGCTGATGGCCGAGGTCGACGGCCAGAACAAGGTAGCGGCCGCCGGCAACTGATGCCGCGGGTTAGCAAGATTTAGGGAACGGAGCGGAACATGGCAGACGCTGCAGCTCACGACGGGCATGACCACAAGCCTTATCACGGCTGGGTCCGCTGGGTTTATTCGACCAATCACAAGGACATCGGCACGCTCTACCTGATCTTCGCGATCATGGCCGGCATCATCGGCGGTGCCTTGTCGGTCGCCATCCGCATGGAGCTGCAGGAGCCTGGCATCCAAATCTTCAGCGGCCTGGCGCAGATGGTCTATGGCATGAACGGTGACGCCGCGATCGACGGCGGCAAGAGCATGTACAATGCCTTCGCCACCGCGCACGCCCTGATCATGATCTTCTTCATGGTCATGCCGGCGCTGATCGGCGGTTTCGCCAACTGGATGGTTCCGATCATGATCGGCGCGCCCGACATGGCGTTCCCGCGCATGAACAACATCTCCTTCTGGCTGTTGCCGCCGGCCTTCATCCTGCTTCTCACCTCGATGTTCGTGCCGAGCGCGCCGGGCGCCTTTGGCGTCGGTGGCGGCTGGACGCTCTATCCGCCGCTTTCGACCTCGGGCCAGCCCGGGCCGGCCATGGATCTGGCGATCCTGTCGATCCACATTGCCGGTGCGTCGTCGATCCTCGGCGCCATCAACTTCATCACCACCATCTTCAACATGCGCGCGCCTGGCATGACGCTGCACAAGATGCCGCTGTTTGCCTGGTCGGTGCTGATCACCGCCTTCCTGCTCCTGCTGTCGTTGCCGGTTCTGGCCGGTGGCATCACCATGCTGCTTACCGACCGCAATTTCGGCACCACCTTCTTTGCGCCCGACGGCGGCGGCGACCCGATCCTCTTCCAGCACCTGTTCTGGTTCTTCGGTCACCCTGAAGTGTACATCCTGATCCTGCCGGGCTTCGGCATCATCAGTCACGTCATCTCGACCTTCTCGAGGAAGCCGGTGTTCGGCTATCTCGGCATGGCCTATGCCATGGTGGCGATCGGCGCCGTCGGCTTCATCGTGTGGGCGCACCACATGTACACGACCGGCCTGTCGCTCGACACGCAGCGCTATTTCGTCTTCGCCACCATGGTCATCGCGGTGCCGACAGGCGTGAAGATTTTCTCCTGGATCGCGACGATGTGGGGCGGGTCGATTTCGTTCAAGACGCCGATGCTGTGGGCGCTGGGCTTCATCTTCCTGTTCACCATCGGCGGCGTCACCGGCGTCCAGCTGGCCAATGCCGGCCTCGACCGCTCGCTGCATGACACCTATTTCGTCATTGCCCACTTCCACTACGTGCTGTCACTGGGCGCGGTGTTCGCCATCTTCGCCGGCTGGTACTACTGGTTCCCGAAGATGACCGGCTACATGTATTCGCCCGTCATCGCCAACACCCACTTCTGGGTCACCTTCGTCGGCGTGAACCTGATCTTCTTCCCGCAGCACTTCCTCGGTCTCGCCGGCATGCCGCGCCGCACCATCGACTACCCCGATGCGTTTGCCGGCTGGAATTATGTGTCGTCCATCGGCTCGTATATCTCGGCCATCGGCGTCCTGATCTTCCTCTATGGCGTGTTCGAGGCCTTCCAGAAGAAGCGGATCGCCGGCGCCAACCCATGGGGCGAGGGCGCAACGACGCTCGAATGGCAGCTGCCTTCGCCGCCGCCCTTCCACCAGTGGGAACAGCTGCCGAAAATCAAGTAAGGCGGCTGCCCGCTCGAATACGAAACCGCCGGTCCGCCGGCGGTTTTGGCCAACGGATGATGGACTTAAGTACGCATGGCCCTTGTCGACGACCCATTGATTGACGAAGCGGGCTTTCGCATGTCGGAAGCGACGGCGGGCGATTTCTTCGCGCTGCTGAAGCCGCGCGTCATGTCGCTGGTGGTGTTCACCGCCTTTGTCGGCCTTGTCGCCGCACCCGTGACCATCAACCCTCTGCTGGCGGTGATCGCCATCCTGGCTATTGCAATAGGTGCTGGTGCCTCCGGCGCGCTCAACATGTGGTACGATGCCGACATCGATGCCGTGATGACCAGGACCGCCACCCGCCCGGTCCCGGCCGGTCGCATCCAGCCGCACGAAGCGCTGACCTTCGGGCTGGTGCTGTCGGTGCTGTCGGTGATGACGCTCGGCGTACTGGTCAACTGGCTGGCGGCGACGCTGCTTGCCTTCACCATCTTTTTCTACGCCGTCGTCTACACGATGTGGCTGAAGCGCTGGACGCCGCAGAACATCGTCATCGGCGGCGCCGCCGGCGCCATTCCGCCTGTGATCGGCTGGGCCGCGGTGACCGGGACAGTCAGCCTCGAAAGCATTGTCCTGTTCCTGATCATCTTCCTGTGGACGCCGCCGCATTTCTGGGCGCTGGCGCTGTTCAAGTCCGAGGACTATGCCAAGGCCGGCATTCCGATGATGCCCAACGTCGCCGGCCACGCTTCGACCCGCCGCCAGATCTTCGCCTATGCGCTGGTGCTGGCCCCGGTCGGCGTGCTGCCGTGGCTGCTTGGCTACACCACGCCGTTCTATGGCGTGGCCGCCCTGCTTCTGGGAGTCGGTTTTGTCTGGTACGCGTGGAAAGTGCTTGGCATGGCCGACGATGACGGCGTCATGAAACCGGCCAAGGCCCTGTTCGCCTATTCGCTGCTTTACCTCTTCGCCATCTTCGCTGCCTATCTGGCCGACAGCGTTGTCGAACGCGCGCTTGCCATGGGTGGAGCATGACCATGATCGAGGAAAAGCTCGAGACCGTCACGTTGACCGAGCGTCAGAAGAAGGCGCAGCGCAGCCGTTCTATCGCCATCGGTGTGGCGCTGGCGCTGCTGGTGGTCATTTTCTACATCGCGACGATCGTGAAGTTCGGCCACAATCTGGGCACGATGTGATGAGCGTCGAGACCTCAAAAAAAACGGCTGGCAAGAACGGCAACGTCATCGTCGCGGCTGTCTGCCTCGCCTTTTTCACCGGCATGATCGGCATGGCCTATGCCGCGGTGCCGCTTTACAAAATGTTTTGCCAGGCCACCGGCTATGGCGGCACGACGCAACGTGCCGAGAAGCAGTATGCCGGCCGCGTGCTCGACCGCGAGATCACTGTCCGCTTCGATGCCAACATCGCTGGCGTGCCGTGGGAGTTCCAGCCGGTCCAGCGCTCGATGACGATGAAGATCGGCGAGACCGTGCAGGCGCACTATCAGGCGACCAACAAGTTCGATCGTCCCGTGACCGGCCGCGCTACCTTCAACGTGCAGCCTGAACTGGCAGGTCCCTATTTCAACAAGGTCGAGTGCTTCTGCTTCACCGACACGACGCTGAAGCCCGGGGAGACGCTGGACATGCCGGTGCTGTTCTACGTGGACCCCGACATCGTCAATGTGCCGGAGCTCAAGGACGTGAAGACGATCACTCTGTCCTACACGATGTTCCCGGTCGAGAAGACCAAGCCGGTCGCCTCCTCGGAGCCGGCCGAGGGCAACAGCAAGACAATTTCGAATACCGAAGCAAATCTCGGGGGTTGATATGGCAGACGCGCACGCAAAACCACAGCATGACTATCATCTCGTCGACCCGAGCCCGTGGCCTTTCCTGGGATCGGTAGGCGCACTTGTCACCGCCTTTGGCGGCGTCTGCCTGATGGAGTACCTGAAGGGCGGCTCGTTCCCGATCTTCGGCTTCAACATCGCCAATCCATGGCTGTTCTTCATCGGCCTCGTGATCATCCTCTACACCATGTTCGCCTGGTGGTCGGACACCATTAAGGAAGCGCATGAGGGCCATCACACGCGTGTCGTGTCGCTGCATCTGCGCTACGGCATGATCATGTTCATCGCCTCTGAGGTGATGTTCTTCGTTGCCTGGTTCTGGGCCTATTTCGATGCCAGCCTGTTTCCGAGCGAAGCCCAGCAATATGCCCGCACCGCGTTTACCGGCGGTGTCTGGCCGCCGAAGGGCATGGAAGTTCTCGATCCTTTCCATTTGCCGCTCTACAACACCGTCATCCTGCTGCTGTCCGGCACCACGGTGACCTGGGCGCACCATTCGCTCATCCATGGCGATCGCAAAGGCCTGATCAACGGCCTGGTGCTGACTGTTGGCCTCGGCATGCTGTTCACCATGGTGCAGGCCTACGAGTACATGCATGCTCCGTTCGCCTTCAAGGATTCCATCTATGGCGCCACCTTCTTCATGGCGACCGGCTTCCACGGTTTCCACGTCATCATCGGCACCATCTTCCTGTTGGTCTGCCTGATCCGGGCGATGAAGGGTGATTTCACCCCCAAGCAGCATTTCGGCTTCGAGGCGGCCGCCTGGTACTGGCACTTCGTCGACGTGGTCTGGCTTTTCCTGTTCGCCTCGATCTACGTCTGGGGATCGGTTGGCGCGGTGATCGAGGGCCACTGATCCTGGCCTGAGGAGTTTTCGTTTCGAGAAGGCGGCCGCGGCAACGTGGCCGCCTTCTTCTTTTTGGCGCAATGATCGCTGATCGATAGCCGATGCGGCTGACAATTTTCCGGGCCATTTGCGCATTGATGATCGCGGCACTCCCGGCCTTTGCCGGCGAGAAGGTGGATCTGGTGCGTGTCCACAAAGCCGAACGCCGGCTGGAACTCATCGGCTACGGCAAGATCCTGCGCAGCTACGGCATCGCACTCGGCGGCGATCCTGTGGGGCATAAGCACCAGGAGGGCGATCAACGCACGCCCGAGGGGAACTATGTCCTCGACTGGCGGAACCCGAACAGCATCGCGCACAGGTCGATCCATATTTCCTACCCCAACACCGACGATCTGGCGGCCGCCAGGGCGCGCAATGTCGACGCGGGCGGCATGATCATGATCCACGGCCAACCGAATGGTTATGGCTGGTGGGGCTGGCTGCTTCAATTGGTCGACTGGACCGACGGCTGCATTGCGGTTACGGACTCCGATATGGACGAAATCTGGGCGATGGTGGCCGATGGCACACCGATCGAGATCGAGCGGTAAGCATGAGCGACGACGCTCCCATGAGTGAAGACAGGGCGATCTGGCCGCCGATCGATCCGATCTCGGCCGGCCTGCATGGCCGCTGCCCGCGTTGCGGCGAGGGGCGGTTGTTCTCCGGCTTCCTCACCGTCGGCAAGCGCTGCGTCAATTGCGGCCTCGATTATTCCTACGCTGATGCCGGCGACGGGCCGGCGGTGTTCGTGATCCTGATCATCGGCTTTATCATCGTCGGCCTGGCGCTCTGGGTAGAAGTCACGCTCAGCCCGCCGCTCTGGCTGCATCTGCTGGTCTGGATTCCGCTGGCTGTCGTGCTGTGCTTGACGGCGCTGCGGCTGATCAAGGGCGTGCTGCTGACGCTGCAATACCGCAACAAAGCGGCCGAGGGCCGGCTGGATCGCGGCGAATGAGCGAGGCTTCCGTTAAAACTGACGGTCGTTCGCGACCGCGATCGGCATTGCTGCTCGGCCTTGGCCTTATGCTGTTCCTGATCCTGCTGGTGCTCGGCACCTGGCAAGTGCAGCGCCTGTATTGGAAGGAAGGCCTTCTGCAGACCATCGACCAGCGTACCCATTCGGCGCCCTTGCCGTTGGTTGCGGTCGAGAAAGAGTTCGCCGCCACCGGGGATGTCGACTATACGCCGGTTACCGTCACCGGCACGTTCCTGCATCAAGGCGAACGCCATTTCTACGCAACCTGGGAAGGTGACGCCGGCTTCAATGTCTACACGCCGCTGGCGCTCGACGACGGCCGCTTCGTCCTGATCAATCGCGGCTTCGTGCCTTACGATCTGAAGGACGCCGCCAAGCGCGCCAAGGGACAGGTGACTGGCAGAGTGACCGTGACCGGGCTGGCCCGCAACCCGCTGCCGGCGAAGCCGTCGATGATGCTGCCCGACAACGACGTGGCGAAGAACATCTTCTACTGGAAGGACCGCGACGTGATGGCTGCGAGCGCCGGTCTGCCGGCGGGCGCCGCGCTGGTGCCGATCTTCATCGACGCAGACAAGACGCCAAACCCGGGCGGCTTGCCGGTTGGCGGCGTCACCATCATCGACCTCCCGAACAGCCATCTGCAATATGCGATGACTTGGTACGGGCTTGCCGCGGCGCTCGCAGCCGTGCTCATCCTGCGGCTTCGCCGTCCCGCGAAAGACGAATGAACGCGGCTGATGCCCTTGACAGGGCAGGGGTGCGCACCTCATTTCGGCTTTGATCAACCGGCCCGGATTTAATGCTTCAGACAACCACCAAACCACCTCTGACGATCCGGCTCTGCCAGCCGCGCGGTTTCTGCGCCGGTGTCGACCGTGCCATCCAGATCGTCGTGCTGGCGCTGAAGAAATATGGCGCGCCGGTCTATGTCCGCCATGAGATCGTGCACAACCGCTACGTCGTCGAGGGGCTGCAAAGCCTTGGCGCCGTCTTCATCGAGGAACTCTCCGAGATACCGGCCGAACATCGGCAGTCGCCCGTCGTGTTCTCGGCGCATGGCGTGCCGAAATCGGTGCCGGCGGATGCGAAGGCGCGCAATCTCTTCTATCTCGATGCCACCTGCCCGCTGGTGTCGAAGGTCCACAAGCAAGCGATGCGCCATCAGCGGCTCGGCCGTCATGTGCTGTTGATTGGTCACGCCGGCCATCCCGAGGTGATCGGCACCATGGGCCAGCTGCCGGACGGAGCGGTGACGCTGATCGAAACCGAAGCCGATGCCGCAAAGCTCTCGCCCGCCGATCCGCAGGCGCTCGGCTTCGTTACCCAGACCACATTGTCGGTCGAGGACACCGCCGGCATCATCCGCGCCTTGCAGGATCGCTTTCCGGCGCTGCAGGCACCGGCGGCGGAATCGATCTGCTATGCCACCACCAACCGCCAGGAAGCCGTCAAGGACACCGCGCCGGGCGCCGATCTCTATCTGATCGTCGGCGCGCCGAATTCCTCCAATTCGCGACGACTTGTCGAAGTCGCGGAGCGTGCAGGCGCCACCATGTCGCTTCTCGTGCAGCGCGCCGCCGAGATTCCGTGGAATGACATCGGCAACATCTCGACGCTCGGCCTGTCGGCCGGCGCGTCGGCGCCCGAAATCATCGTCGACGAGATCATCGACGCGTTCCGGCAGCGCTTCGATGTCACGATCGATCTGGCCATCACGGCCACGGAAACGGAGGATTTTCCGGTCATGCGGGTATTGCGCGATGTCGAACTGACGCGGGCCGACATGGCCTTCGTCAATGGAGCCGCGTAAGCCACATGGCGGTCTACACCGACGTTGCGGAAGGCGAACTCGGCGCATTCCTGAAGCACTATCCGGTCGGCGATCTCCTGTCCTACAAGGGCATCGCCGAAGGTACCGAGAACTCGAACTTCCTGCTGCACACCTCCAGCGGCTCCTACATCCTGACGCTCTATGAGAAGCGCGTCGAAAAGGCGGATTTGCCGTTTTTCCTGGGGCTAATGGGCCATCTCGCCAACAAGGGCGTGTCCTGCCCGCTGCCGGTGACCGCGCATGACGGCAGCGTCATCGGCACGCTCGCCGGCCGGCCGGCGGTCATCATCACCTTCCTGGAAGGGCTTTCGTTGCGGCGGCCCACAGCAACGCATTGCGCCGAGGTCGGCAAGGCGCTGGCGCAATTGCATCTGGCCGGCGCCGATTTTTCGATGACGCGTCCGAATGCCCTGGCCATCGACGGCTGGCGCAAGCTCTGGGATGCAGCGCGCGATCGCGCAGACGAGGTCGAGCCGGGTCTGGCCGCCGAGGTCGATGCCGACTTTGCCGATTTCGAGCGCAACTGGCCCAAAGACCTGCCGCAAGGCATCATCCATGCCGATCTTTTCCCCGACAACGTTTTCTTCCTCGGCGAAAAACTGTCCGGCCTGATCGATTTCTATTTCGCCTGCGACGACCTCTACGCCTACGATGTCGCCACCTGTCTCAACGCCTGGTGCTTCGAGAAGGATTTTTCCTTCAATCTCACCAAGGGCAAGGCGCTGCTCGCCGGCTACCAGAGCCTCCGGCCCCTGAGCGACCAGGAAAAGGCTGCGCTGCCGATGCTGGCGCGCGGTTCGGCGTTGCGCTTCATGCTGACCCGGCTGTACGACTGGTTGACCGTTCCCGATGGCGGGCTGGTGATGAAACGCGATCCGACCGAATACATCAGAAGGATGCGGTTCCACCGGGCGATCAAATCGTCTTCGGAATATGGATTGGCCTGATATGAGTATCATGAGCAAACAGGTTGAGATCTTCACCGACGGCGCCTGTTCGGGCAATCCCGGCCCCGGCGGCTGGGGCGCGATCCTGCGCTTCAACGGCACCACCAAGGAGCTTTCCGGCGGCGAAGCCGAGACGACCAACAACCGCATGGAACTGTTGGCCGCCATTTCGGCGCTGAACGCGCTGAAGGAACCGTGCACGGTCGACCTTCACACCGACAGCAAGTATGTCATGGACGGTATTTCCAAGTGGATCCACGGCTGGAAGAAGAACGGCTGGAAGACCGCCGACAAGAAGCCTGTGAAGAACGGTGAACTCTGGCAGGCGCTCGACGAGGCCAACAAGCGCCACAAGGTCACCTGGAACTGGGTCAAGGGCCATGACGGTCATGTCGAGAACGAGCGCGCCGACGAGCTTGCGCGTGAAGGCATGGCACCGTTCAAGAAAGGTCCGTTCAAGCCTGCAGCCGCGCCAAAGCCTGCTGCGCCGGCCAAACAACCGGCAATCGCGAAAGTGCGGCGCTCGACCCAGAGCTATTGAATTTCCGGAGCGGCGCGGCTAGGCGCGCATCGCGTTATCAACGGTTGACGGCCGACGACAGGCTGCCTTGACCAGCGTCCAGCGGACGTAAGGCCTTTGGTGGCGTCGCAGTTGCTCCAGAATACGGAGGGAGTAATATTTCCTACCATAGAGCAAAATGCGATAAGGAAACGGGCGTGGCAAACGTAGAAAAATGAGCGTGGCTGTGACCCCGCAACAAGCAGCTGTGATGCGTGAGGCTGTCGAGGCGGGCGAGTATGCCACCGCAAGCGAGATTGTGCGTGAAGCGGTGCGGGATTGGCTGGCCAAGCGTGAACTTCGGCACGACGATATCCGCCGGCTAAGGCACCTGTGGGATGAAGGCAAGGCAAGTGGGAGGCCGGAGCCTGTGGATTTCGACGCGTTGCGAAAGGAAGCTCGGCGAAGGCTGGCGGAAGCCTCGCGGAATGACCGTTAGGCTGGTCTGGTCACCCGCGGCCAAGGCGGACCTCATCGACGTCTACGTGATGATAGGCAGCGAAAACATACGAGCGGCCGATCGCTATTATGATCAACTAGAGCGATTCCTATTTTGAGAGAATCGTAGGATTCCCAAAGCCGGATGTTTGTGATTCAAGATGCTGGCTGGATTGGAGGCCAGCATCTGATGACGCGAGC